>NZ_JBGTCA010000064.1:0-7526 GCF_041749095.1 Aquiflexum sp. | reverse complement strand
ACCCGGAAGGTATTGGCATAATTATCACCTACTTCGTGCTGGTGGATTTTTACCACCCAATCATCAAGATCTATTCCGTTGAAAAGTATTTGCCAGTCTTCATTGGTTTCAGATTGGTTGGAATTCGAGGTACACCCGAATACAAAAATTAAGGATAAGCAACTAAATAAAACGGTTTTTATCATAATAAAACAGGTTGGATCAGGTGGTGATTACCGATGGGTCGAAATAAGAAGAGCTAAAGGTCACCTTTTTTCATTATAAGTCAAAGAATCAAGAGCCATGGCTTTTAAAAGGCCATCACATGGAAACTTATGGCTTGTAAATTGAAAATAGGGATTGTAGCTTTAAATTTATAATCTTTACTCGGCCTAGTCTCCCCACCACACCAATGTCGACCCATATCCAAACCTACGAATTACCGGAAGCAGTCCAGCACAAGGCTTTTCAGATTTATGAGGTGGAGGGCAAGGATATCAGCAATACCACCTATCCCCACAAAACCAATTGGCCACATCGGCACAATTACTATGAAATCTGTTTTTTTATCAACAGCTCCGGAAAACATGAAATCGATTTTGTGAATCACCCAATCCAATCCAAAAGTGTACACTTCATTTCTCCGGGCCAGGTTCACCTGATTGCAAGGGATAAAGGATATCATGGATTTTTAATTGTATTCACCAGGGAATTCTACTCTTTGGACACTTTCCATCAGGATTTGCTCCAAAACCTGCCATTTTTCAACAACAGAAGCATGTCCCCGATTCTAAACCTAGAAGGTCAGCAATATGAGGAATTGTTGGTTTTGCTCGGACAGATGCTGAAAGAATACTTAAGTGACAGGCCTATGAACAAAGCTGTTTTGAGGAGTTTTCTGCAAATCTTTCTTTTGAAATGCAGGGATTTTTATTTGCAGTATTTTGCACATAGGGAAAAAATGAATGAGCCTCATTTTAGGTTTGTTCAGCAGTTCAATATGCTTGTTGAGCAGCATTTCCATAGACTGCACCTGGTGCAGGAATATTCGGAATTGTTGTCGCTTTCACCCTCCCAGCTCAACAAATATGTCAAGCAGATTTCGGGTCAAACGGCAGGGGAGGTCATTATAGACAGGTTGATTCTGGAGGCCAAGCGTCTCTTGCTTTATACTCCGCTCTCAAACAAAGAAATTGCCTACGAGCTGAATTATGAGGATCCGTCCTACTTCAGCAGGATTTTTAGAAAGAAAACAGGCTACAGTCCATCAGACTTTAGAAAGCTGATGGACGAAAAGTACCGGTTTTAGATTCAATTATACCTTTATTCTTTTTAGCGTTTTCATTAGCTTTGACTTTTGCCATCTCTGTATTTCTGCTCCATTATTTATTGATTTGTCCCTTATTATAAGGGTTTCTTCTGAATAGATATCCAATGGAGGATACAGTTTGGATCGGGTTGATCCGGGGCAAGTGTTTTCAAAATTAAAAATTAAAAGTACCATTATGATAAAGATAGATTACAACCTAAAACCTGAAGATTTATTGCCTGCCATGAATAAATTCTGGGAGCTCTCCGGGGAAAAAATCGTCAACATCGATAAGGAATATCCCATCAATCAGGGAACGCCCGTATTTACGGTTGATGGTAAATACTCCACCCGGGGATGGACCGAATGGACGCAGGGCTTCCAGTTTGGTTCCGCCATATTGCAATATGATGCCACAGGGGATGAATCCTTTTTGAAAATGGGTAAATCCAAAACCGTTCAGTTGATGGCTCCCCACGTCAGCCACATCGGGGTACATGACCATGGCTTCAACAATATCAGTACCTATGGCAATTTACTTCGCCTGATGGTGGAGGGTAAAATCTCTTTCAATGAATGGGAAAAAAACTTTTATGAACTGGCTCTCAAAATCTCAGGGGCAGTGCAGGCCAGCCGCTGGACCAAAATCAAGGACGGCGGTTTCATTTATTCTTTCAATGGGCCCCACTCTCTTTTTGTGGATACAATCAGGACAATCCGGATCCTGATGCTCAGCCACCGGTTGGGGCATGTATTGCAGGAAGAAAACGATGCCAGGGTCAATCTTCTGGCGAGAGCTTTGACGCATGCCAAGGCCACAGCAGATTATTCCATCTTCTATGGTGAGGGAAGGGACAGTTATGATATCTGGGGAAGGGCGGCCCATGAATCTATCTTTAATGTAAAAGACGGAAATTTCCGTAGTCCCAATACCCAGCAGGGCTACACGGGATTTTCTACCTGGACCAGAGGCCTGGCCTGGGGAATGGTCGGTTTTGCCGAGGAGTTGGAGTTTTTGGAAACGGTGAGCGATCAGGAACTGGAAGCTTATGGAGCCAGAAAAGACATTGAAGCCTTTATGTTGCGGGCGGCGAGGGCTACCTGTGATTTTTATATTGACCACACCCCTATTGACGGGATTCCATATTGGGATACAGGAGCACCAAATCTTCATCGATTGGGAGATTATCTTTCACGGGCTGCGGATCCTTTCAACGACTTTGAACCTGTGGACAGTTCCGCAGCGGCAATCGGTGCCCAGGGACTGCTTAGGCTGGGTAAATACCTGCAGAAAAAAGGGGATACTGAAAATGGCAACAAATATTGGCAGGCCGGACTTACGGTTTTGAGGACCTTGTTTGATGAGCCTTATCTGAGTACAGATAAAAGTCATCAGGGGATTATCCTGCATTCCATCTACCATCAGCCAAATGGCTGGGACCATGTGCCTGCGGGACAAAAAATCGCCTGTGGGGAATCAAGCATGTGGGGAGATTATCATGGCAGGGAAGCCGCACTTTATTTACTTAGGGTTGCCAAAAATGAAAAGTATTACACCTTCTTCAACTGTCTTTCCAAATGAGCGGGCCCATCAAGGATTTAAGCAAACTCTGCATCCATACCATCACGACCAAGCCCTGGAGCATTGAAGAAGCTGCGGAGCAATATCAAAAAGCAGGGGTCAAGGGTATTTCTGTTTGGAGAAACTACCTGGAAGGCAGGAATATTGTTCAGACCGGAGAAATGCTGAAAAACCATGGTTTGAAAGCTGTAGCCCTGGTAAGAGGGGGATTTTTTCCGGCGACTACGCTGGGCAAAAGACAATTGGCTATCACTGACAACAAAAAGGCAGTGGATGAAGCTGCCGCAGTTGGAGCGGAAATGGTGGTGTTGGTCTGTGGGGCAGATCCCGGTCAGCCTTTGGAGGTTTCAAGGGCACAGATACAGGAGGGGATTGAAGCAGTCTTGCCCCATGCGATTGAAAACAAAGTGAAACTGGCCATCGAGCCCTTGCATCCCATGTATGCAGATACCCGGTCAGCCATCAATACCATGGCCCAGGCGAATGACATGGCCGAAGCAATCAATTCTGATTTTGTCGGAGTTGCGGCTGATGTTTACCATTTATGGTGGGATCCAAATCTGGAAGCCGAAATCAAAAGATGCGGAGCCCATGGCAATCTCCTGGCCTTTCACATCTGTGATTGGCTGAGTCCTACTACGGATTTTCTCAATGACCGTGGTCTGATGGGAGAGGGATGCATCAATATCCCTCTCATCCGCTCTTGGGTGGAGGAAGCGGGATTCACCGGATTCAATGAGGTGGAGATTTTCTCCGACCGCTTATGGGCAGGTGACCAAAATGAGTTTTTGGATAAAATTGTTGAAAGTTATTACCATTGTTAACATCGAAAAAAATATCAAAATGCAACATAAAGTAGGGATTATCATGAACGGGGTGACCGGCAGGATGGGCACCAATCAGCACCTGATGCGCAGCATAGTTGAAATCATCAAACAGGGAGGGGTAAAATTGCCCAATGATGAAAGCATCATGCCGGACCCGATTTTAGTCGGGAGGAATCCGGCTAAACTTGAAGCCCTGTGTAAAAGATCCGGAATTGAAAAGTTCAGCACAGACCTGGATGCCGTGTTGGCCGATGAACAATACAGCATTTATTTTGATGCACAGACCACCGGGAGAAGGGCAGATGCGGTCAGGAAAGCAGTTAAGGCGGGCAAACACATTTACTGCGAAAAACCCATGGCAGTGGATACTGCCACCGCTTTGGAACTCCACCAACTATGTCTGGATGCAGGGGTGAAAAACGGCGTGGTGCAGGACAAGTTGTGGCTGCCGGGATTAAGAAAAATCAAGAGGTTGATAGAAAACGGTTTTTTTGGTGAGATCCTGTCGGTCAGAGGGGAATTCGGCTATTGGGTCTTTGAGGGAGATACCATCCCGGCACAGCGGCCTTCCTGGAATTACCGCAAAGAGGATGACGGAGGAATTATTGTGGATATGCTTTGCCATTGGAGATATGTCCTCGACAATATTTTCGGCAAGGTAAAAGCAGTTTCCTGTCTGGGTGCAACCCATATCAAAGAAAGAGTGGATGAGCAGGGAAATAAGTACAAATGTACTGCAGATGATTCGGCTTATGCTACTTTTGAGCTGGAAGGGGATGTGATTGCACATTTCAATTCCTCCTGGACCGTGAGAGTAAGAAGGGATGATCTGCTGACCTTACAGGTTGACGGCACCAAGGGTTCTGCGGTGGCAGGATTGAGGGAATGTTACATTCAGCATTATGGCAATACCCCCAAGCCGGTCTGGAATCCCGACATTGCCCAGCCCATTGATTTCTTTGATGGCTGGTCAAAAATCCCCGAGCAGGAACCTTTTGACAACGCCTTCAAAGTCCAATGGGAGCTTTTCCTCAAGCATGTGGTCAAAGACGATCCCTTCCCCTGGGATATGAAAGAAGGAGCCAAGGGCGTTCAGTTGGCCGAAAAAGGAATTGAAAGTTGGGAGAAAAGGGCCTGGGTAGAGATACCGGAATTGTAAGCATGTAAATTCAAGGTTATGAAAAAAACAGCATTGATCACCGGAGGTTCCAGAGGTATAGGTTTTGGCATTGCCCAAGCGCTTGCCCGGGAAGGTTTTGATCTGGCCATCAACGGGATGAGAATGGAGGAAGAAGTGAAGGATCCCTTGGACGAACTCAGGGAACTTGGGGCGGATGTCCTGTATTGTCAGGGAGATGTGGGGGATCCGGAAGCCAGAAAAAATATTTTTGATATAATAAAGAAGCATTTTGGAAGGCTGAATGTCCTTGTCAACAACGCTGGGGTAGCCCCAAAGGAACGAAAGGACATTCTGGAAGCGACTGAGGAGAGTTTTGAATATGTGCTGAAGACCAATCTGAATTCGGCCTATTTTCTTTCTCAGGCTGCAGCCAACTGGATGATTGCACAAAAAAATGACAAAGATGATTTTGAGGCTTCCATTATCAATGTATCCTCCATTTCTGCAACGGTAGCTTCCGTCAACAGAGGTGAGTATTGTGTGGCCAAAGCAGGAATGAGTATGGCCACCCAGCTTTTTGCAGTTAGATTGGGAGAATACAATATTCCCGTCTTTGAAGTAAGGCCGGGAGTTATCGCCACGGATATGACTTCAGCAGTAACAGCAAAATATGACAAACTGATTGCCGAAGGACTTTGTGTACAAAAGCGTTGGGGACAGCCTGAAGACGTGGGAAAAGCAGTTGCTGCCCTGGCTTCAGGTAATTTTCCTTATTCCACGGGACAGGTAATCATGGTGGATGGAGGATTGACGATCCCCAGATTGTAAGGTTCCTTAACTTTGGGAAAGTTTATCTTTCAAAATGACCCTTGGATTTCATTCATGAAATAACTTTCCCAAAGTTTCTACTTATTTTCAAAGAGTTTTTAAATTGTCCTGAATATCCAAAATCCGGAAATATGGAAAGCAGTCTCAAAGCAGTCATCAAACCTTCACCCAACAGTTCACAGGGATATATTATCGTAACCGCGTTTTTGGCGCTTTTTGCCATAGTCGGCTTTGGATTCTATGGTCTACCGTTCTTTTTTGATTTTATAATGGAAGAAAGAGGGTGGTCCAGAACAGTCATCACCTCAGGGAATGCCGTCGGGAAATTGGTGGTGGCTCCATTGTTTGGATTTTTGGCAGGATGGCTGATTGACAAATACGGTCCGCGCCGGTTGATGATGACAGGATCCCTGATGCTTGCAATCGCATTTGTCGGGATTGCATTTTCCAGTTCACTGGAAATGTTTTATTTGTTCTACATATTCAATGCACTGGGTTATGTGTTTGGCGGTCCATTGCCTTGTCAGGTTTTGATTTCCAGGTGGTTCAGTAAAAACCGGGGCAAAGCCATGGGGATTGCTTATCTGGGTATTGGAACCGGAGGAGCGGTAGTTCCTCTGATTGCTGCGGGACTGGAAAAAGTATATGGCTGGCAGATGGCCATGGCAGCATTGGGTATTTTGGGATTTTTGATCATTTTTCCCATTTCTTATTTTATTAAAGACAATGCGATCAAAGAAGCCAGCTTGTTGCCAAAAGAACCGGAGAAGAAAATAGAACAAGCCTCCATGCGGAAAATTTTGAGGAGCAGGAATTTTTATCTATTGGCAATTGGCAGTATGTGTTCCATAGGGGTTGTAGGGGGAATCGGTCAGCATATCAAATTGTACCTAAGTGATCTGAATTTTTCCCAGACTGAGGCGGCACATGTCATGTCCTTTGTGTTGATGTCCAGTTTGATAGGCAGGGTATTGATGGGGTGGCTGGCTGATATCATCAACCGGAAATATGTGATGCTAATGATTTATTTTATTGTGGCTGCAGCTATTCCGCTGTTGTTGGTTCCTGACTTTTCAGGTAGGATATACATTTTCGCGGTGGTTTTTGGAATTGGCTTGGGCGGGGATTATATGATTATCCCACTGATGGCCGGGGATCTGTTTGGGCTGAAAGCCCTGGGAAGGACCATGGGAATTATACTGGTGGCTGATGGAGTTGCTGAGGCGCTGTTCCCCGTTCTATTGGGTATTCTCTATAACGAAGCTACCCAAAGCTATGCGACAGGATTCACTGTTTTGATTTTTGTGGCCCTGCTTGGAGCGGTATTTATCGCTTTCCTGCCAAAACCCGATCAAAATAAAGGAATGGAGGGAATGGTGGAAGAAGGATGATACTGGTGACCAATTTGGATGGAGGATTGGTCAATTTCCCATATCTGGCCGGAAGATTATTTATATCTTGAACTTATCATAGCAAACCTTTCAAAAATGCCAATACCTTGATAAATTCAAATTAAATTGAATAGGACTTCACTTCTAAACAAAATACTATGATAAAATTTACAGTTTCTGCCTGCAGTCTTATTGTCATTTTGATGTTTTCCTGCTCTCAAAAAGAACCTGTAAAACCAAATGTCTTATTTCTTTTTACAGATGATCAACGGGCAGATGCCCTGAGTTTAACCGGCAACAAACATATTCAAACTCCAAATATTGATCAATTGGCCAGAGAGGGAAGTTTTTTCACAAATGCTTATGTCATGGGCGGGCACCATGGTGCCATTTGTGCGCCAAGCAGAGCTATGATGTTGAGCGGCAAAAGTTTGTTCCATGTTTATGACCGTCTCAAGGATGTGGAGACCATGCCGATGCGGTTTGGTAA
>NZ_JBGTCA010000063.1:0-1650 GCF_041749095.1 Aquiflexum sp. | reverse complement strand
ATTTTAATCAATTGATGGTTTTATTTGGGTCTGTGAACCATGTTTCTCATCAAGTACAATTTGGATCTTTTCTGCCATTTCTTTAATGATCCCGGGTTTTTTAAATATGTTGTCATGGTGGCCGGATACATGTACATTATGAACTTTGTTTACCAAAGGTGCCCAACCATAATATTCGGTGTCTTCCACATAAAAGGATCTGTTTTTCACTTTAAATAAATGGAGGTCACCATCATAATGGTTCAATATATATTTTTGGAGGATTTTGACATTATTCTTGGCCACCACTTTGATAATGCTTTCATGATCCTTTTGGGTCTCGGGTTTGGGCTTTAATTTCAATTTGATCAGAATATAGTCTCTTTTTCTTTGAAATGATCTGCTTTTCTGTTCATAAAAACCCTGAGGTTCTTTAAATGCAAAACCCAGATTTACCAATCTTTTGCCCAGCTGAAGTTTTATTTTTTTCAATAAAGTCAGTTTTGCCGGGTCTTCATAAGCGGATGTGTCAAAGAGAATGAGTTTAGATACTTCCTTTCCCATTGCTTTCAGTTGCCGTGCCATTTCAAAAGCCACAAATCCTCCAAAAGAATATCCGGCAATGCAATATGGACCAGAAGGATATTGTCTGATCATCAATGAAATGTAAAAGGCAGCCATTTCCTCTACAGATTGGTTTGGCACTTCTATGCCATCCAAACCTTTCGGCTGAAAACCATAGATGGGTTGATCATCTTCAATATTCTTGGCCAATTGGAAATAAATTGAAACTGTTGAACCCACTCCATGGACAATATACAAAGGAGGTTTGCTTCCTGAAGGCTTGATTGGAACCAAAGAGTCCCAGCCAACCTGATTTTGATAGGGACTTTCTATCGCCTTTGCCAAGTCAAAAATGGTGGGATATTTGAATATCAGGTTAATGGCAAGTTTTGAACCGATTTCTTTTTCCAGAGCAGACATTACTTTTACTGCAAGCAGGGAATGTCCCCCTATGGCAAAAAAATCATCGTGGATGCCTACCCTGTCTAAAGCGAAAATTCTTTTCCAGATAAAGGCAACCTTTTTTTCCAGTTCTGTCCTTGGTTCGGTATAATTTGATGTTACCACATCCCGGGAATCGACATCGGGAAGTGCTTTTTTGTCGATTTTTCCGCTAAAGGTCAAGGGGAGTTTTTCGAGATCTAGCCAAAGTGCGGGAACCATGTATTCAGGTAATTTTGACCTGAGGAATGAATCGACGGATTTTTTGTCGAATTTCCCATTGCAGACGATATATCCAACAAGTCTTTTGTCACCAAGTCCATAATTTTTTGCTATGACTACGGCTTGCTTCACGTTAGGGTGGAGGAGCAGGACGGATTCGATTTCGCCTAGCTCTATGCGGTATCCCCTGATTTTGACCTGATCGTCCATCCTGCCGAGGTATTCGATGTTTCCGTCAGGTAACCACTTGGCGAGATCACCTGTACGGTACATCCTGTCACCATGGACATGACTGAATGGGTCTGGAAGGAATTTATGGGATGTAAGTTCAGGCCTGTTGAAGTAACCTCTGCCGACCCCTTTTCCCCCGATGCAAAGTTCACCTGGAATTCCGATAGGATTTAGTCCTCCATCCGGACCTAGTATGTAGACAGAGGTATTGTC
>NZ_JBGTCA010000062.1:0-29840 GCF_041749095.1 Aquiflexum sp. | reverse complement strand
GCCAATGGAGATACTAAAATGAGCCTTAGAGTTTGGTCACCAACAGCGGGTATCCCTGTCAGACTAAAAGTAGAAGCTTCAAATGACCCCACCATCAGTGTGGAAACAGAGGCAACAGTTACTTTGGCTGAACAATGGCAGACTCTCACTTTTGACTTTGCAAATCAGGCAACAGGTACGGAGGCCATCAATTTCTCTAGAAGCTATAACAAAGCATCTGTGTTCTTCAATTTTGGAACAACAGGTGCAGCATCAGGAGAGCAAACATATTATTGGGATGATATGGCTTTTGGAGAAATAGTTCAGGAGGAGCAGGTAATCTCATTCCCTGCAATAAGTGATAAAACACTGGGAGAGCCGCCATTTGATTTGAATGCTACCTCGACATCAGGATTGGCAATATCCTACAGTTCTGATAATGACAATGTTTCAATTTCAGCAGGAGTAGCAACTTTAGTCAATCCAGGAAAAACCACTATCACTGCCAGACAATCCGGAAACCTGGCGTTCTTCCCTGCCACACCGGTAAGTCAGAGTTTCTGTATCAATCCTTCAAGGCCTGTTATTTCTGTGTCGGGTCAGGGAACTGATGAGGTCACTCTGACCTCGAGTTCGGGAACAGGTAATCAATGGTATCTAGATGGAGAAGCAATTTCAGGTGCAACAGGTGCATCAATTGCCATTTCTACATTCGGGACATATACAGTACAGGTGACTATTGATGAATGTGTTAGTGAAATCTCTGAAGAGACTACTTTGATCGTAAACAGTCTAAGGGCACAACAGATTCGGGAACTTTCTGTCTTCCCAAATCCAGTCGAAACTTTCCTTCATTTGAGAGGATTAACAGGACCTATCGGTTATTCAGAAATAGTGGATATGGCCGGACGATCTACAACAATCTTCTTCTCCGAGTTGGATAATGGATACCAAGCTGATGTTTCCAGGCTATCACCGGGCATTTACCTTCTAAGGTTACAGCAGGGTAATAAAAATTATTCACTGAAAATAATCAAGAAATAGAGTTGGGGTATTTAAAGCCCATCTTTTTTAGAATCAATATTTAAAAAAGATGGGTGTTTAAACTTTCATTATCGCTCATTAAATCAATAAAAAGATGAAAAAAATAAATATTCAGAAAATCATCAATCCATTTGTCTTCAGCTTGTTGATAATATTCCCATTGCTGTTTTCTTCATGTGGAGAGGATCCTTCAGATCCACCGCAAACCCAACAGGAGATTACGCGACTGATCATGGTGAATTCTCCATGGAAGATGACTAAAGTAACGGTAGATGGATTTGATCAAACCAATGTTTATAGGGACTTGGTACTGACATTCCTCAATACCCAATATACCTCTGTAAATGGAAAAGGAGTATGGCCCGAAACCGGATTTTGGAGCTTTGATAATACCGAAGCCACTGCATTCCTAAGAAGTGACGGCCTTCGTGTCGAAATACAGAATATCACTGAAACATCTCTCAGATTGAGTCTGGATTGGGATGAAACAACCTACATAACTACAGGAAGGACTTTATCTCTAGAAGGCCAACATGTCTTTGAATTTGGAAAATAGGGTTTGATTGTATCAGAAGCTGGGGATTTTTCTCCAGCTTCTTTTTTTTTGGTTAACTATATTGATATTTTTTTAAAGGCACCTCTATGCTTTGCTGATAATTTTGATTAATTTAAAAACCAATTTGAATCCAATTCAGGATTCCTTTTTTTAAAAAACCAAACACCTAACAAAATCACTATGGCAACAGAAGAGCTTAAAACAGAAACCCCAAAAGGAAAATGGGTAGGATCCAGCGTCAGCGAGCGCGAAGGTCAGCAATGGGATAAGAAAAAGGAAATGGACTTTACTTATACCAACATCGACAAGTTTATCAGATTGAGTCTTGGAGAAAATGCCCATTTCAGTAATGCGATGTATTTGGGTGATTTTTCCATGAGTCTTGAGGAAGCGCAATTGAAGAAATATGAGTTTGTCGTAGAAAATCTTGGAATAAAAAAAGGCAGTAGAGTTTTGGATCTGGGATGTGGCTGGGGAGGTTGGTTGAAGTATTTAAGAGATGAAGTAGGGGCAGAAGGTATAGGAGTGAACCTTTCTGACGGACAGGTTCAAGCTTGCAGGGATAATGGCCTTACTGCTTATATCAAAGATGCAAGATATGTCAAGCCTGAAGATTTTGGCACTTTTGATGCCATTACAGCATTTGGGAGTTTTGAGCATGTAGCATCTGTCAAAGATTACCTTAATGGGCAACAGGATGCCGTCTATGAGGATTATTTCAGGCATGTATATCATCTGTTGAAAGACGGAGGAAAGTTCTATATGCAAAGTATGACTTTTGAAAAGAACATGATGCCATTTGATGAAATCGACATCAACGCACCAAAAGATTCTAATCAATACATGTTGGCTTTGTTGCTAAAGCATAACCCGGATTCATGGGTTCCTTATGGGTATGAACATATAGTCAGGACCGCTGAACCCTATTTCAAAAAGATTTATTACACAGATGGAAGACTGGATTATGTCCATACCAACCGGGAATGGACCAAGCGTTTCCATAGATTTCAATTGAAAAAATATCTTTGGTTTGCCTCTCTGATTCCCAAATACCTCACGGATAAGGAATTTAGGCATCAGCTTGCTGTCTTGAGGGTTCGTCCCAACAGGGTTTGTTTTGAAAGGGAAATCATGGGACATGCGAGGTTGATTTTTGAGAAAAAGTAGTGTTTCAGTGATCATTTTTCAGTAGGCAGTGTTTCAGTGATCAGTAGGCAGTCGCAGGTGGCAGAGTCCAGTTTGTAGATTGGTAATGTTCAGTTTACAAATTTTTCCCGATGTGTGGCGTCATGCTGGTTCCGATAGCCATCGGGAGAAGCATCTCTTGAGGTTCTTGATAAAGGGGCTGTTTGAATATGGATGCGAGTAACAAAGGGTTTCCAACAATTTTTGGATGAACATCTGAAAAGAAAATGACGGTTTGTTTCAGTTCAACAGTTCGGATTGCCAGTGTGAGTGGACACTCACATCGGCAATCCGAACTGTTGTTTTGGGCTTTGCGTTAACGCATTATGCAGAAAGATTTTTGGGCTTTAACAATTCTATTTCTTCTTCCCTTATGTGGATCAATTGCTCAGGAGATACAATTTGAACTGACAAAAGTGGATGGACAGATTCTGAAAAATTCAGGTTTTGAATTGGTGGAGGTGTTGGATGTTCAGCGTAAATTTACTTCAATAGGTAGTATTTATACTGTTAATAATCAGCAAGATAAAGTAAAAATTAAAAATGGGGTTCCTCAGGGATTAAAGAGTTTTTATAACAAATCTCTCCAACAAACTACAACAGACAGAAACATTCAAATCCGTGTTTTGGATTTTACAATTTCAGAGAAGCGACAAAGCACTTCAGTTGCATCAGGGGAATTGAAAATCAAATTCGGTTATTATCTAAAGGGCTCGTTTGATCCTGTACACTTGGTGGATTATGAAGCAGGAATTACTTACAAAAGATCCATTCACCGTACTGATTTAATCAATCAGATATTGAATAAAGGAGTGACCAACTCTCTTGTATTTTTCAATGATTGGATAAAAAACCATGCTACCTACAACCGTAAATTAGCTAAGAGTGTCAAGCTGGAAATCGTGGAAAAATCCAGAATGAGTGACCGGGACACTGTATTTTATGATTCCAATCGGCCTTTAAATTGGAATGATTTTCTTGACAGACCGGGCCGGGCCAGTAGAAATAATGCCATGATTTTTACAAGTTTGGCTATGGAGGGATCTCCATTTATGGATAATGGGGTTTTGATTTTGCCATTGGAAATAAAAATATATATGCTTCCCGGTTCCTCTTGGGTCAGAGCTGATGGCAAAAATGATTATTCACTGAACCATGAGCAAAGACATTTTGATGTCAGTAGGGTAGCCGGTAATAGACTGATCAACAGATTGAATGCATTGGAATTAACTCCTGAAAATTATGAAGCAGATGTAAATGATGCATTTTTCGACTCCTACAGGGAAATGAACAAACTCCAGGAAACCTACGATGCAAGAACCAGGCATGGCTTGGACAGGGCAGCGCAAGAACGATGGAATACCATTCTAGATCAAGCCTTGAAGGGTGAAATGGAAGAAATTGAAAAAGAATTGATAAAAGGTAAGTGAAAAGATCATTAAATATTTTGAAATAAATTGCCAATTGACTATTTTTAAATTGTCAAATGAAAAATAAATTAGAAATAAGATGACTGGCAAAGCCTCAAAAAAGCCAAAACCTTACGGAGAACCTCACCCACTAGAAGATAATGTTGTCTCTGATTTGCAATATGAGGCCCCCTACGGCAAGGCGACCTCTTTTCATGTGAAAAGGATTGGTCATTCCAAATCTTATCATATATCAAGTGGATATGGTTTTTTTGTGCCGGCGTTTACAAAAGCAGGTAGTATGGCTGAAGTGGGGGAGTTATTGGACCAAAATCTTCTGTCTGAAGATATTTCACCTATCGTTGATTTTTTGGATCTAAAAATCCATGAGATTGCCAAGGCCACATCGGTGTCTCCTAGTACTGTTTCCAGATGGGAAAGTAAAAGTCCTATTGGGACCCCGGGTTCTTATCAGTTTTTTAAAATAGATGAGGTCATCAAAAAGGGAGTTGATTTATTTGGCAATACTACCCATTTCAAGCAATGGTTGGACAGTCCGAATATGGCTCTTGGTAATGAAGCACCCATCAAGTTGATTACCTCCATGACAGGCTTGGAGTTGGTGAATGAGGCATTGGATGCCCTTCATTATGGCAATGTGATGTAATCCTATGCGGTATTACAGGATCATGTCGGAAACCTATTTTAAAAACCCATTCAGTTGTTCCTATAATGCAGGACGATGGAATCCAAAAGGCTTAGGGATGATTTATGCCGGAAGTGGGCCTGCTTTATCTTTATTGGAATACTTATGCATCAAGGGCAATGCTGTGTCAGATAAATCTTGGTATATGATTAAATTTGAAATCAAAAAACCTGATTTGATTGGGACATTGGAAAAAGATAGCTTGCCCGAAAATTGGAATAAATTGCCGCATGGCAAGGTCACGCAGGATTTTGGAAGGGTATGGTTGCAGGAAAAGGAATTTCCTTTTTTAAGGGTACCTTCAGCCAGGTTGAATCTGTCATTTTACCCATTGGAACATAATCTCCTGATCAATCCTGATTTCCCTGACCTGAAAAAGCATATTGAATTTGTAGGGCAGGTCAGGTTTGATTATTTGTTGAGTTCGATTTAGAATTTCTAAAATTATCTGGAATAATGCCAGTCACCTCATTTCCTTCTACAGTGGATTTGTTGTCGGATGACCGATGACCGATGATGGCATGAATTGATATTTGACCACCTTTGAGATTATTAATGGAGATGATAAAAAAAATTAGTTTATAAGTTTCATCCTTTGTTTAATTTCGAACCGACGCAAATAAAGCCTATATACCCAATAATCAAACTTTCAATGAAATTCACCTTTCAAACTTTAGTACTATTCGTGTTTTCCTATCAGATTTTTGCCCAAAGCTCTTTACCAAGAAGTACCCCCGAAGCCCTAAATATTTCAAGCAAAGGAATTCAACAGTTTTTGGATGCGGTGGAAACCGAAAACAAACATGAGATGCATAGCCTGATGATATTGAGAAATGGTCAGGTGGCTGCAGAAGGTTGGTGGGCCCCTTATGGGCCAGAATCAAAACATACCATGTATTCGGTCAGTAAAACTTTTACTGCTTCGGCAATTGGATTGGCAGTAGCCGAAGGTAAACTCAAAGTCACCGATAAGGTTATATCCTTTTTCCCTGAATCATTACCTGCCACTGTCATTCCACATTTAGCTGAACTGGAAATCAAGGACCTGCTTTCCATGACTGTTGGACATGACAAGAGTTTCAATCAGGAGATTTTTTCTAAGGAAGATTGGATCACGGCTTTTTTGAGTATGCCCATTGCCAATAAACCGGGTACAAAATTTCTGTATAATACTTCAGCGAGCTATATGCTTTCTGCCATTATCCAAAAAGTTACCGGATACTCCCTATTGGAATACCTTCAACCCAGATTGTTGGATCCTTTGGGAATCGCCGGAGTGGATTGGGAGACTGATTTGGATGGAGTTGCAGTTGGAGGATGGGGTATAAGGGTAAAGACCGAAGATATGGCCAAACTTGGTCAATTGTTTTTGCAAAAGGGGCATTGGAATGGCAAACAGATTTTACCGGAATCCTGGATTGAGGAAGCCAGTACCATGAAAATCATGCAGGAACCTGATGCTTCACCTGCAAAGATGGCCTCCAATGATTGGATCCAGGGATATGGCTATCAGATGTGGAGAAGCCGGCATAATTCCTACCGGGCAGATGGTGCTTTTGGCCAATTTATCCTGGTATTACCCGAACTAGATGGAGTGATTGTCATCACATCGGAAACCAGTGAAATGCAGGGTTTATTGGATTTAGTATGGGAATATCTTTTACCGGCATTTGATGGTGATGGTTCTACTGAAAAAAATCTTGATAGAAATTTACAAAACCTATCCCTTAAACCACTAAAAAGTAAACCGAATAAAAATCTAGAAAAAACTATTAATAAAAACAGCTATCATATTGATAATCAAAATAATATAATAAATGAGTTTAATATAGAATTCCTTGATGAAAAAAGTAAACTGACATTGAAAGTGGGAGGGGAGACCCATGAATTTCTATTTGGTTCGGGAGAGTGGATCCCGGGAACAACAGATAGAAAAGGTCCTAATCTTTTCCACTTCGCCCAAAATCAACTTGAAGGATTATCCCCATTCAAAGTTGCTGGTAGCTATGCCTGGAAAGATGACAATACCTTGAAAATAAACCTAAAATACTATCAAAGCCCCCACACCGAAACCATTCTAATAACCTTTGAAAGCAATGAGGCGGAGATTGTCTTCAAGAACAGTTTTGAGGACAGGGAAGATTGGCCTGTTTTTGTGGGAAAAGCTAATTGAGACATGAGATTAGAGACGTGAGACATGAGACTGGAGTTTGAGAAACAAAGCCAGCCCCGAGTATCGGGGAGACTAGAGATAAAGCTTGTCCCGAAAATCGGGTTGCCAAGACCAATTAATTTAAAACATTGAAGCTTGCATAAAAATAATCGTTACAAACATAAAAGACTTCTCCTTGTCATGTCGACGTCAGGAGACATCTATAAATACCTGAGATCGGAAAGATGAGTCTCGATATAGTAATCAGCATGAGACAAAAGGTTTTCCATCATTCAATTCTCCTATAATTATTCAACTAACCAATACTTGGTACTTTATACTTCGTACTTGGTACATCAAAAAACAACATGAACAACGCACAAAACATCATCACAAACATTAAGGAATCCCAAGGAGAAATTCAATGGCAATCCCTTTTATCCGATATCATATCTGCATTTGACTGCACAACAGGGACAATCCATGTGCTTGACAATAAAACTAACCTTTTGCGCTTAAAAGCCCAACAGGGAATACCTGAGTTTTTATTGCCCAAAATGGAAGCCATTCCCATTGGCAAAGGCATGGCAGGAATAGCAGCAGAAAGAAAGAAACCCGTAGAGATGTGCAACCTCCAAACCGATGACTCCGGCGTGGCAAGACCTGCAGCCAGGGAAACCAAAGTCGAAGGTTCGATTGCTGCTCCAATGTTGTTGGATGGGCAATTGTATGGGACTTTGGGAATAGCGAAACCCGTGCCTTATGATTTTACTGAGGAGGAAAGTGAGGGTTTGTTGAGGATAGGGGAGAAAATTAGTAGGAGATTGGCTGAGAAAAGAGGGAGATAGAAGATATAATAAACATTAATATTCATTTGATTTTTCATATAATCTATGACACTTATACACTTCAGCACCAAGTGCCTTACTTATCTTATTCATTTTGATATTGTCCTCTACTACCCAAGATAGCTCTGCATTTTCATAGCCCTGTCTTCTAGCCCTGATGGCAATCTCGGGGTAAAGAATACTGCCTATGCCCAAATGTTCCCATTCGCGTTTTATTGCAACTGTAATAACCCGTACACCTTTAATATTTCCTTTGGATAACAATAACTTTAAAAAACCAAATGGAAAAAGGTATCCGTTTTTTATTTTTGATAAGACTTCATTCAGGTTAGGTAGCGCAAGAAGAAAGGCAATAGGTACTTGATTTTTTTCAGCGATAAGAATCATTTCCTTATCCAGAATCATTTTCATGTCTTTGGCAAGAAACTTAAAGTCCTCCCAACTTATGGGTGAAAATCCCCAGTGTCCAACAAAAGCATTATTGTACAATTCGAAAAATATTTTGATTTCTGCATTAAAATTTTTTAGGTCAGGTGTACGGATTTTGATTTCATACTTTTTTTGAAGAAACGTTTGGACCCGAATCATTTTTTCTGTTTGAATAAAGTCTTTAGTTACAAGCTTATAGGAGAAAAAGTCTTTTAGTTTAATAAATCCATATTTGGTAATATATTGATCGTAGTATGATTTATTGTAAGTCTGCATGAAATAGGGAGGCAATTCAAAACCCTTCACAAGCACTCCAAGCTCAAAATGTATACTCGGATTTAATGGTCCGCAAATGGTTTTATATCCTAAGGATTTCAGAAATTCTTCAGCTTTGGATAACAGTGCTATAAATACCCGGACATCATCGATTGCTTCTAGAAAGCCGAAGAAGCCTGTGCTAGTTTTAAAGTAAGATTCATAGTCAATGTTCGTGAATGCCGCTATCCGGCCAACACACTTTTTATTTATAAATGCCAAAAAAAACTGCTTTTTATTGACTTTCCAGAACGGGTGTTGCTCACTGAATAATTCCTTTTGATTGATCCTCAATGGAGCAATCCATTGTTTATTGCCCTTGTGTAAAAGGTAAGGAAAACCAATGAATTCCTTCTTTTCCTTGCCGGTTAAAACTGTCTTTATTTCTATGTTCATTGAGGAATTTTGACAGATGTTAAAATCATTAAATCACTGTTATTTAGGATTAGTTTTTCAGGATAAATTTAAATAAATTTATTAGACCTCTAACTTAAATTTATGCGTGTACTTTTAATAGGCCCAACTGCACTTGATTACAATGGTCTACCCATTAAGCAGAATAGATTACATTTGCCGGGACTTACCCTTCCCATGTTGGCTGCTGTCACTCCCCCTGATGTTGAGTTAAGACTTGTTTCCGAAACTGTGGAAGATATTCCCTTTGATGAACCTTGGGACCTTGTTGGACTCACAGGTATGGGATCAGGTATTTTTAGGGCCTGGCAAATAGCAGATGAATTCAGGAAGAGAAAAATTAAGGTTGTTATGGGCGGAATTGCTGCGAGTCTGTGTGACCCTGATTGGACATTAGCTCATGTTGATTGCTTAGTTACCGGCGAAGCGGAAGATATATGGCCTATAGTTATTGAGGATTTTAGAAATGGAAGATTGAAGCAGCGATATGATATGCAACATAGACCTGACATTAATATGCTACCGGTACCCAGATATGACTTAATGAACCGGAAAAAACTAGGTTTCTGGCGTCCGGTCCAAGCAACCCGCGGTTGTCCTTTTCCATGTACTTTTTGTTCTATCCAATCTTATTTTGAAAGAACATATCGCAAACGCCCAGTTGACCAAGTGATAAGAGATGTAAGAGCCGCGAAAAAGAGTGGAACGCATTTTATAGCATTTATCGATGACAATATTGGCGTAGATTGGAAGTATTTTGAGGAATTAATGACTGCTTTGATTCCGGAGAAAATAATCTGGATGAGCCAATGCAGCATTCACATTGCTGACAAGCCGGCTATGCTTGCCTTAGCCTACAAAAGTGGGTGCCGTTTGTTATCCTTTGGTATTGAATCCACAAATCCTGAAAGTCTTGCTTTGATTGAAAAGGATTTTAATAAGCCTGCTAATTATGAAACGTCTCTGAGAGCGATCCGAAAAGCGGGAATTGATGTCTCGACCGAAATGATTATCGGAATGGATTCAGACAAGCCGGATGTCTTCCAGAACACCTATGAATTTATTATACAAAATAGGATTTCGGTTCCACGTGTTCACATTCTCACTCCGGTACCGGGGACCCCGTTATATCAGGAAATGAGAGCTGAGGGAAGGATTCTCCATGATGACTTTAGCCAGTATAGTGGTGGAAGGGTAGTATTCCGTCCTAAAAATATTGATACGCATGATCTTCAAAAGAATTATTGGAAATTGTATGAGCAATTGTTTACCAGGGTAAATATTCTGAAGCGCATTTCCGGCAGTCCGTATTCCCAAGGTCCGTATATGCGAGCAGTTGTGCTTGCAATCAATCTACATTACCGTAACCACATCAAGCAAAAAATTACTCCTGGAATTGTTTGAAATTTGAACATGATTTGAAAAGATAAATTAGTCAATACTTAATAATAAACTAATGAAGATACTCTTTGTACGACCTCCTGTTCCGCCACATACGATTGGTTTGAAACATATAATGATTTGTGAACCATTGGAGCTGGAATATGCGGCGGCAGGTCTGACTGCCGATGAGGTTCAAATCATGGATTTGATTGTGGAAACCGGTTTTCAGAAGCGGCTCAAAAAATTTAAGCCGGATGTTGTGGCATCTAGTTGCTACATCACCGGTGTAAACGAGGTGATCAAATTATTCCGTCAGGTTAAATTATGGAACGACAAGTGTTTTACCATAGCGGGTGGCGTTCAGGCAGCACAGGTTCCCGAGGATTTCGCAGACCCATCTGTGGATTGCATTGTAATAGGTGATGGCACCACGTTAATGCCCCAAATTGTTGGGGCTTTGGAGAAAAAGGAGGACTTGTATGACATTCCCGGTCTTGCTTTTCCTGTGGGCCCGGGTGAAGTGGAGCTGACGGAAGGGAAGGCCTATATGCCTAAAGCAGATACACTTCCATTTCCTAGAAGAGATCTTGTAGCACACCTGCGGCATCACTATTATTATTTACTTCATCAACCGGTAGCTACCATGAAGACTACGTGGGGATGCTGGTATAAATGTAATTTTTGCTATACGTGGCGCATTACAGATGGCATGCCTTATTCCCGCACTCCCGAGTCAATAATTGAGGAGTTGAAGCAGATTGAAGCGGAAGACGTGTATATCGTTGATGATATTTTCTTGATCAACCGGTCAAGGCTCAATAGGCTTGCCACGCTACTTCGTGAAAACAACATCCGTAAAAAGTACCTGGTATATGCCCGTGCTGATTTCATTTCAGAAAATGAAGATTTAATTTCTGAGTGGGCCGATTTGGGATTAAGCGCAGTATTCATCGGCCTGGAGGCAGCCACCAATACAGAGCTTGACTCCATGAACAAAGAATGCACGGTGGATTATAACCGCAGGTCCATTGAGGTTTTGCGCAAGTATAATGTTGATACTTACGGTTCAGTGATTCCCAACCCAGACTACTCCCATGACGATTGGCAAAGACTTTGGGAATTTATCGAAGAAACAGGATTGTATTATGTCAATATTTCACCGCTCACGCCCTTTCCTGGGACTGAAATATGGCCTGAATATAAAGACAAAGTCACCATTCCCCGTGAGGCTCATGGGTTGTGGGATTTATCACATGTCATTCTGCCCACCAAAATGCCTTTAAAAGATTATTACAGGGCATTGCTCAAATTGTATTCTAAAACTATTCTTAATTTTTCAAGAGCAAAAAAAAATACACAGCGAACATTACCTTCTGTGTGGTCATGGAAATATTTTAGAATGTTGTATGGGTCCTTAAAAATCGGAAAACAATTTTTAGAGGCGCATCAGCATCATTCCCCAAAAGAACTGGCAAAAGCCATGTATCGCGGCCCGGAAGTACCGGGGCTTACTTACAAACCTCGCAATAGCAAATCAAGAAAAGTACAATCCAAGCCAATGACTCTTGAATCAACTTAAAAAAAATCCACCGACAAAAATGTATAAGCCCCTAATAATCAACCATGCACCTAAGGAAAAACTTTCACCCCAACTGGAAGATTTTTTCCATTCTTATCCACAGTATAATCCTGCCAAGGAAGAATTATTGGACATCAGGCCCGCCCATCGTTGGTTTGAGCAACTGCATCGCTGTGTGGATGCCGATACATACATCTTTCAAAAAATGTATGAAGGGCGACAGGGCCCGGAAGCACTTGTGGAGGGAAGAACCCTTCATGTTTTTTCATCTTATGATTATTTGGGATTAATAGGTCATCCTGCAATTGACGAAGCAGCCATCAATGCAATCAAAGTTTTTAGTACCGGAACCGGAGGGGTGAGGTTATTAACAGGCACCAATGAATTGCATGATAAACTGGAACATACTATTTGTAATTTTAAAAAAACAGAATCTGCACTTGCATTTACATCAGGATATCTTGCTAATCTTGCAGCTATAGCCGGTTTATTTGATGGAAGAGATGTTGCTATCGTGGATGAATATATTCATCGCAGTATCATCGATGCAATCCGTTTGGCAGGGATTCCTTGTAAAACATTCAAGCATAATGACTTATCTTCTTTGCGTGACGTGCTGACCAAAAATTCTGGTATTGCCCGAAGAGCATTGATCATTGCAGAGGGCATCTACTCTATGGATGGGGATATTTGCCCGCTCCCTGAAATTGTGGCGTTGAAAGAAGAGTTTGGGGCCATTTTGTTGATCGATGAAGCGCACTCTTTAGGTGTGCTTGGGAAAAACGGTAGAGGGGTTGATGAATATTATGGTATTGATCCTAACCGGATCGATATTTTCACAGGGTCATTGTCAAAGGCCATACCTTCTAACGGCGGATTTATTGCAGCACGGGAAGATGTGATCCATTTCCTCAAACATGGTGGTGCGCCATTTATGTTTTCAGCAGCACTGTCTCCACCAAATGCAGCGGCTGCCTTAACGGCAATCGAGGTGCTAAAGAATGAGTTATGGCGGATAAAGGAACTTTGGAAAAATACTGAAATATTATTGGAAGGGTTGAAGTCGATGAATATCAACATAGGCCATTCCGAATCGCCTGTTATTCCCATTATTTGTGGTAGCAATGAGAAAGCTTTTCGCTTATCAAAATACCTATATGATGCGGGTTTTTTGGCAACTTCGGTGATTTATCCGGCAGTTCCCCATGAAATGGCACGCATTAGATTATGCTGTACAGCCACAATGAAACCGGAAATCATTTATGATTTTATAGAGCAAGTGAAGCAACATTTTGCAGGCCTTCATTAATGTTACGTGTAGAAAACTTCCGAAGTATCTCTTCAATTCCAGCAAATGTCTGGGATGGCATATTATCGGTCAATGACGTTTTTAATACACATCAATTTATTACGGTAGTAGAAGAGGCTCGGGTAGAGAATGCTTCATTTTACTATATGTTATTTTATGATGAATCCGAACTGGTCGGGCATGTGGTGCTTTCGTCATTTTCAATTTCCCTGGATCTCTTTATTTCAAAAAACAAGCTCGTACGAAGGATCAAAAGAGTGTTTCCGGATTTATTTTCGGTTAAAATTCTATTCTGTGGGTTACCGGTCTCTTTTGGTCAGTCAAATATAAAGGTAAAGCATGATACCTATATGCATGAAATAACAGGGCTGATTATAATGGAAATGGAGAAAATTGCCGTAGAGGAAAAAATTAATCTTTTGTGTGCTAAAGAATTTAAAGGGAATGAATCAGGACTTTATACCGAATTCCCAAAAAGTAACTTTTTCAAAGCTTACAGCTTACCCTACATGAAAATGGTTGTGCCTTGGAGTTCTTTCACTGAATATCTTAAAAGTATGCGGCATCCGTATAGAAGGGGTATTCGATTATCGCTGCTGAAATCAAAGCTAACACAACCTAAGATTTATTTACCTCATGAGTCATTTAGTGATTATTATCCTGTATTAGTACTTGGAGATATCACGCTCTTGTCAGCGCAGGACTTTTATGTGATGTATTTGTCAGTCATGGACCGAACGCCAACAAAGTTGGAAACACTTAACCTACAATTTTTTCAGGGACTTCAACGTCACTATCAATCCAAAATGGAAATCCTTAAAGTACAACAACATGGTAAAATACTCAGCGCAGGAATATTAATACAACACCAAAACGAACTTACATTTGTGCTTGTTGGAAGAAATCAGGCCAAGGACGATGCGCATTCCTATTTCAACCTTGTTTATGGGATTATCCAACTTGCAATATCACGGGGCCTTGATCGGATTAATTTAGGCCAGACAGCATATTGGGTAAAGCAACGGATAGGAGGGGAACCCACTGATGTATTTATTTATTTCAAATCAAGAAATCCATTTACAAACTGGATACTTAAAAAGTTAAATCATGTAATTTTCCCTAAGTTGAATCTAAAGGAATTAAAAGTATTTCATGCACACCGAAGCATAATCCCCGAATCAAAATCAGGTGAGATGGTAGTTGTAAAGAAATTAAATTAAATGTAAAGTGTAAAGATGGTACAACATGAATTACTCATTAAACAATAAAGTAGTAGTGATAACAGGAGGCTCTTCTGGAATCGGTTTTTCCTTGGCCAAAATTTTTGCCGCTTCAAATGCTAAACTTTACTTGTTGGCAAGAGATCAAAATAAACTTAAATATGCTGCCAGTAATCTAAGAGATACCTATGGTAATGACTTGTTTGTAAAAACCTTCACAGTGGATATTGGCATTGATAAAGAAGAATTATCAAAAGTTATAAATCACATAGGAACAGAAAATGATGGCATAGATATTTTGGTTAACAATGCCGGGATTTTGAGGTGTGGTCGATTTGATGAACTGTCGATTATGGATTTTGAAGAAAGCTTTCAATCCAATTACATGGGAGCATTATACACCACAAAAGCAGCATGGAAATTCCTGGCTTTGAAAAAAGGAAATGTGAGTTTTGTCAGCAGTGTCGCAGGGTATATTGGTTTAATTGGGTACAGCACCTATTCCCCTACAAAATTTGCAATGACCGCACTGGCAGAGTGTCTTCGGATGGAAGGGAAGCGAGAGGGAATCACAATAACAATTATTTATCCGGGAGATACCCAAACACCACTACTGGAATACGAACAAAAACATGCTCTTGCTGAAACATTGGCCATTAATAAGGGAATTGCTGTAAAAGAACCTGATGAAGTAGCAGACAAGCTGATAGCTGGAATTCTGTCCGGCAAATTTGAAGTGTATTGTGATAATTCCAGCAAGTTTTATCGTAAACTCAAGGGAATATTTCCCAAAATTTTTTACAGAAGTATTGACTCCATTGCTGCCAAAGCATCAAAATAAAATTTATTTAGAGAGGGCTGACCAGTAAATGAATAGGGTCTTTGGAGCCTAAGGTTACCCTTGACTGGATTTTGGGGATTGGACGGGAGGAATCAATCTTTAAATTAACAAAGCAGACCAAATTCGAAATGGTTTGGGTAATAATCAAATTTGCTAATCCCATTCCGACGCATTTTCTCTGACCAAAGCCAAATGGCATAAAAATATCCTGTTTTACGAGCCCATTGGCAAAACGTAATGGATCAAAATCATCAGGATTATTCCAACAATTTGGATTACGATGGATATTGAAGAAGCTGATGATAATTGTTTTATTGGCCGGAATTACAAAGTCCTTGATTTGTATATCGAGTTTGGTTTTATGCCATGAAGACCAAGCCGGCGGATAACAACGCATAACCTCGTGGATAAAATACTGCATGGACGGAACATTTTGAAAATCAGTTCCATGACCTCTTGCTGCGAGCTCATCCCGAATTTTTTGCTGCCACTCCGGATAAAGAGCAAGCGAGTAAATCATCCAACAAAGTAAATCAGTGGTAGAAAAATGACCTGCAGCTAAGATGTTTTTTGCTTCAACTGTCACTTCTTGAGGTGTCAAAAAGCTTCCATCCTCTTTTTTAAAATTCATCAAATGCTCAAGTAATGTCCCATCATATCTATTGGTTTTTTGATGGGTGATCTGCATGTCATTCAGTGTCAAATCGATTAACCGAGCAGTGTTGAGGAGTTTATGGTTTTTCGTGAAAGGTAACCAATCAGGAAGATTAATAAATGAGGCATTTGCCACATACTCATAACCACTTGCAAACGCCTTATGTAGTTTTGATTTAATGATTGTGTCCTGTTCATTGAAAAGGCATTTGAGCAGAATGCTCAATATGTGCTGGGAAATTTGTTCCTGTAGTATAACGGGTGAGTTTATTCCAGCACTTAGTTTTAATGCGAAGTCAACTGCATGATTTTCGACAATAGGTGTATATTTTTGAATTTCCTTTTTCTGAAAAGTAACCTGCGCCCGATGACGCTGGACTCTCCAAATATCACCTGAAGTTACTACCACACCATCACCGATAACACGTCGCAACCGGGTGTTCACTTCATCTTCTTTGGTCAAATGTTTTGCCTGTTGCTGGAAGATGTCACGGGCAAATTGCGGATGACTTATCAGGTAAATATCATGGACCGACCGACAGCGAATGACATCACCATACTCCTGCATTAAGGAATAAAAGTAAAGTGCTGGGTTATCCAAAATATTACTATGAAACGACCAAATTCCGGGGCCTGGAACACGCATTTTTGAAGATACAAAAGAGGGAGAGATTATTTTCAGTCCTTGTGAAAATATTTTATTAGCAAAGGGATAAGTATCAGGTCACCGATAAATGCTGATATTGATGCAATCAACGCAAGCTCTCCCAAATAGATTATTGTTTTCAAATTAGCAGCCAGCAGAACAGAAAATCCAATAATCAGAATTATACTGGTTCTTACAAAAACTTCACCGAGTTCTTCATAACTTCTTTTGACCGCATCCATTTTCATTAAATTGATCCGTAAATTTTTGTATCGATGTAGAATGTGAATAGTGTCATCTACAGCGATACCCAGAAAAATAGCAGAAACTGTACATGTTGCAAGGTCCAGATCAATCGATCGGATACCCATATAACCCAGCAGAACTAAAATAGGAAGTAAATTTGGTACAATTGCAATCATGGCCAACCTAAAGTCACGCAACATGAGCCAAACCATGAAAAATATCAGGATAAAGGATAAAAGTAAACTTGAAAGCATTGTGTCAAAAGCATATTTCATGGCCTTGATGAACAATGCTTGGTATCCGACCAATGTCAAGGCAAGGTCAGTACCTAAAGTGGCTTTACCAATAATTTTTACTTCCTCCAGCTTTTCACTCAATTCTTTATTTCCTGTCGATTTTCCTGTTAGGTGGAAACGTGCCCAGGTAAGATTTTCATTAAATAGATTGATGCTATCTGCTTGAAGAGATTTGGTGAATTGATTGACAAACACCCTTGAACGAAAGGGATCTTTAAGCATGTCCTCTAATCCACTCCTAAAGGTTATTTCACTATATCGATTCATCAAAGTGATATAAGAAAATGTCGTTCCTACACTAGGGTCTTCCTGTATAGCCCTATCAAATGAATTGATTTTTTGAGCCGCATCCACTGAACCTAAGTGGCCAGGTTCTTTGGATTCAATTAATAATTCAAGCGGAAAATAATTTCCCCAATATCGGGACATAAATGAATCAGTTTGCTGAACAGGATGATCGGCAGGGAAATAATCGATTGGATACATATCTGTCTTCAAATGCCATAATCCTGTAAAGGAAACAAGGATGAGCGTAACAATTCCAATGACATAAAATCTTGAATAGCTCACCACCGATTGCAGGCAGCTTGAAACAAAGGTTCGTAAAAAAGAAATTGAAGATAATTTTGAAGAGCGTGTATAGGGTAGTATTATACCTCCTAAAAATAAAGGCAACAAATACCCAAAGCACGCACCCACCGCAGCAAATATACCAAACTCCTGTAATACAATTGCCTGGGATGACAACAAGGATAAAAAAGCAAGTGAAGTTGTCAACAATGCAAAAATAAATGGTGTGATTAATTTCTTCAGCGACGGCATTAGCGCACCGGAAGCACTAAATTCTGAATTTTCCATTGTATAAGCATTAATTACATGGAGTGTGTTAATGATGCTTAAAATAATAAGCAGGGGAGGAGTCATCACTGTGAAAACATTCAAATGAAATCCCAACAAACCGTAAATACCCAATGAAAAAAATAAAGTCAAAACAGAAGTAATTATAACATACATTAATTGGCCAATATTTCTGACAAAGAACCAAACCATGAGAAACATAATTAAATATGATGTTCCGCTAAAAACCATAAAATCATACTCAGATTGTTTGTTTAGATGTTTAACGATAACATCTATTCCATTCAAATAATATGGCCGATCCAAATGGAGTTGTGCAATGCTATCGATAGAATCAATTAGCGAATCAGCATTGCTGGAATGTGCTGCTCGAATAGAGATAAGGGCTGCTTTGCCATCGGAATTGATAAATCGGTTGACCAAAAGGGGAGAGGTTAAAATTTGATCTCTTTTGGTTTCACTGATTACCATGATAGAATCTGTTTGCAGAACCTGAGTGAATTTGACCCTGGTTAAACCATCACTATCATATTCGCGTTGGAAATCCCTGGCATTGGTTATACTTTCAACAGCAAACACACCCGGCAGTTTTTGAAATGCGGTAGTAATCTCGTGAATGACCAACAAGTTATCAGGCCTTAAGACCCCCAATGAGTCTTGAAAGGAAAGTGTGATTATCCGATCGTTGCCAAATTCCTCCTGATAGTTTTGATAGTCAAGTAATGCGGGTTCTTCGGGGCTAAACCAAATTGAAATATCATTATTAGGTTGTGAAGCTTCCTGAAGATAAGGAAACAAAAAAATCAATGCCAGAAATAAAAGGCTTAGAATAATCCATTGGAAAGGTTGATATTTAATCTTCATTGAAAATTCATCTGTTGAAACTGATAATCTGTTGAAAACGCTTTTAAATTAAAAAGAAAACAAATGTAAAAATAGCAAAGGGAACAGCTTATTCTTGGAGCAAATGTCCTTTAATAGTCGTTCCTATCTAATTAATCGCAAACCTCATTAATAACTTTAGGTATTGGTTTATATTCTAGGTTACTTTTTTTGTTTCTCTTAAATGCTAATGGAAATTGCTTTATATACCGATAGCCGGTGGATTCGTATTTTGACCGATAAAAAGTACTGACCCAATGAAGAATAATTATAAATGTGGTTAAAAAACCAACCTTTATTAGATTGGTTTACGAACGAAGTATAAATTGCAGTTTATATATTTCGGGTATGTACAAAGAATTTAACTTATTCATGGAGGATATCGTTGCAGGATTAAGCATCCTCCTGCCCAGGATTCTCCTGGCACTGGGCATCCTCCTCGCAGGATATTTAATAGGTCGTCTGGTAGAAAAAATGGTCAGGAGATTTATTCTATACCTGAATAAATCCATCAACCTGAGGTTACAAAGCAGTTTGCTGAATGTAGACTTGGCAAGTTCAGCGTGGTTTATCTCAAAGACTTTTTTCTGGGTTATCCTTATTACTTCCCTGCTGTTCTGCTTACAGATATTGGATCTGACTTTTTCAGGACTCTGGTTCGAAAAGATCATGACTTATCTGCCAAATGTTATAGTGGCGGTTATCATCATCTTTGTCGGGATTATTTTCGGTCGGTTGTTGGGCGATCTGACAAGGTCGGCAGCTACAAAAACCGGATTGGTCAATGGCGGTTTTTTGGGCAACATGGTCAGGTATTTACTCCTACTAATTGCGATCGTTATTGCCATAGGTCAAATAGGAGTGGATATTGCATTCCTGACCAACCTGATCACTATTATTCTTGTCTCCTTGCTTTTCGGGGCTTCCCTCGCATTTGGGCTGGGTGCACAAACCTCGGTCAGTAACATTCTGGGAGCATATTATGTCCGCAAATCCTACTCACTGGGCAATGAAATAGAGGTAAATGGGCAGCAGGGTGTGATTGTGAAAATGACGGATTACAGCGTCACCATCGAAACAAAAACAGGATTGGCGAATATTCCGGCAAGGGAATTTAATGATAAGACGGTAATGATTATCAAAAAGAAAAAGAAATAGCATGAGTACAGACCATCTCTTAATTTATCAATTCCTTCAAGAGCATTCAAACATCGCTATTCCCATGATCGAAAGGCTGGAAGTAGATGAGATCACCGCATTAATTGAAGATCTTGACTCGGACCAGGCAGTCATCATACTAGCGGAAATTGCTCCGTTTATTGCTGGTAAAGTAATGGAGAAGCTCAGCAAAAAGAAAGCAATTGAATTGATTGAATTGCTGGATCCTCAAATCGCAGAGTCCATCCTTCAGGTAACCGATAAATCCATTAGTGACCAATTGCTGGAAGGAACTTCAAAAGCGCTGTCTTCTTATCTGAGACATGCCTTAATGTTTGCAAAAGACCAGGTGGGTGCACATTTGGAGCCTTATGTATTTACCTTATCTGATCGCATGACGGTTCAAAACGCATTGACACTGGTCAAAAGCAGCAAAGCTCCGGTCAGACCTCATGTTTATGTTTTGAATGACAACAATAAACTGGTAGGGTACATTAAGTTGGTTGAGTTGCTTAAAGCCGATCCTGAAACAGAAATCCATTCCTTGATGGAAGAAGTGCCCAGGACTGTCCTTGCCAGTATGAACACTTCCGATCTTTTGGAATCTTGGGCACCGGCTTTAATTGACATGCCGGTGATTAAGTTGAATGGGACCTTTCTGGGCACTGTTTCAAGAGCCTCTCTCAGTAAATTGGAAAAAACAACCAAAAAGGTGGATCATCCAGCCATAAAAGCAGGCAATGCATTGGGCGACCTCTACCTTATCGGACTGACCAGTCTGCTAGGCCGGTCTTCTGACAAATGATCAAACGAATCAAAAAAAGCTAATATGGACACGGTAACAATTAAAGAACAATTGGTAAGCCAATACATCCAAAGATTCCCCGAAGAGGCGGCCATTACCTTAAATACGGTGAAAACGGAGGAACTCATGGACTATCTGCATAAGCAGCCCATTCATGTCGCCCAGGAAGTGTTGCTTCATCTGAATTCGGAATCCGTTTCTCGGGTATTGGATGACATGGATGATACTTTTTTCATTGCCTTATTTGATCTGATGAATCCTTATGATGCAGCAAAACTGATTTCCAGACTTCCACAATCCTCAGTACCTAATAAACTATCGTTGCTGGATGAAAAGAAGTCTGAAAAGATAGAAGAAATGCTGAGCTATCCAGCAGAGTCTGCCGGACACCTCATGGATACAAGGATTATCACCTTTCTTCCAAAAGACACAGTAAATGATGTACTTACAAAGCTAAGAACTCTTGGAGACCGAAGGATTGTGAGTATTTACATTACGGATACTTCAGGACAGTTGCTGGGTAATGTCTTAATCCAGACTCTAGCGGTTTCTAAAGCCGAAACCACCCTGGAGAAGTTGATGGAACCTGCACCGAGTGTACAGGTAATGACGCCTTCAGATGAAATCATTGCGCTTTTCGAGGCGGGAAAATTTTTCAATTTGCCGGTAGTTGACCTCAGTAATAACTTATTGGGAATTATCCGGAATGACCGACTGATCGCTGCCACCCAGATGGATGCCCGCGAAGATGTTTTGGCGATGTTTGGTGCAGGCCGGGAAGAACGCGCCTTGTCCAGCCCTATGTTTGCAGTGAAAAAGAGGTTGCCTTGGCTTCATATCAACCTGGTCACCGCCTTTTTGGCAGCGTCAATTGTAGGGATCTTTGAGGATACGATCGCTCAGGTGACCGTGTTGGCGGTCTTCCTACCAGTAGTAGCCGGGCAATCCGGAAACACAGGTTCACAGGCCCTTGCCGTGACCATGAGAGGTCTTGCTTTGAGGGAGATACAAACCAGGCATTGGTGGAAGGTAGCCAGAAAAGAAGTAGCTGTTGGTTTTTTTAATGGCGTTGCGGTGGCCCTGACTACCTCCGCCGTTGTGTTTATCTGGGCTTCCTCCTATGGTCTTGCGGTGGTGATCGCCTCCTCGATGATCTTGTCAATGGTGATTGCCGGCTTCTCGGGTGCAGTAATTCCGATTATCCTAAAAGCATTTGGTCAGGACCCGGCCCAGTCATCTGCAATTGTGCTGACCACCGTCACCGATATCGTAGGGTTTTTGAGTTTTCTTGGTCTTACCACGCTCCTCGGATCAGCATTGGGAATTTTGTGATTTTTTAGATTTGAGGCATGCAGGCAGGGGAGGGAATGGGTGTCCATCTTCAACCCACTACAAAATGGTTTGAACTAATAGTGGAGCAAAGGAATGAGGTAAAGGTTGATGAGGATAATTATGTAGGAGTTTTGGGGTAAGGTAAGAGGGGTTAAATTTCAGATTTTAAAATTTTGATTTTAGATTGAAGTCGATAGTTGCAGGGGTGGGATTTTAAAATGGGGCTGTTCGAAATAAAATTTAACAAATATTTATAACTCAAATATGGCAAAGTCTTATCAATATGAACAAGTAATTTCCGTTATGAAACTTAATGGAGGCTACGCTACATTAGGACAATTGTATAAAGAAGTGGATGTATCGGAATGGAAAACTAAAACACCGTTTAAATCAATCAATCGAATTGTCCAAGACGACAGATTCTTTTTTAAAATTAAGCCTGGATTATGGGCACTAAATGAATTTAAAGAAAGCATTCTCAAAAAATTCAAAATTGAGAAATCTATCAATTTTGATGAAGATTTTAGTCATTTCTATTACCAAGGATTATTGATAGAGATAGGAAATCTAAAAGGTTATCAAACATTTGTTCCAAACCAAGACAAAAACAAACTTTTCCTTGACAAACCTCTTAAATCTTTAAGGTCCTTAGATGTAATTTTTCCATTTGCATATCCCAACTTATTGAGGAGAGCTCAAACCATCGATGTAATATGGTTTAATAACCGTAAAATGCCTTCATCTTTTTTTGAAATAGAACATACAACCGATATATACAATTCACTTTTGAAGTTTTAAGATTTAAGAGATTTTTATTCAAGTTTTTGCATTGTTGCAGATATTGCACGAAAAAGAGAATACGAAAGTAAAATAGCATCGTTGAGTTTTAAGGATATAAAAGAACGAGTTACTTTTATGGATTATGAAACATTGTCAACTGTTCATACCAATTCTTATAAATTAGAGATTGCTCACAAACAGTTTTCATTTCTCAAATAGAAAGCACACATGTGTTATATAATTTACATTATGTTAAATATAATTAAAGATCATCCCATACCTCAATAATAACCATATATACCCCCATCACCTCTCCCCAACCTATTCCAATTTGAAAATCCTGAATTTTTTGGTAAGCTTGGTATTCTTTTCGGAAAGCTATGAACCAAACCAATACCGCTAAGCTTGGCTTATTTCTAGGACCTATATTGTTTCTGGGAATTTTATTTTTGCTACAGCCCAAGGATATGTCTTCGGAAGCATTGGCTATGTTGGCTATGACGGCATGGATTGCGATATGGTGGATTACGGAGGCAATTCCGATTGCTGCTACTTCGCTGTTGCCTTTGGTGTTGTTGCCGACTCTTGGGGCTTTGCCCATGGCTGATACAGCCACTTCCTATTCCCATCCCATGGTGTTGCTGTATATGGGAGGATTTATGATTGCGATGGCCATTGAAAAATGGAACTTGCACAAGCGGATCGCTCTGACCATTATTGCCTTTATCGGGACCAATATTGAGCGGATTATTTTGGGATTTATGTTGGCGACGGCGTTTTTATCCATGTGGATATCCAATACCGCCACTTCCCTGATGATGTTGCCCATTGCCATAGCTGTGGTGACCCAGTTGAGTGTCTCCGAAAATCCCAATGAAAGATCCCCCAATAGAATCGGGAAAGCCCTGATGCTGGGGATTGCCTATAGTGCTTCTATCGGTGGAGTTGCCACATTGATCGGAACCCCTACCAATATTATCCTGGCCGGAGTCATCAAGGAAATGTATCAGTATGAGATTACTTTTTCCCAATGGATGATGTTTGGTCTTCCCATCTCCATTATATTATTAGCGATCTGTTGGGTTTACCTTGTCAAATTTGCCTACCCTTTTGAAAAAGGCTTTGTAATACATGGCGGAAAGGAAGAAATCAATAACCAACTTAAGCTATTGGGGTCTCTCACTGTGGAAGAAAAAAGAGTGGCTTGGGTTTTTGGATTGGTTTCTTTATCGTGGATATTACGTTCCTTGGTTTTGCAGGATTTTATCCCAGCCTTGGATGATACCATTATTGCCATAGCCGGGGTTTTGGTGCTGTTTGTCCTCCCCTCTTCCAAACCGAAAACTAAGCTATTAGATTGGGAAACTGCCGAGAAAATCCCTTGGGGTATATTATTGCTGTTTGGTGGTGGATTATCATTGGCTGAAGGATTTAAAGAAACAGGATTAGCCTCTTGGATCGGCAATCAGTTTGTGTTTTTAGATTTTATGGCTTTTGGGTTGTTTTTGTTGATTGTGATTACGGCAGTTAATTTCCTGACAGAGATTACCTCCAATGTTGCCACAGCTTCGATGTTGCTGCCGATTTTGGCTGCTGTCTCCTACTCTATGGGTGTACATCCCTACGGATTGATGGTCGGTGCCACCATGGCCGCAAGCTGTGCCTTTATGCTTCCCGTAGCCACTCCACCCAATGCGGTGGTCTTTGGTTCGGGCTACCTGACCATTCCCGATATGTTCAAAGCAGGCATTTGGATGAATATACTTTCTATATTGTTAGTGACATTTTTTACATTGTTTATTCTTCCATGGCTTTGGGGGATTGATTTAAATGTGTATCCGTTTTGAGGCTTGGGTTGGTCTCAGTTCATCATTCGGTGTTCGATCCGCCACGGCGGACAAGAATTTGAAATTGAAAAATTTTAAAATTGGAAGATTGAAAAATTAGTTTTTTGGTTATTAAGTTATTGGTTATTAGTGGATTGGGTTATTTGAATAGAACGCAGATAACGCAGATTTTGCTGATGTTCGCAGGTAAAAAAATCAGTGAAAATTAGTTACATCAGCGTTATCAGCGTGCCAATAAAAGGTTATTCATGCAATTGAATATTTTAAGATTAATTTTTGGTTTAAATCAGGGTACTTTTTGAGGTTTTCCAGATAGGTCCTTGATTTATTTTTCTTGATGTGCTTCTCAATAAGCTTTGCAGTACTCTCAGTTAAATTGGTTATTAAGTGGAAAATCTGCCAATCTTCTGCTTTGTCAGTAAACGAACCTTTAAAGACATGCTTATTGTGTTGGTCTATTCTAGATTCAATGTTTTCTGTATATCCGATATAAAATCGGTCTATTGATTTGGAGTAAAGTATATAAACAGAAAAACTCTTCATTGCATTTCGATTTAAATGAAAAAAGAAAAGGCAACATTTCTGTTGCCTTTGAGCCCCCTGCCGGGATCGAACCAGCGACCTACTGATTACAAGTCAGTTGCTCTACCAGCTGAGCTAAGGAGGCAATGTATTTTATCTTTTGCTCTACCATCCCGATGGCTATCGGGATAAGGAGGCAATGTATTTTATCTTTTGCTCTACCATCCCGATGGCTATCGGGATAAGGAGGCGAAAATAATGCGAATTTTAATGCAAGATCAGACCTTTGTCTGAAATCGTGGTGCAAATATATGTGGATAGATGAATGGTGCAAAAGGTTTTATAAAATAAATAAGGAGATATTGTTTATCTCCTTATTTATGAGAGTATTAAAATTCCCTGATGATGGTCAGCTTTTTCTTTAGCTTCTCAACCTCTCTTTCTGCCTTGAATATTTTTTCATCAAATTGATCTTTCAGCTTGTCTGCGGTTTTGGATGCGGCAAAGAATTCCAGGTTATTTTTCCAAAGAGTGATATTGTTTTCCAGATCTGCAATTTGTTTCCGTATGCCATGTTCCTTTTTGTTGAGCACCCTGTTACTATTGGGATCTGTCTGAAGTTTGTTGAGGTTGAGCCGGAAAAGAAACTCTTCTTTATCCCCCCCATCAATACCAATTTTTTTCACATAGTTGTCCACAGCCTCGTTGAACTTGGCCGTAATTTCTTTCATGTTTTTTCTGGGAACAAATCCTATCGAATTGAATTGGGAAATGAGGACTTCAAGTGCTGATTCAGATAAATCGGTACCCTTGGATTCTTCAATGATTTTCTGGCAAAGCGCTTCTTTGGATTTCAGGTTTTCATCAAACTCCTTATTTATCTGTTTAGTGGAATTTCTTCTGTTTTCAAAGAAAGTATCACAGGCTGATTTAAACTTTTTGTAAAGTTCATCTCTCACTTTTTCAGGAGTAGGACCAATTTTTTTCCACTCTTGCTGTAGTGAAATCATTTGACTGGCTGTTTGCTGCCAATCGGTACTATCCTGAAGTACTGTTGCTTTTTCAATCAATTCTTCGGCTTTTACTTTATTGGCCAGCCTGATTTCATCCAGTTCTTTGAAGAAATGATTCTTATTTTGGAAAAATTGCTTGAAATGTCCCCAAAACTGTTTATTGATTTCTTTACCGTTTTCTCTCGGTACAGGTCCTATGGCTTCCCAATCTTTCTGAATAGCCAAGACCTCTTTGGTCTTCACATTCCATTCTTTGATTTTACCGGCCTTAAAATCCTTGAAGGTTTCCAGTTTTTGGATAAGGGCTTCCTTTTTTTCCAGATTTTCAACTAATGTCCCCTTCTGGTTTTCATAGAATTCCTTTCTTCTGGAGTAAACAGCATCTGATGCTGCTTTGAACCTGTTCCAAAGTTCTTCCTGTTCATCCCTCGGTACCGGGCCGATATGTTTGAATTCTTCATGAAGGTCATTCAGGCTTTTTATGGCTTCCTTAAGATCCGGAACTGCAAAAAGAGATTCTGCTTTTTCACAGATTTCAAGCTTTTGCTCGAGGTTTTTCTTTCTGTCAAGCTCCTTCAGTTCAAAATAGATACTTCTATTATCATAGAAGCGGTCCATCAGGGCATTGAATGAGGCCCAAAGGTTTCTGTTTTGAGAACCGGGTACAGGACCGATTTTTTTCCATTCGTCCTGTATTTGCTTGATGGTATTGATACTGTGGGTAGTTTCTTCTCCGTCAACCAATTCTCTCAGTTTATCCAAGATCTGGTTTTTCGCATAAAGATTTTTTTCTTTTTGTCTTTCCTGTTCTTTGAAAAATACTGACTTTCTTTCCCTGAATTCATTGAATACCACAAACATTGCTTTATCCTCATCTGTGGGTCGATATTCAAAATCATCAGCATTTCCGCCATTAGTCACAAAAGCATTAAGTGCCTCTTCTTTTTCCTGATTGAAAATCTCCTCAAAATGACTTTTTATTTCAGACAATTGGGTATCATTTTTTAAAAAACTGTCACTTGAAAGTATTTCCTTGTAACTGGATAAAAGTTGTTTTTTGGAATAGTTTGAATAATCTGTATGTGAATCTTCCTCGATTTCCGAATGTTCTTCATGTTCTTCTTCAGAATGGGAATCGGCTTTTTCTTCAGAAGTGATTTCAGGGGATTTCTCAGCCGATGCTACAGGTGTTTCATTTTCTTCAATATTTTCGGCATCGGATGCGACAACCGTAGCTTCTGCTTTAGTTTCTTCAGGTATATCGGATTCGGCTGTTTCCTTCAAAGAAGGTTTTCCAGGTTCATCTATTGCAGGGGATTTCTCAGCCGATGCTACAGGTGTTTCACTTTCTTCGTTGTTTTTATCGTCGGATGCTGTAGATGTAACTTCTGTTAAAGTCACTTCAGTTGTCACAGAATCTGTAGATTCCGTCAAAGAAGCTTTCTCAGGTTCAACTGTTTCTGGATTTATTTCAACAGATTCATTTTTGGTATCTATTTCAGCTTCAAAAGTTTTTTCTTCTTGGGATTCCAATGATGAGGGAATATTGTCAGGAATTGATTCTTTGGAATCTTTTTCTGAAACTGTCTCTATTTCACTTTCAGCGATGACCGGTTCTATTTCCTCAGTTATTTCTGATTCTAAAACCTCCTCATCTTTCTCAATAATCTCATTTCTTATATCCTCTACCGGATTTTCTGAACTGGAATTTTCTGTATTTTCAATGTTTTCTTCATTACCTTCCGCTTTCTGAATTTCTTCTAGGGCATGGGTCACCTTGTCTTTTTCAGACATTTCTTTATCATTGCTCATAATCAAACTGGTACTTATTAATGGCTGTTACAAACAAAAGTAACAAAATTGCTTCAATTTAGTCTTGGGTCAATTGGATAATTTGCCAATAGCTGGTATTCACCACCCATGTTTTTCAGAATGTTTCTCCATATTTCTTCGGGAGAGTCATAAAAAATACTGTTTGAATCAATTTTTTCACATACAATCCAAGTATTGTCTTGTAATTCATTGGCCAATTGACCTTCTGACCAACCGGAATAACCTATAAAAAATCTGATATTTTCATTTACGATTTCTTTATTCTTTAATTTTTGTATCAATTCAAGAAATTCCCCACCCCACCATAAATCCTCGCCTAACTGTATGCTGCCAGTCAACAATTGCTCTCCGGAATAGATAAAGTGCAGGGTGTTCTGCTCAACGGGTCCCCCGACATAGACATCACTGTCCATAAAATTCAAGTCGTCAACAATTTCACAAAGTTTAAGAATTGAAAGCTTGTTCAATACAAGACCAAAAGATCCATTTTCATTGTTTTCACATACCAATACAACAGACCTTACAAAATTTTCATCTTGCAAAAAGGGCTCAGATATTAAAAGATGTCCTGCCTGAGGTATGTTTTTTGGATTAAGATTCATAAAAAATACATTTAGATTTATGCGCTTAAGTTAAATCTAAATTTTATAAATGCAATAAGAATGATAATTTTAAGCTTAAATTTCCCTTGGCATGAAAATTTCAGACCTTCGCATAGATTACATCCTCAAATCACTTGATGAGAAAGAAGTTACAGCATCTCCCATTGATCAATTTAAAATTTGGTTTGAGGAAGCACTCAAGGCCAAAGTCTTGGAGGTAAATGCGATGACACTATCGACCGTCCGACAGGATGGTCTTCCCAATTCGAGAATAGTATTGCTTAAAGGAGTGGATGAAGGATTTATTTTTTTTACGAATTATTCCAGTACAAAAGGAAAGGAATTGAATGACCATCCTTATGCAGCACTGACTTTTTTTTGGCCTGAACTGGAAAGACAGGTGAGGTTGATTGGAAAAGTTTCCAAGATTTCCCCAGAGGAATCTGATGAATATTTTTTCTCCAGACCCTATTCCAGCCAAGTCGGTGCATGGGCTTCTCCTCAAAGCCAACCGATTCCCAATAGACAATTTTTAGAAGATAATGAAAAAAAATTGAGGGAGAAGTTTGATCAACAATCAATGAAAAGGCCAGATAATTGGGGAGGCTACAGGTTGCTTGCCAGTGAAGTGGAATTTTGGCAAGGTAGGGCTAGCCGATTACACGACAGAGTCCTATATACCCAAGTATTGGAAGGAAGTTGGAAAATTCAGCGGTTGGCTCCCTGAGATTATTTGAGATCGAATAAATCTCCAACACCGATCATTTTCTCCACGGTAAAGCCTTCCCCGTATTTCACATTGATACTATGTCCAAATTCACGAGCCCTTGCTTCAATAAAATCCAGGAATTCTTCTGAGGAAATAAAACTGGCAGGTTCCTTATTCTCAGGATCATAAAATTGGGATTTAAATGCTTTGATACTGTTCAATTTTAAATTCCAAAAATCTGTTATATCCACTACAAAATCAGGTTTGATGTAGTTGTTCTGAATGTAA
>NZ_JBGTCA010000061.1:0-8299 GCF_041749095.1 Aquiflexum sp. | reverse complement strand
GGGACTGTCAAGGATAAAACTGTTAAGGTCCAGGCTGGACGGGCAGGGTGCATCGGAAAGACAGCTGTTCTTAAGTGTGGACGGCAGTTATACCAACGGCACAATATTGAAGGGACTGCCTTCCCGGGTTACACTGATCGGGAGGGTAAGGAAGGATGCGACGCTCAATTATCTGCCGGAATCGGAAAAAACAAAAGGCAGAAACCGGAAATACGGTAACCCTGCGCCCACGCCTGAACAAATCAGGCAGTCGGACGCCTTCCCTTGGCAGGAAGTAGCGGGATGGGCCGCGGGCAAAAAGCATACCTTCAAGGTAAAAGTTGTCAGGTCACTTAAATGGAGAGCGGCCGGCCAGGCACGTACTTTTCAATTGGTGGTGATCAGCCCCCTAGCTTACAGACTGAAAAAAGGCGGCAGGTTGCTGTACCGTAAACCGGCCTATCTGGTCTGCTCTGACAATGATCTGGACATTGAAACCCTGTTACAGGCCTATTTATGGAGATGGGAGATCGAAGTCAACTTCAGGGACGAGAAAAGTACAAACGGTTGCGGGGAGGCACAGGTGCGCAATGAAATTGCAGCGGTGAAAGTCCCCCAGTTTGTGGTGGCAATGCACGCCTTTGTCCACCTGGCAGATATCATACTCAACAGGTCAACTACCACCGCTGTATTGCCAAGAGCTAAATGGGAACAAAAAAACACACACCTCAGACCATCAACCAATAACATCCTCAACAACTTCAGGGGATGCTATGTATTCGAAAAAATGGGAAAATCTTTCTCCGACTTCGTAGCAAAACAAAGCCTGATCACCAACGCCATCAATCCGATGATTGACGCTGTAAACCCACTCTTTTATATTCGAAGATAACCAAACTCCAGCCATGGGTTTTAACCCATGGATAAGGTAAATCGAAGTCAAACCAAAGTCCCATAGGGACGGACGATATAAAATAGACCCAAAGACGTATCCCCTCCCTAGGTCACCTTCCCTATGAGTAATTCTAAACAATAAAAAGGTTGACTTCCACACCAAATCCCGGTGCTTCATTGATTACTTAATCTTGACAATCACTTCCTTCTCATCTTTAATGTAAAGGTTGGTGTCATAATATATTGGTGCAGAACCTGATTTACTGTCGCTATGTCTCAAAAAAGGATACGTGTTGGAATTACTTAATATCTTATTTTCCAAATTGCCCTGAAAACCGGGGTCTTGAAAACAGGCCAAATAGACCTCACCTTTGGGAATGCCATAAATGACATGGACTGTTTCTTTATTTTCAATCAAAAATTGTCCTGCTTTGACACTGCGCTGACTAGGTTGAATTGCATTGTCTTTTTTCAAAAGCACAAAACTCAGCATGCCTTTAGGGTTTTTTGCGATAAACCTAAAAACGATATCAATGTAATTGTCCTGAAAAACAGCATCGATTTTTTTTATTCCAGGGTCAAGGAAATGTGCGGACAAAAGGACCTCATCAATTTTAAGTTCCCGGACATTCTGACTTTTTTGAAACAAAATCCTACTGACATCAGGATGATAGTGCTTTAGTCCAAACTGATTGGTATGTATTTCAGCTATCTCAACAATTGTCGAATCTGAAAAATCCATCGCACGTAGATCCAAAAACTTTTTCCCAGGATTCCTTCCTGATGAGAAATGCAGATTTAACTCATCAAGATTGTAAACCACCGACCATTGTGTTTTGTAGGGCTCAACATCTGTTGCAATATTGCTTAGAAGCTCAAATGGATTAAGTTCATCATATACATAGGAGTTTTTCAAGCTGCTGTTGAGATGCACATACCGGTCGAAGTTAGATACCAATTTTTTTCCTTGAATCTCCCCGTTCATCCGATAGTAATTTTCAGAATCCCTTAGGCTTTCTGTAGTGAGGACGATATGTTTCTGTGTTCTGTAATGAATCCCTATTTTCCCATTCAAAAAATCAATGATGACGGCATCTCCTGTACTGTCCGCAAGCATATATTGCAGGGATTCCAGGGGATAGATAGTCAGATTATTTATATGGCCGATTACTTCCTTGACCGTAGCAAAGTTGTCCAATTGATATTGGATCCACTCCAGGTCAGAGATGGTTGGAGAATCATTGATATTTGGATAAACACTGTTTGGCAAAAATAACTTTTCGACTACCAGTCCCTTTTCATTGATGCCGCCCGAGGGAAATTCCTTACCAAACTGGTTGAAAGTAATAGAACCATATTTGGAAGTCCAAGAGGCAGGGTTATTTCCCGACCAACCATAAGCGAATTTGAGTTGCCCCCTGATATTTTTAAAGATATAACCATGGCCTACTTTCCAATCATGGTTTTTTGCCAATAATTTGGCATCATGATCTATATAGAAAGCGGAACTTGCTATCAATATATAAGCTTTAAGGGCAAAAATTAAGGTGAGGAGACCTTTGGCTTTCATAACTATGGGGTGATTTTAAATTACTATATTTGTAATTATTTTTCAAATATAAAAAAATGTTTTTCATTATTACTATTATGTTTTAAAAATATTAAAAAATACGTTGGAATAAAGGGTGAGAGGGTTTATATTTCATGTTAATAACAAAAAATCACTTTCCAACTTCACTTGTTTTTCTCAAATGAAATCAAAACAGAAGATTTATTCACTTTTAGCAGAGTCAAGTTCTTATCTTTATTAGCAACCTTAACTTTCACTTTACCAAATCATCCGAAAAGCCATGAACAAGTACCTTATTCTCTTCCTGATTGCTTTTTCCCTCAATTTTCAGGTCCTCAGCCAAACCGATCGATTCAAAGTGATGAGTTATAATATCTGGAATGGCTTTGATTGGGGAAAAGACATGGACAGAGAGTCTGCTATGGTCAAATGGCTACGGGAACAGGATGCCGATGTGATCGGTTTTCAGGAACTGAATGATTTCACTGCCGAAAAACTACAAGAGCTTGCTTCCAAATGGGGACATCCTTATTCCATACTGCTAAAGGAAGATGGATACCCGATCGGCATTACTTCCAAAACACCCTTGGTACTGAAAACAAAAATGATCGGAGGCATGTGGCATGGCATGCTACATGCCCAAACGATGGGGATAGATTTTTTGGTAGTTCATCTTAGTCCCCAAGACTGGCAGTTTAGAAGAAGGGAAGCAGAAATTCTTTCAGATTACATTCAAAATGGGCTGATCCAAACCGGTCAGGAAAAATATATGGTATTGGGGGATTTCAATGCCCATAGTCCATTTGATATCAATTTTGATAAAAACAATCCCACAGAGCTTCTTTTAGCCCGAAAAGCAGATAGTGTCCGGATGGCAGAAAAAGGTAAAGAAGCTTTTATCAATCTTAGAAACAATACAATAGATTACAGTGTGATGGCAAAATTCCTGTCCCTGCCCCTCATTGATGTGGTCAGGCCACATGTTTCAGAAGCCAAATTAAAATCCTTTCCTACCCCATTGGTAACAGGCGAAATGAATCCTGCTGAAAAAGCTACCTATCAAAAAAGAATCGATTATATCTTGGTAAGCCCATACTTTGAGGATAAATGTATCCATGCAGAAATAATCAATTATGGTGAACCGGAAAGACTGTCCGATCATTTCCCGGTGATTGCAGTCTTTAAAAAATAAGTAAAGGGATTCCGTTCAGGAAATCCCTTTACTCAGAAGATATTTTATTTTCAGTTCCCTTTAAAATCCCCGAAATCGGTATCAAGCATTTCTTCCGATGCATGAACACCTGAATAGACCACAATCCGGTGTTTGAAGGTGACAGATTCCCCGGCACCAAGATTGAAATTAAGTTCTTCCTTGCCTCCGCTCATGGCTTTTTGCCCTAAGGGATTGGCGGCATAGAGACCGTATCCCCTGGAATGCCAGTATGTGGGATATCCAACATTGTCAGGATGGTCGAGGATGGCCAGGGAAACTTTCTCCCCGCTGATTTCCCCGGGGAGATTCATCCATTTGGCCCGGGTTCCCCAGACATCATGGCCTTTGAGCCCCTCACTGCTTTGGTACATACCGGTTACCCCTTCATTGTTCATGGTGGGTACATCCGTCGCCTGCCCACTGGCATCGGTGAAGATTTCCGCTTTATCTGCGGGATGTTCCAGTTCCCGTGCCAGGCGTATCCCCAGCATACCTTCCTTGTTGTCCTTGAATGAAACATCCTTTTCCCCTGCGGTCAGTCGGGTAATGCGATCAATCATCCTTTTATTTCCCTTTGCACTGAAAATAAAAACAGTATTTTCTGTTAGTAAAATTTCTCCTTTGGGACCAATCCAGTCTGAGGTAACTTCCAGTTCACCCTTATCATCTCCACTGCTGATATTATTGATTTCCCTATGAATAATGGAACCATAACCGCTCTTTTTTTCAGCAGGAATGGCATCCGAATTGTTCCAAAAATCAAGGCCATTGACATCTCCATAATTGAGCCACAAACCTATGTGGTGGGGATGGTCAACCCGCTCCCCGGATCTGGGTTCCAAAGGGTAACCCCTTGTCAATAATCCACCCTGAGCGGATTTCAGAGGATACAATACCGGCTTGGCAATAGTCTCAGGATACAGGTAGGCTGTAAAGAGTTCCCCGTTGAACAGCACTTCTACTTTTTTCTCCGCATCCTTTCTTACCAACTCAATTTTCACCTGTTCTTCCATGGATGTATTATCGGCTTCAGCATTTGATTCCCTGTTCTCTCCCGAGCAGGCCATGATGAAATATGCTATGAACACGCAGCCAAAACATCTGTTCATATTTGAATGGTTATACCTCATGATGGATTCAATATTTAAATACTTCTCCACCGGCCAAAACTTCCTGATTCTTTTCGTCGAAAGTCACAAACTTCCCGGTTCTCAAAGCAGCAGTGGTCATGATATTGGCAATGGAATGGTTGTATCCTGCGATCACATCTGCATTGGGTTTTTTCCTGCTTCTTACACATTCCATCCAGTTTTTCATGTGGGCAGAAGTCATGTCATCAACACCGGTATCTGCACCGGTTTCCACTTGGATAGCCTCTGCCAAAGTCATTTCGGGCAATAAATTAGGTTCCATCCCCATGGCATTGGCTTGTCCTTTGCTCAAGCCGCCTCTTGGAGTCACCATATTGGTGTCCAGGTTCAGTTCACCTCCATTGGAATAGTAGATTTCTTTAGTGCCACCCGCTGAATTGGTAAACCTTGAGGAATATACTACCTGAAAACCTTTTGATTTGTCATCCAAAGGCCCATAGTCAAATACTGCTGTCATGGTATCGAAATTCTCTCTGCCGTCTTTCCAAAGGTAGATGCCACCATTGGCAGCCACACTTCTCGGGTGATTTATTCCCGTAAACCAATGGACAGTGTCAATCTGATGGGCCATCCATTGTCCGGGGATACCGGAGGAATAAGGCCAAAACAACCGGTATTCCAGGTATTTTCTTGGATTCCAAGGTTCGTAAGGCCTGTTCATCAGGAACCTTGTCCAGTCGGTGTCCTGTTCTCTGATTTCTTTGGTCAGTTGTGGCAGTCGCCATCTTCCGGGCTGATTGACATTCCAACTCATTTCGACCATGACAATATCACCGAATTTTCCTGACCGGATAAATTCATTGGCTGCATGATAATTGGAACCGCTTCTTCTTTGGGAACCTACCTGTACAATTTTACCTGTCTTTTCCACAGCTGCTCTCGCTGCCCTGTTGTCTTCCATGGTTTCGGCAAAGGGTTTTTCCACGTAAACATCCCTTCCTGCCTCTACCGCTTGCTTGCAATGGAGTGCATGCTGAAAATCCGCAGTGCTGATGATCACCACATCCACATCTTTGCGGTCATATAGTTCTTCGTTGTTTCGGGCAGTTTGAATGGTTTTCCCGCTCTTATCATGCACGTAGGCCACACATTCATCCCTTCTCCTGTTCCAGATATCCGAAACAGCCGTGAATTCAAAATTCATTTCTTTGGAATGCTTCAACATGGCGGGAATCAGCGCCCCTTTGGCCCTGCCGGAAAAACCGACAATACCGACATTTACCCTGTCATTGGCTCCAATGATACGGCCATAGCTACTTGCAGAAAAGGCCAATGCCCCCATGCTGATTCCGGCGGTGGATAAAGCAGACTTCTTTATAAAGTCCCTTCTTGAGTTATTCAGTTTCATGGTATTTAGGTTTATTTTTATAGTTATAATTTTTACATATAGTGGATGCTCTTCAGGTCTATAAATTTTAGGACTTGTATAAATCAATTCAATTCCTTTGGACTTAAATAAAAGCTAATATACCTTGAGAGCATTTTTTTGATTTGATTACCCTTCTTTAGAATTGGCCAGTAACTGATTAAATATAGCGGCCTGTTCTTTCAAAGCCATCACCCGGTCTGTGGGCTCAGTCCGGGCTTCCATTAGTATCCAGCCTTCATAGTTTATCCCCTCAAAAAGATTGAAGAGCTTCTGATAAGGATAATCGCCTTCGTCGAATTCCCGCACATGGACTGTATCGCCGAGCCATTTTTTGACCATATTAAAATTTCCTTCCAATCCTGGGGGCAAGAGGTCTTCGTCATTGCAGTTCCAACATATTTTCACATTGGCTTCTGTGACCTGATCAAAAATAGCTTTCATATTGGGCAGTTCCTGCGTGAGGGGCCCGTGGACCTCGACCCTGACCAACTGATCAAAATCCTGAGCATACTTACCCACCTCATTCAGGGATTTTGCAATCTGTGCAATGGTTTTTTCTTTGGGAACACCTTCCGGTAGGTTGTTGGGCTTCACTTTGATGCCAGTGGCCCCTATATCATGGCAAAGCTTGATGTAGTTTCTTGTCTGTTCGATATTTTCCCGGAGTTTGTTACGATCCGGACTGTGATACTCAAAGTTGCTGCCATATCCGAGACAGGTCACCGGGCTGTCCGCAAAGCGCTGTTTCACTTCCAGCCTCTCAGCGGTAATCAAGTCTGTTTCAACACCATGTGCATGCTGGGTCCTGAGTTCCACGCCCAAGGCCCCCGCTTTTTCACAGTTGGCAATCAACGTTTTTAAATCCCAATCTTTGCCCCATTGGTATGTGACCAAACCAAATTTCATGGCTGACCGGTTATTGGAAGTACAACCGGATATGGGATTCAATGCACTGATACCAATGCCTGTGATCAGGCTTCTTTGGATAAATTCACGTCTATTTATATGGATTGGCATGTTAGTATACTTTTGGGGATATTATTCAAAACCCTAATTCAGGTATTCGGGCAAAGAATAATTTGAATATAAATCAAAATAGATTAAATAGGAAGGACAAAGGTCTATTAGTCATGCAATCGATTTCGTATCCGGCTATACAACGTCTGGAAGACCACTTGAATATTTTATAAGGTTTCAGCCAAATCAGCCATCAAATCGGTTACAGATCACGGCATCAGAAGATTGGGCAGGTGTGATATTTTAACCTTGTTCAATAGTATGCTACTTTAAGTCCTTTATTCTTCTGTTGGAATAGGTGGTATCAAGGTAAGTATAAATTTTCTCAAATGTTTCTCTGTTGAAACGGGTGTTCACATGATGCCACTTACCACTTTCAAGCTCAAGATTAATGGAATAAACCTTGCCTATCCAGAGGAAAGTTGCTTCCTGTATGTTCCAACTTTTCAGTTCTTGATTTAGGTTAATTTCCTTTTTCCGCATCGGATAATGTAATTCCATGTTATCGCCCAACAACCGGATATCTGAACTTCTTCTCGTGAAATATACCAAAGGTAAAAACACCAAAGCAATAAGAAAACCCACGATTGAAATACCTATAAAAATTTCCATTTTAGTTATTTTATTTTGAAGAATTATAACAAAGCCGGTGCCAAAGGATGAAATCCAATCGATTAGTTCCCTACTTCGATTCTTTACTTTTATATAAAATAATGTCTGACATAAGTGACTAAAGTTAAAAATCATGATATATATCTCCTTTATTTTTCAATCCCAACGATTTAAAAATCTTTCGCTTCAATGGATAGAGAAATGCCAACCTGTCTTTGAAAAGGTGTGCGGAATGGAGGTAGGTACTTTCAAAAAGTTGCCGCTGACTTTGATTGATATGTAATTCCTGTACCGGATTTTGGGGATCAAAACTAATCAGTGCCAACCCTCCCCACATTTCCCGATAAGTGCCATTATGCCAGTAAGAGCCGGTTACATAATCCAATTCCGCATAAGCGACAAACTGTGGATGGCTTTCCAAAAATGTCCGGATACCTTTCCGACATTCGGGATTGAAACTGTCATGCATCAAAATGGTGATGGGATGCTGATGA
>NZ_JBGTCA010000060.1:0-11116 GCF_041749095.1 Aquiflexum sp. | reverse complement strand
AAAAAGCTTTACCTACCAGTCTTGTTCATGGTGGTTTTTGGTTTTTCCTTGAGTCCGATTTTGGCACAGGAATATATTGTCAGCAATGTCCACATCATCAACCTGGAAAATGATCAGGTCTTAAAAGACCATCTGATACATGTCAAGGGGGATAAAATAGAAGCGCTTTTGCCCATGGCAAAAGGCAAAAGTCTTGCAAAATCCATCCAAAGAATCGACGGAAAAGGCTCCTTTGCCTATGCGGGATTGGCGGAAATGCACTCCCATATCCCTACTACCGAAACTGATGATTTCTCCTATATACAGGATGTGATGTGGCTATACCTGGCCAATGGTATTTTGAATGTCAGAGGAATGATAGGCCATCATTCCCATTTGGAACTCAAAAAGAAAATCGATTCGGGGGAAATCACCGGTCCCAGGATTTTTGCGGCAGGCCAGTCATTGAATGGTGGTTCTGTGGAGAATCCGGAAATGGGCGCCCAAATGGTGCGTGAACAAAAAGCCGCTGGTTTTGACCACCTCAAACTGCATCCCGGTCTGGACATGCCCAAATTCCTCGCCATCGCCAGCACTGCCAAAGAAGTGGACATCAAGTTCGGTGGCCATATCTCCCTGGATGTGGGTTTGGTCAATTCACTGAACAATGGCTATCGCTCAGTGGAACATATGGATGGATACATTGAAGCTTTGGTAATGGACAAGTCCAAATTGGATCCACAGGTTGCTGGCCCCTTCAGCATGATGGCTGTCAAGGATGCAGACAAATCACGGATTCCTTATTTGGTCCAATTGACTTTGGACAAAAAAGCTTGGATAGCGCCTACCCTAACCTTATTTGAAAGATTCTTCGGCTATATCCCTGCGGATGAATTCAGGCTTGAAACCGATATGAAATATATGCCCGGAGTACAGGTGCAACAATGGGTCAATCAGAAAAAACTTCTCGAAAACCAAGGCGTCCTCAAAGAAGAAAATGTAAAACCCTATCTGGAATTCAGAAAGGAAATGCTGATGGCTTTGCACCGTGGCGGGGTTCCCATCATCATGAGTTCTGACTCCCCCCAGGTTTTCAATGTCCCCGGTTTTTCTATCCACAATGAAATCTCCTCCATGCATGAAGCTGGCATGACCCCTAATGAAATCCTGATAACAGGTTCCCTAAACATCGCCAAATACTTTGAGAATGAAGGTCAATTCGGTGTCATCAAAAAAGGCGCTTCCGCTGATTTTGTCTTGGTGGAAGGCAATCCCTTGGAAAATCTCTCCAATCTCAGGAAAGTAAATGGGGTGATGGTCAGGGGCAAATGGCTGCCGAAAGAGAAGTTGCAGGAGGAGTTGAAGAGGATTGAGGAGAAGAATGTGAGGAGGTGAAAAGAGATGTTGTAATGTGGGTGGGGGTAATTGATTGGTTGGAGGAATGGTTTTGTTTTTAGATTTGAGTTTTGGAGGAAGGGTCAAATTGTCAACGACCTTGATAAAAAACATAGGATGTAAATAACATATTGCCTGGTGTGACCTACGAGCCAAAAACGATTTCTAAATTTAAATTATACTTGGCGGACTTTCCAGAAAACGGTGAACTTTCTGAATACAGAAGAGCCCTATGTTTTTAATCTATTGTTGGCAGTTTTTCTGTTTTATTCTACTAGGTTCTTGGAGCTGTTTTAATATTTTGTGGCTACTCTACTGACTATCTTTGAATAACGAATTTCTTACTCAAAACATGGGCTGAAGTGCTGATCCTGACAACATAAAAGCCTGCCGCCAGTTTTCTGGTTATGAAAGTAACACTACTCCCATCTTCAAAGCACTTTTCAGCTACTCTAATTCCATTCATGTCTAGGATTTCGATTTTCTCCCACCGATATCCTTCCGGTATTTTGATATTTACTTCATCATCAACTGGGTTAGGATATACCATAATGCCTGCATTCGGCACTTCCTTCTCAATACCTGTAACTATAAGATAAACCACATCAGATCTCACACCGTCTCCACAGGGACCGATAGTCTCCACAGCATATTCACCAGTGGTAGCGGCCTGATAGGTTTGCTGTATCGCGTTTGTAATTGGCTGGCCATTCAGGTACCACTGGTTTCCGTGCGCGTTGCTAGATGTGAGCATTGTCCCCGAAATAGTCAAATGCGGCATTGACGGGAGCACGCAGAAGCTTATATCTTCTGAGTTCACTTCACCTGTCTGCGAAATAGCCTGAGATGCGCGCAGTACCACTATTCCGGTGCCCGTAAGCCTTAAAAGATTCCCCTCCAGCACGGCTGGACCTGAAACTACACTGTAGCTAATTGCTTGGGTAGAACTGCTTTTGGCACTGATCGTAAACGGAGGATCGCCCATTGATTTGTCCTCTATAGGATCCCAAGTTATTTGGGGTGCTACCCGCGCAGCAATACTGAACTCAATATCCCTGATCTCACCGAAAAAATATTCCGCCGCACAGGAGGTCCTTCCCTCCTTCTGCGAAGATTCAGCGCGTATCCTCAACCTGTAAATACCATCAGCCAGGTTCTCGGGGACATCAAAAGAAGCAGTATGCAGATTCGTGGCTGAATTACTGCTGTAAATGACCTCTTCTTCTTCAAAATGCATATTCCTGTTGAAATCAATCCAAGCTGTAGAGAACATATCGTGATCGTTCTCTATCTTTAAAGAAAGCGTGTAGCTGTTTTCCACATTTAGAATACTGGTCGGAAGGGAAAGAAAGTTGTAACTGAAACATGTGGCCGGATTTCCATTCACTATGACTGTGTTTCCGTAAGAAATATTAAAACTATTAATGATTTTACTGTGAGTAGAACAAGGATCTGCTGACGGCACACAATAGAATGCTGGGGTTTGTATACTGACTACATTTGAAAATGAGTTTTTGGAATTTACAGGTCTGATCCGGTAATAGTAAGTTTGGTCTGCTGCTAAAGTCTTGTCACCAAAACTAGTTGTATTCTTTTCACTGTAACCAACACTGTAAAAGTCATGGTCTGGAAAGGTAGACCTTTCAATAAAAAAGCTAGTCTCATTGGTTGAGTTGTCCTGCCAAGTCAGGTGAACAAAAGAGGGGGTGTTAACTCCGGCCTGAAAGGAAGCTGTTAGAGCAGAAGGAGCATTCACCGGGACCTGGTTGTGATTGAAAGGGTAATAGCCTGTAGGACCAAAATAATTTTCATACACCAGCCGAGTCAATTGCATTTGCTGCAATGTAAATTTCTGATATATGTAACTATTTTGCCAGTATGACATAAAATTTTCTATCATGGGAGCATAAAGATCACCGTTGGCATCTACAATAGTCCCGGTATAACCATTGACATCAACTGTTGCACCTGGAAGCCCATATGGGTCAGCGGGTGTGTCGCAGATATAATCTCCCCCTACATGGCAGTTGGATCCGTCGACAAGTTCAGCCATATTAGAGTTATTTCCTTCATGTGTATGTAAACGAAAAAAGGAATGTCCCAATTCATGAATCAATGTCTTAGGCTCGCTGATATTACCGGCTACCACAACATAAGTGGAAGGAGGGTATTCTGCAAAACCTAGTGGGCCATCAATGCTGTGCGGGTAAAAAAGATTAATCATCCCTGCCTCTTTATAGTTTGCTGTGTTTGATGTCAGGATTTGGTGTTCATTATATTTCAGATAAAAAGCCTGATCCAGATCAATGTAATTAAAGTCTCCAACTAAATAAAACTGAATTCCGGCATCTAAAAAATGCTTATTAGTAGCCGTAATATGCTCCAGAACCCGATTCTCTGCAATTGCTACTTCTCCATTGCTGTGCCTTAAGATGTGAATTTTCAGGGGAACATAGTACATTTCATCTTCGAGATTGCCTTTGGCATCGCGACTCTGAATGGCCTGCTGCAGAACTTTGGCAAGTCTGGCTTCCTCTGCAGGATCAGGAGCAGTAGTGCCACAAATCTGTTGTGCACTAGCTCCGAAAGTAGTGGCAAGTAAAAGGCAAATAAGATATAGCCTTTTGTAATAAGAAGTCATTCTTTGTTCCATATGAATATAAATTCATGCTATTCTTTTAAACTTCTACTAAAACCAGCTGAATAGAGCAATATTTATTTTTCTGTTTTTCATGGATCTGTCACTCCCTCGTAAATTTCATTTCCTTACTTCCCTGTTTCAATATTACTTCGGAAGAATTATGCCCAAATTCCAATACTATTCCAGCTTGGAGATGCTTAAAAACTGTTTGACTCTCCGCATGTAAAAGAAAGGGATCTTGTCCGCTTGCCTGAGCAATCAAATATCCATTTTTATGACTCACCACTATCTTAATGGGTGCCTGAGCGCTGGAATAGGTCCCTGAAAGTTTATCCAATTCTGAATCCTCTATTTCTAGTTTGAAAAGCAATGGCAGGGAAGCATTGTGTTCATAAAGGGTGTTAAAAATTTGCTGTACTATTTCGCTATTGCTGAAATTCATACCATTCGAGGTTATCACAATTGTGATACGATCTTCAGGTTGATGGGCTACAAAAGAAACAAATCCATCAATGTCTCCCGTATGTCCATAACTTTTTCTGCCACTATAATTAAACTCAAACATTCCGTAGCCCATTCCATTTTCAAATGACATCATTTTGGCTAAACTTTCCTTCCGAATCAGTTTTCCACCCAACAATGCTTCCTGGAATCTGATAAGTTCGGTCGGAGTGGATTTGATAAATCCTGCCCCCATGGATACCATAGGATGGGTTTGGGGCATTTTTTCCCAATCTCCCAAAAATCTATAGGAATGACTTTCTTGTTGACTTAAACTATAGTTTCCATCTGGATAAGTGTTCTTGAGTTTAAGCGGTCTGATTATTTCTTTCTCCAAAATTTCTCCATAGGTTTTATTATATACCTCTTCCAGGATATAGCTCAATAGGATATAGTTTGAATTGCTGTATTTGACATTCGTTCCGGGCTCAAAAGCTGGTTTGGATTCCGAGGTTTTGGTTATCATCTCGGCTCTTGTAATTTCAGCTTCCTTCCAATCGGAATAATTCCTTTGACTTGTCACACTAAAAATCCCACTCCTGTGCCCCATCATTTGTTCTATACTGATGAATTCTGAATTCGGAATGGAAGGGAAAAACTCCGCCAATTTGGTATCAAGTAAAAGTTTTCCTTCCTCAACAGCTCTTAAAACAAGTGTAGCTGTATACATTTTTGAGATTGATCCCACCTTATAAATGGTATTCAGAGTTGCTTTTTTGTTGATATCAATATCTTGAAACCCTACCGCTCTTGAATAAATAACTTTGCCATTTTTGGCCACCGATACGCTGCCCATAAATTTTTGGTTCTCTTCAAGAGAGAGCAATAAAGTATCCAACTTCTCCTTTTTAAGTTGCTGAGCAATCCCAGGTAAATAAAGGAAAGAGAAAAGGGTAAGAGTTAAAATATAGTTTTTCATAATCTTAAACATTTAGATTTAATTAGGGGATTGGGAAAACAACTGCAAGGTTGCATCCAAAAATATATCTTGGCTATTAAAGTCTTTTTAGTAGCCGGAATTATAAGGTGATTTTAACAACGTTGGAGTATTAGCTGAAAAATCTACCCAAGGGTTTTTTCCCAGGTATTTGGATAATTTAACTTTAGGGTCTTCATATCGCATTTCAAATTTTTGGGGACCATGAGCAAATGCAACAACTAATCCGTATTCAGCATCAAAAAAACCTCCATGTGGGCCTAATCCAGGATAACTTATCCGCCAACCTAGATCGTCCAATCCAACATGTCCTAATGTAAGCTTTCCCACAACATTATCAGGTAAAACAAAAAACCATGTCCAAGGGCCACCTGAAACGATAGTCATTACTTCGTCAATTCCCATTCCATTATCTGAACTATTAACATGCAACTTTCCGAATTTATTCTGAAGATACACAGCAACTTCTGGAGATAAGGCTTTCATATCATAGACTTTTGGATAAGGGGACATTGCTTCTTCCTTTGTAGATAAAAAACCACCTCTTCGAGCTTCAGGTTTTCTTCCGGATTTTTTTATTTGGTCAAGCAAGTCTTTTCTCTTTAAATAAAAAATTGAGATTAATTTATCAGCTTCGTTTTCATTTAAAGCTCTTGTTCTTGAGGTTTCAAGTATTGGCTTTGCATCCTTAGGTAGATTAATTGTACTTACACGTACCCCTACGGCTCTTAAAATGGCATTAATACGCTCAATTCCTTCAACATCAGCTCTTCCATCACTAAAAGATAGCGTTAAATTTTCATGTGTTTGATTTTGAGACCATCCATTTATTGCTAATAATAAAAACGCCGTTAGACTAAAAGACTTAATCAATACGAAGCTGATTTTACTTAACTCTATTATTTGTTTTTCTAAAGTTTCCATTTGCGTGTTTTTAAATTACACTACAAAAGTCAATATTATTTTTTATCAAAAAATTAAGGTATCTTAAGAAAAATTACTGATGAATATTTCTTAGAATAATGGAAATGTTATAGTTTTTTTGGACATTCAAAAAACCATTTATTTTTAAAAAATACTTCTTGAGATACGCCGTTAAGTAATTGTTTTCCAATTTTTCTACACCGCAACACCTTGGCTCATTGGAAATTCCTCATCTAAATGAATATAAGTAGTATATTCAACCTTTATATTCAAAAAAAGGGATCGGGTTTTTGTATCATCATGGTCTTCTAATTAAATGTTTGTCGTTTCATAATTTGTTTTTTTTTGTAAAACTCAAAACTAAACAGATCAAATACGTTAAGATATCTTACTAAAGCCGACTGCCCATATTTTTACGGATTGTACTAAGGTGTTCAGGCGTTATTCCCAAATAAGAAGCTATCATGTATTGAGGGATTTGCTGCTCCATAATCCTGTATCGCTTAACAAAATTATAATATCGTTCTTCGGCAGTTTGACTCATGGAGTGAATGGTTCGTTCCTGAAGTGCCACATATCCATTTTGAGTCTTGATCCTGAAAAACCTATCCAACATATGGATCTCGTTAAAAAGCTCATTAAGCCTGTCCCTATGGATCTGTAAAACAACACTATCCACAATGGCCTGAATAAAATAGGTGACAGGTTTCAGAGAAAGATAAGCATAGAGATCATTCATCCACCACCCTTTTATACCGAATTGAAGAATATATTCCCTTCCTGCTTTATCAATTTCAAACAACTTAAGGCATCCTGCTGCGATAAAACGCATATGGTTGGAAGGTTCTCCTTTTTGAAGCAAAAACTGCTTTTTCTTTAGCGTAATAGGTTTGAATGCCTCTTCAACTAAATCCACTTCTGCTTCGTTCAAAATAACCAGCTCTTTAATATTTTGGATTAAAGGTTCATGCATCTCTACTCAAATGCTAAATTGAATTTTAAAAACTTAACTTCTAATCCTATGCTTTGAAAAGCTACTGGGACATTCTTGCCTACCATCAGCGTACCCCTTATATCTGCATAGGAGGAGGCATTTATTATTGATAAATTTAGACTAAAGTTCATTAGAATAGCAATAATTCTAAAAGAACTTTCGAAAAATACTGCCAAGGAGGTGGACATCATGTTTGGCGGCCACATCTCCTTGGACGTGGGTTTGGTCAATTCGCTGAACAACGGTTATCGCTCGGTGGAACATATGGTTGGCTATATTGAAGCCTTGGTTGCCGACAAATCCAAACATGACCCACAAGTAGCGGGAACGTTCAGTATGATTGCCGTAAAAGATGTCGACAAGAACAAAATCCGGAACTGGTCCAATTGACTTTGGACAAAAATGCCTGGATAGCTCCTACACTCACCTTATTTGAAAGATTCTTCGGCTATATCCCTGCGGATGAGTTCAGGCTTGAGTCCGAAATGAAATATATGCCCGGGATACAGGTACAGCAGTGGGTCAATCAGAAAAAACTCCTCGAAAACCAAGGCGTCCTCAAAGAAGAAAATGTCAAACCCTACCTGGAATTCAGAAAAGATATGCTGATGGCTTTGCACCGTGGCGGTGTTCCCATCATCATGAGTTCTGACTCCCCACAGGTTTTCAATGTCCCCGGTTTTTCTATCCACAATGAAATCTCCTCCATGCATGAAGCAGGCATGACCCCTAATGAAATCCTGATAACAGGTTCCCTAAACATCGCCAAATACTTTGAAAAAGAAGGTCAATTCGGTATCATCAAAAAAGGCGCTTCCGCTGATTTTGTCTTGGTAGAAGGCAATCCCTTGGAAGATCTTTCCAATCTTAGGAAAGTAAATGGGGTAATGGTCAGGGGCAAATGGCTGCCGAAAGAGAAATTGCAGGAGGAATTGAGGAGGATTGAGGAGAAGAATTTGAGGAGGTAAAGATTGATGGAGTGTTGTCAAATTGATTTATTGGTCAGTAATGGATTGGTTTTTTTGGCAATGTGAGATTCTAACGTATTGTTTTTATGACGGCTGCGATTTTCGAAATGTGTATTTGTCCCATGTACTGAAACGAAATTAAGAAAACTAAACTTCATAACAACATGGCACCCGCAGCTGGCATAAACACAGTGTGGTGGCCAGTTGGGTTCAGTCCATCACCATGAGCCGATCTCATTTTTTTCAGTTGAGAGACTATACTCTGTTCATTCTACCTTTACAATAGTAGCCTGCCGCCCGATGATGCTCCATGAGTTGTTCTTGTACAGCCAAACATGAGTAAACCGCCTGGTAACAATTTTACCGGAATTTGGCTGGGTACGCTGAGGTTTTATCACTTCACCCCCCATCACAATGGCTACATTATCATGGAACGTTATTTTTTCAATCGTTCGCTCGAAAGATGCATAGTCCAGACCACCTGCCCGGAAGAGAGCCTTTGTTCCTTCAGCTGTCCCAACAATGTTGGCCGGGGCGTTGATCACCATGTTGGGAGACCAGATTTTGTCAAACAACATTGTAGAGTCACTTTTCAAGACATACTCACGCTCGAGATTTTCCAACCGTCTGATCTCATCTTCTCTGGAATCTTGACATCGTGCCGCGACTGCAATCGAAAACATAATTGATAAAATAAGTAAGTGTTTCATGTTTTTTAGATTTTGTTAAAACAAAAAACAAAAAATCAAATCAAAAACTTGGGTAGAAAAAGGACATTTTTATCGAAGTTTGAGCAACCGCTCAGGAGCCTTTAATTCAGTGTTAATCCATATTTTAGGTGTAACCCCTATAAATTCCTTAAATTCTTTCTCCAAGTGATGGTAGTCGGTGTAGCCATACTCTTGCGCGATCGATGACCATGTTGTAACCGGGTGCAGGAGCTTATATTGATAGGCGTGATTAAACCGGGTAAGGCGGACAAACAATTTTGGGGTCATTCCTATTCGCTCCACAAAATTCCTGTAGAACTGCTTCTGGCTCAAGTTTGCCTTATCTGCCAACGCCTCTAAAGACAATGATGTTGGATCAGCTAGAATATAATTGGCAGCTGCATCTATCGACCTTCCGACCAGTAGTCCTTTACATTTTGAAAGCAGGAACTGTTCAACAATGGAGAACATTAACGCAGGGTTTTCGGCAGCAGCAGCTAACTGTTCGCTGACTAGTCTTACTTCTGTGTTAAAAACTAACTCCGCATCGACATAGTCACTGGGGAAGCCAGACATGTGAGACCTCATCAATCTGTACAATACGCCTGGTCGAAGATGAATGATCAGAGCGAGGAACTCAGAACTAACTTGTAAAATTTTCTTACCTATCTGATGACTGTAAATTGCTATAGGTGGTGGTGTGGATATTCTACCAGTCTGAGGATCCTGTAGGTTCACTGACCCTTTAATGTAGAAAACAATCTTTTGTTCTGCCTTGGGTGACCTATGTTTAGTTGGTGGGACCTCATTCTGATTGAATTGAAAATGTATAAGGGTGTAATTTCTTACAAAATCACATAGACAAGGACTGGGTAAAAAGTTCTTATAAATCATTTCAATCAAACAGAAGCCTGCCGTTATTAAATATTAAAACTAAGTTGTATTCGTAACTTTGTCACCATTACCACGATTTTTTATTTTCGACATGGTCTAATCTGTCCAAGTCCAACCCAATTGGCCACAATCGGGTCAGGCAAGGGAATTTCACCCTCACCTTCCCACAGAACTCCCGAAAATCGGGACAGGCTGTGCGTGAGACTCTCACCTCACACGGCTCTTCATACCAACAACCACTTAAAGGTAATGCTTTAATTTGATCAATTACCCCTTCACAATATCCCAAATTATTCTTTACCGTACCATCCCCTTTTCAGGGTATTTATTACTGGAATCCGATTGATAAAAGAAGAATTTGAGACTTTATCCCTTGGAGAATTGAGGTCAGAGACATGGGAACTATAGAATTATGTTGATTTTGAAAATCGAGTAGGAAGATAGACACCCTCGTTCTAGGCTGGAGGATTTCAATTACATAACCCATAGTGAACTTTCACCTCCAAGTTGAGCCTATAACGGCAGACATAAAAAAGGCCGGAAAAAACCGGCCTTTAAAATATGATAAAATCGCTAATTCATTTTTTTGAATTTTCAATATAATCAAACTTGACTTTTTCAAATTGCTCCTTAACTACTTCGATCAAACGATCTGATACAACTTCGGCAATTTGGCTGGGAGTCATTCCTTGTTTTATCTCCTGAACCTCTGTTGTTTTTTTCTTAAACACAGAAAGCACATCCTCCTCAATAACATTACTGTCATAGCGCCTATTAAATGATAGAATACTCATATCGATTATTTTTTAAAATAGTTTTTATAGAAATGCTGATTCAACTCTGGCTTAAAATATTGCTTACGCTTAATCCATACAAATCCATCACCCTTTGATATAATTGCCACATCTACAGGTCCTCCAACACTTTCTTCTGCAAAAGTAATCCTCCTTTTTAGATAAGTCAAATATATCAAACTTTCTGCCATTTCTGCAAGGTCTTCTTTTGAAAGACTGCTCACAGCACTCATCAGCGGAGTTATATAGTTTTGGTATTTTATTTTTTGGTTCATTTCATTATAGTTTTCGACAAGCTTTTGTATATCCAGGTTTTCAATTTGTTCTTTAAGAAGATCATTGGTATCACCAATCATATTTATCAAAGCTTCATTATATT
>NZ_JBGTCA010000059.1:0-31139 GCF_041749095.1 Aquiflexum sp. | reverse complement strand
ACCATCACCGAGAATATCAACATAAAAAAAACCGCCATAATTAATTAGAGTTATATTCATTGGGATACTTGCCCAAAGAAGGTTTTGGAAACTATCCACTAAAATTAGATATTGCAATAAAAAAGCTGATAGCTATCGGGGGGAGAAGCATCTCACGAGGTTTAGGAAATGATTGAATTATCATAAATAGGACCTCTGAGAAATTGCCCCTCGGCAAGCTCGGGGAACGGAGAATTTGGGTAATTAAGGAGGTAGGGATGGGAAAAGCGGCGACGCCGCTTTTCCCATCCCTACCTCCTCCCCGCACGACAACCCCCGTGGTCGAGCTTGCCGAGACCAAATTAGACTGACCTCAATGTCATTACCTATTCTGAACATTTATAAAATGTTAAAGACTCAGGATGACGACTGCCCAGCGGGTAACCTGATATCATTTTCTACTTTGATCATATACAAAATGTTGTAAACTTGCATCGACAATCAAAAACCCAAACACCATGAACCGATTGAAAATTCTCTTTCTGGCAATCCTTACTTTCAGCCTACAAACCTTATCAGCGCAGGAAAGCAAAGTATTCGACAACCTGACCATGAACAGTAAAATCCTGAATATGGAAAGGAAATACGCCATATACCTTCCCCCAGGCTATGAAACTTCCCTACGCTCCTACCCTGTCCTTTACTTGCTGCATGGTGGTGGTGATGACCAAACAGGTTGGGTACAGTTTGGCGAAGTGCAGCGTATTACCGATCAGGCCATCAGAGACGGAAAAGCCACTGCCATGATCATCGTCATGCCGGATGCCAATACCGGAAGACGGGGATATTTCAATGATGTCAACAATGAATGGCGGTATGAGGATTTCTTTTTTGAGGAACTTATGCCCGAAGTGGAAAAGAAATACCGAATCAAATCTGAAAAAAGATACCGTGCGATAGCAGGACTCTCTATGGGAGGTGGAGGTTCCTTTTTCTACGCCATGCACAGACTTGACTTGTTTTCCTCTGCCTGTCCCCTAAGTGCAGCCGTCAGAAGCAATACTTTTGAAGAATTCAAACAAGGTTTGGAAACCCAAAAAGTCAGTGTCAAAAATCAAAATACACTAACTGCATATTATGACAGACATCAGGCCCTAAGACAAATCGAACTCAATGATCCTGAAGCAATGAAATCTGTCAAGTGGTATTTTGATTGTGGAGATGATGATTTTTTGTATGAGGGAAACAGCTTGGTACATATTGCCATGAAGAAAAAGGAAATCCCCCATGAATTCAGGATCCGTGACGGGGCACACAATTGGACTTATTGGCGGGAATCTTTGCCGGAGGTATTGGGATTTGTTTCAGAGTCTTTTCATCAGAAGTAGGGAGGTAATTTTAAAGTACATATTGAAAATTTGAATTATAAAATAGTATTCATTTACAGGATGGACCTTTCCTTGTCACCTCGACGTCAGGAGAGGTCTAATACCTACCGGCTTTTTAGATATCTCTCTTCGTTCGATATGACAAGGCAAAGTTCTTCGCTTCTCTTAAATGCTGTTTTAGTTAACTCCTTCAATTTTGTAATAATAACCCAAAAATCAATTTCCATCAAGTCCCACAAAATGTCTGATATCCAGTATCTCCATTAGGAGGTGGAGACTGAAAATGGAATTTGGAAGGATCTGGAATGTAGGGTGTTTTTAATATTTTATTGAGTTCTTTAAACAACTGATAATCATTATTTAATGATGCATTATCTAAAGCTTCTTCGACCAGATGGTTTCTTGGGATAAAGTATGGATTATATTGAGCCATCGAGGTTTGTACCTCCTCCAATGACCTGCCATTCTTGGTGACCTGTTTCATCCAATGCAGGTACCATTCCTGGAAGGCCGAAGCTTCGAAAAATGCCTCCCCTGAAAAATCACCGGTTTGTAATGCTGCAAAAGTATTGGTGTAATCCGCACCAAATTGCTGCATCAAGGCCAATAGGTCTTCGATGATAGGTTTGTCAGATGCTTCCGTTTCCATCAACCCTAATTTTCCCCGCATCATGGCCAACCACTTTTCCTGATAAATTCCCCGAAAAGAATTCAAGGCCTCCTGTGCCAATTCAATGGCTTGCTTTTGTTCAGTATGAATTTGGGGCAGTAAGGCACCTGCCAAAATAGAAAGGTTCCAATGGGTGATGTAGGGCTGATTGCCATAGGCATAGCGGCCATTGACATCGATGGAACTGAAGACTGTTTTGAGACTGTAGGTATTCATAAAAGCACAGGGTCCATAGTCGATGGTTTCTCCAGCAATACTCATATTATCTGTATTCATCACCCCATGGATAAAACCCACCCGCATCCATTCCACCACCAATGTTACCTGCCTTTCCATTACCGCCTTTAGAAGTGATAAAGCTGGATTTTCTTCCGCTATTAGGATAGGATAATGCCTTTCTATGGTGTAATTGGTCAACTCCTTTTGCTCCTCCAAAGACAGGAAATGCCTTGCATATTCAAAGGTACCCACCCTGATATGGCTTTGGGCAGTGCGGGTCAATATGGCGCCTGACTGACTTTTTTCCCGGTAAACCGATTCGCCACTTTCAACTACAGCCAAAGACCTTGTGGTCGGTATGCCCAAATGATGCATACTTTCACTAATGAGGTATTCCCTCAACATGGACTTAAGCGTGGCCCTGCCATCCCCGCCACGGGAATAGGGAGTCCTTCCCGAACCTTTCAACTGAATATCCACAAGACTCCCGTTTGAAGATTTTTGTTCACCGATCAGAATGGCCCTGCCATCGCCCAATATGGTTAAGTTACCGAACTGATGTCCTGCATACGCCTGTGCCAAAGGTTGACTTCCCTCAGGGGTTTTGTTTCCTGAAAATAGCTGGGCAATCTCCTGAGAAGGAAAATCCGAAAAATCCAATCCCAATTCCTTACACAAATCCTCATTCAAAATAACCGTTTTTGGGTCTTTGACAGGAATAGGCTGCCGATAGCTGAAAAAACCAGAGGGGAGTTTTCCATAAGTATGCTGAAGATTCCAACCTGCTGTTTTATTGATAATATTGACCGAAGACATATAAAAGGTATTTGTAATGACCTATTGAACAGTTATGGGAATCCAATAATTCATGCCATTGGGATTTATATCTTGATTTTTTGAAATCTTCAATTTTAAGAGTTTGGGAAATAGAAACGGATTGTGGTTAACTATTTTGGCTAAAGCCGATTTGCTTATGCCATTTATTATGAATGGGCTAAAGCACCATTCCTATTGATAAAAATCTCAAATTTGATGATGGAAAACCAGATCAATTGCCTTCTATCAATTGCTTCCTGCTTTAGCTGGACGATATCAAATGACCCATTTTTCCTCCGGCTTTAGCCAAATTGAATTCTTTGGAATTAGGTTCACCTATCTCTTTTGGCTAAAGCCGATTTAACTTATGGAATCATTTTGTGAATGGGCTAAAGCACCATTCCTATTGATAAAAATCTAAAATTTCATGATGGAAACCCGATCAATTGCCTTTTATCTATTGCGTCCTGCTTTAGCTGGACGATTTCAAAAGATGCGATTTTCTCCGGCTTTAGCCAAATTGAATTTTTATCTTTTCATCCCAAAAAGAACAATAGCCGCATGAATTACAGTAATCAAATATATCGCCGGAGGCATAACTTGTCCGCTGTGGCGGATATCTTTTTATATCGCAGACCTGTCTGCCGTGGCAGAGCATATATCAAACTTCCTACTTCTTCTCATAAGCCGGTACTTCAGGCTTTACAGGTGGGTTTTCTATGAGTAAACGCAGGACCTCTTCAATTGCCTTTTCAAGTTGTGGATCTCTGCCTTTTGCCAATTCAGTTGGATCTTCCAAAACTTCGATGTCAGGTTCTACCCCATATCCCTCAGGAAACCAATTTCCATCGGGATCAAACATCCTGAAGGTCGGCACTGAAACCGAGCCACCGTCAATCAGGTTTGGCGCACCACTGATACCGATCAATCCGCCCCAAGTTCTGGTTCCGATCAATGGGCCTAATTCAGCTTTTCTGAAATAATGAGGGAAAGCATCTCCCCCCGAACCACTCCAACCATTGATCAACATCACTTTGGGGCCAAAATTGGCTACCGGCGGCCATTGCCAGGTTTGTCCGTCCCTTACTCCCCAAAATGCCAATGGCTTCCTGTTAAGCAATTCTATAAATCGATCAGGAATCTGTCCACCGTTATTAAAACGCTCGTCAATGATCAAACCGTCCTTATCGAATTGGGCATAAAACATCCGGGCCAGTTCAAATTGCCCATCCAGGCCTGTACTTGGCACAAAGATGTAGCCTATTTTACCGTCAGTAGCTTCTTCCACACGCTTACGGTTGGCTTCGATCCATTGCAGGTTACGCAACCGAGTTTCATCTTCGAGTGTTTTGATGATGACTTTTCTGGATCCCTGAAAATTGGCCCTGCTGTTCACAGTAAGCTCCACAGTGCTAGCAGCCAATCCTTCAAAAGCCGCATAAGGATCTTTTTGGACATCCATAGCCACTCCATTGACGGCAAGAATAAAATCACCTTCTTTTATATTCACTCCGGATTCTTCCAAAGGGGACCGGGCTTCATTGTCCCAAGGTGCTCCCCTGATGATTTTCTTAACGAAATAAGCCCCATCCTTCAATCCCCAATCAATTCCAAGATAGCCCACCGATTTATCGGGAGAAGATTCCAGGTCACCCCCGCCCCGATAAGTATGGGAAGCGGAGATTTCCCCGATCAATTCACCGAGGATATAATTGACATCCCAACGGGTGATGGCATGATCTATCAGGTTGCCATACTTTTCTTTCATGGCATCCCAATCCACGCCATGCATGTTTGGATCATAGAAAAAGTCCCTCTCAAATCTCCATGCATCCATAAAAAGCTGTTTCCACTCTTCCTGAGGCACCAAAGTCATCTCCATTTTTTCAACCGGCATCTTATCCTCAATCTTTTGATTGGCCGCAAGTTTTATCACTGAATATGCACCATTTGAAACAACCAATACTTTTTCACCATCGGCTGAAAGTTGGTAACCGTTTACCTTTTCCATTACCGTCTTTTCTTCCCTCTCTTTGAGGTCAAAGAAGGTCAAGGTTCCGCTTCCTCCCCTAGTCCCGCTCACGGGATATTTCAAATACACTACTTTCCCTTTGGCAGCGGTCAGGCTTCTGTAGTTCCCGGCAGTTGGCGGAAGGATCACCATCCTGTTTTCCATGCCATCCCAATCTATTTTCACCGGCTTGGAAGAGGGCTTTGCTTCTTCCTCCTTTTTATCTTTTTTCTTGTCATCAGCCTTCTTATCTGCAGTTTGATCAGATTTCACGGAAGTGGTGTCATTTTTTGGAGCAATGGGTGAAAGCGTATCTTTGCTCAGTGGAATGACTGCCAATTGGGTCGAATTGGCATAAACCCAAGTTCCTTCAAAATCGGAATAAATGGGATTAAAGTCCCTGTTGGTCAGAAAATACAGGTACTTTCCTTCGGGATCGAAGACCGGATTCTGATCATCGTAAAATCCCGAAGTCACTTCCCTGAGCATATTTTCCCGGGAATCGTAAACCGCAATGGAATTGCTCCTGTTGCTTTGGTTTTTTTCATAGGCCATGTATCTGCTGTCGGGAGACCAGGACACTGAAAAATTTCTCAAGTTCCCCTCATAATAAAACTTTTGCTTGTCAACTTTGGTAGTGGTGTTTTTTATCCTATTATAAATATAAATATCCATGGCCTTATCAATAAAGGCCAGTTTTTCACTGTCCGGTGACCAAATGGTTTGGTAGCGATAGCCTGGCCCGTATTTGGTCAGTTGTTTTTCAGCCTGGGGGTTTTCCAAATCTTTTATGGTAAGTTCATATTCACCCGAGCGATCTGACCAATAGGCCAAATATTTACCATTTGGGGACCAGGAAGGGTATCTTTCTGCGACTCCTGAAGATTGGGTGAGATTGATAACAGGTCCATCTTTGGCGGGTACGGAAAACAGTTCTCCCCTAGCCTCTATCACAGCCCGGTTGCCATCATGGGAAAGCCATAAATTCTGGATGTTTTTATTGACGGTAACCTTCCTTGGCATCAGCGTGGAAACATCGGAGGAAACCTGAATTGGAACTTCTGCATATTGTTCATTGGCAAGGTTCAAAAGATATATTTTCCCACCTGCCCCAAATACTATTTCCTCAGGTCCAATGCTGGGAAAATGCACATCAAAATCAGTAAAATTGGTGATTTGTTTGATGTTCTTGGTTTTCAGATCATAACTCCAGATATTATTCCTTTGGTTTGCGTCCCTGTCTGAAAGAAAGTAGATTTTATCATTTGCCCACATGGGAAACTCATCGTTATACGGGCTATTGCTGATATTTTTAGAGCTGAAATCCTTTAAGTCAAAGATAAATATGTCGGTTGCCATTCCCCCTTTATACCGCTTCCAGGTTCTGAAAGCTCTGGTTTTGGGCGTATAGACGATTTTTTGTCCATCCGGTGACAACATTCCAAATTCACCGTAGGGTACAGGTAGTTTTTGAGGCAAACCACCTTTTTGGGAAACTTTAAAAAACTGGCTGTAGCGTTGTTTTTCACTTTCTCTGGAAGAAGTGAAAAACAAACTTTCACCATCGGGATACCAGTCTGTAACCCTGTCACCCATTCCATGGTGGGTCAATCTGGAGGGCATTCCACCCATGGCATCCATGACATACACATCTACATTTCCGTCATAATTCCCACTGAATGCGATCCTGCCTCCATCAGGTGAAAACCTGGGGAATGACTCCTCCCCTTTTGCTGAAGTCAATCTGTTTGCCAGACCTCCGTTCTTGGAGACTATCCAAATATCGCCTCCATAAGAAAAGGTGATATGGGTTTTGGAAACATCCGGATATTGAACAATTTTGGCATCAATCTGGGACATTCCTTCTAAAGGAAAAATCAGTATTGTGCAAAAAAGAAAGTATATTTTTCTGAAAATCATCAAGCTGTATATTTAGGGTTTTACATGATCAATAATAAAGATATAAAAACCACCATCATGATGCCAAATAAATAAATGTCTAATATTGAGTATTTTACAAATCACGTTGGATCTAAGATGTCCACATCTGAACATTAGAACCAAGTTTGCGGACAATTATCTTTTGGCTAAAGCCGATTTACCTTGTGGATACATTTGTGAATGGGCTAAAGCTCCATTCCTATTGATAAAAATCACAAATTTTATGCTGGAACCCTGCTTAACCCTACTTTGTCAACTTAATTCATGAGGGTAGAAACCTGACAGGTTTTTACATTTCAATGATTGTTTTTAACGCTTTCTATTCATTAAACCTGTCAGGTTTTTCATCTTCTTTAAACATGACAAAATGGGATTAATGCACTTCTATCAATTGCGTCCTGCTTTAGCTGGACGATAAAATGGATTCTCAGTTTCCCGCGGCTTTAGCCAAATATCAATCCTCTATACAGGGAATCCCTTCCCGGGAATGGGGGCCGAATGGCGGAATAATCCTGTAATTTTTGATATTTTCCGGAATATCAGCATCCTTCATCTGATAGGTTGGGGTATATCGGATTTGGTCCCAATATAAAGTTCTGGGTTCCTTTGCCCTTGGATCACCCGTTTCTGCCATCCAGTTTTTAAGCTGTTCACTCAGTTGGGTCTGAACTTGAACCAATTTCGGCTTCCCCGCAAGATTATTCAACTGATAGGGATCAGCTATCACATCATACAATTCCTCCTCCGGTCTTTGACCAAAAGTCAAATCGTATAAATCAGGTTTTCCCGCTTTTGATTTTCCCTTCATTTCCATGATCAGGAATTTGGTAATAGAATGATCCACATCCCCAAACTGACCGACTGACTGATGAACTGTAGGGTCTCCGGCCGGCAACCTTTCCGGCATAGGGTTCCAGATATACAGGTATTGATGAGTCCGAATCGCCCTCATTGGATAGCTTTGGTCTCCTTTTCGGACATTGGCATGCCGTTCTCTTTCAAGAAAGACCTCTGATTTTCCTTTTTTATTTCCTGCTATTATTTCCCAAAATGATTCCCCGCTCATGCTATCAGACTTCAAACCTGCCGTTTCCAAAAAACTGGGAGCAAAATCCACAAAATTGATAAAGCTATTGATAACAGTTCCAGCTTTGACTTTTTCAGGCCATCGGATGACCAAGGGCATTCTTGTTCCATAATCATATAGGTTGGCTTTGGCACGGGGAAAGGGCATGCCGTTATCACTTGTCATCACGACGATGGTATTGTCCAATTCTCCTGCTTCATGGAGCATACGGATGATTTGTCCACATTCCCTATCAAACCGCTCCACCTCAAAATAATAATCCAGGATATCATTTCTGACACAATCAAGATCCGGGAAAAACCCGGGTACAGGAACATCTTCCAGTTTCATCCCCGTTTGAATACCGGTATTGGGCACATATTCCCTGTGAGGGTCAGTACTTCCAAACCAAAAGGTAAATGGCTGTCCTTCTGGCCTTTTCTTAAAAAACTCTTTAAAATCAGAATAAGACTTTCCTGCAGGATTATGTGTTAAACCTGAAACCTGATAATCACCTGGTCCCCAGCCTTTTCTGGTAGAACCTATGAAATATCCCGCCTCTTCCATCAATCCCACATAAGTGGGAAATTGTGCAGGCCATTCAGGCCAAAGGTTTCCTCCGTCTTCATTCTGGTGGGGATACCTACCTGTAAGTACAGAAGCCCTTGCAGGAGAACAAGAGGGGGAAGCGGTATAAGCATTCATAAACAAAGCCCCATCAGCCGCCAATTTGTCAAATGTAGGCGTACGGACCACAGGATCTCCATAGACTCCTGCATGTGGAAATGACCAATCATCTGCTATCAAAAACAAAATGTTAGGCTTTTTATCCGGATTGGGTTTTCCTTCAACATGAGGTGAAAGCAGTAAAAGGAAGAGGAACAATATTTTCATAATTGAATCAGATTAGTGAAGACCTTCAAATTAATAAAATTCAAGATACGACTATCTTCTAATTTATGAAGAGACTGAAGATTCAATAATTCTATGAAAAAATTGGGACAGCAGACAAGATCCCCAGGAATTAGAGAAAATATTAAAGTGATTTCCTTACCATTCCCGACTCCCTTTCAAGATCTTCATTATCCTCACTGCCAAGGCTATAATGGTTGTTTTCTTCGTCCTCACTGCCTCTTCGCTCCTGCGCATCATCCAATTCACTACCGGGGATATCAAGATCCTCTCCTGCAAAATCGACTTTTCGCTTTCTCCTCAATAATTTTTCATCATCCCCCCCATCCATACTCAGGCCTTTTGGGCCGAGAGCCCTTTCGTCTTCCGGAGTGATCTCATATTCCTTATCGGGATTTTTCTCCTGTAATCGATCAATGCTTTCTTTAGCAGCTTTTTTTTGATCTTCAGTTGGTTTTTTATTTTTATCTTGAATGCTCATGCTAGATTGTTTTTTTGTTGTTGAATTATTGTTCTGTTCTACTTGACTGATTGGATGCGGTTACTTTCCATAGGGTGTTTCCGGTATCGTCATTGACCAAAATAGATCCGTCAGGCAATACGGCGACACCGACAGGTCTGCCATACACTTCTGATTTTTCACGGTCAGCAATAAATCCGGTTAGAAAATCCTCAGGCTCGCCAGGCTTGCCGTTTGAGAAGGGAACAAATAGAACTTTAAACCCACTTAGTTCCGATCGGTTCCAGGAGCCATGCTGTCCTACGAAAGCACCTTTACGGTATTTTTCAGGGAAATTATCATTGTTATAAAAAGCCAATCCCAAAGAAGCTGTATGATTTCCCACCGGTACATCTGGAATAATTGCCTTTTCTACAAGGTCCGGTCTCATTCCTTCCATGCGGGGGTCTTCGATCTGTCCGAAATAGGAAAATGGCCAGCCATAAAAACCATCTCTTTCCACACTGGTGATGTAGTCCGGCACAAGTTTGTCTCCCAGTTTATCGCGCTCATTCACTGCGGTCCATAATTCCCCGGTTGCGGGATTCCAGTCCATGCCAACTGGATTTCGCAGTCCTGATGCAAAAAGCACTTCTCCGCTTCCATCAGGATTGATTTCCAATATGCAAGCCCTTCGTTTTTCTTCATCCATTCCATGTTCTCCATTGTTGCTGGCCGAACCCACAGATACATAGATTTTACTTCCATCTTCATTTGCCAAAAGATTCCTTGTCCAATGGTTATTATATCCACCTGCAGGGAGGTCAAGGATTTTTTCTCCTTGACTTTCCAGTTTTATTTGACCCTGCTGATACGGATAACGATAAAGACCGTCGGTATTGGCGATATAAAAGTATTCTCCCAAAATCAACATTCCGTAAGGTTGGTTAAGATCATCGATAAAAATATCCCTATTGGCATAATCGCCATTTCCTTCTTTATCCTGTAGTATGGTGATCCTATTGGCACTTCTTTCAGTATTACTCTCTACAACAAACAGGTCACCGTTTGTCCCAACATAAGTTATGCGTGGATTATCGAAGTCCCCGGCAAATTTTGTGACAACAAAACCATCAGGAGCTGTAGGAAGACCCTCTGAAGGCCAATCCACCATTTTGCTTTCATTTCGAACTGATTCTGTGGAATATGGTGAGGGAAGAACCAATGGACCAATAGCTGTTTCCACGGTGTCCGCCTCTTGCTTGGCAAGGTCATTTTTTTCTTGACTGACCACCCTTGAAATACAAGATGCATTGATCAACAAAAAAAGCAGTATTGGTAGTATAAAGTTTTTCATGGATAAAGTTTTTTTATGAAAAGATATTTTCGTTATAGCTTTGATTATACAGAAGTAAACAATTGTGATTGAAACCAAAGCAGTCACCTATGCGATAAGGAGTCGCAACAAATGATCCAAAAATAGTCTAATGAATTAAATAGGGAGAATGGACCTATTCTAGCTCAAAAAATAGTTTGATTGGACTAAGAATCTAAATTGTAAAAAATTTAGCCAAATCATATTGCCACATTTTGTGGTAAATTTAGCATTGTTTGTTACCAGGAATGGGGTTGTGGCATCTTCTATTTCTCTGAATAGCGTGGTAGTGATAGCTTTAGAGGGCCAGCCCAATTGGAGGAGGATACTTAGGAAGTACCCTCCAAGAGTAGATTGGATTTAAGTTAAAATTTGTTTTTGAAATTTGAAATTCCATCGAACCAATTAAAAAGACCTCTGATTTACATCATTAAATCTTACCTAATGGTATCCTCTATTTAATAATGATTCTCAGCAGCTTGTATTATTCCGAGGAACGCACTTTAGGGGCCAAACTCAAATCGATGAAATGAAGGTCATTAAGGTTGATCCTTAAACTCCACATAAAAGGTAGTGCCAATTTGGGGAACACTCTCGGCCCAGATCCGTCCGTTCATGGCTTCTATTTGGCATTTTGTGATAAATAAGCCAAATCCTTTAGAATCTAGATGGGAATGAAATACCTTTCTGATTTTGAACAGGTCTTTTCCGTGTTTGTTTAAATCTATACCTAATCCATTGTCCGCAACAGAAATCACAATTTTATTTCCCACTCTTTTGCTTTGGACGCGAATATGGGGTGTTCGTGAGGGTGATTGATATTTCAAAGAGTTACTGATCAGGTTATGCATTATACTCCGGACATACGTTGGTGGTAAAAGAATAACAGGAGACTCCTCAAAATCGCATTCAATCATTGCTTTGGAATGTCTTATTTGTCCTCTCAAACTAGCACATATTTTAAAAAAGTATTCTTTCAGGTTAATCATTTCTGATCTGATCTCTAAATCAGATATAACTTGACGAGATTCCATCAATTCATCTAAAATCTCCTTAAGGATTGCGGTCGTTTCTTTCAGGAGTTCTTTTAGTGCGGCAACTTCTGATTCCACCTTAGTTTCTGTAATTTCTTCCACCAACATGAAAATATTATGCAGAGGACCTCTTAGATTGTGGGAGACGATATTAAAGAAATCATCTTGTTGGACTTTCTGGATTGATAGTTTTTTATTTACCAGAAGCAGTTCTTTTGTTCTTCTTTCCTTCTCTTCGTTTTGAAAATCCAATTCCAGATTGGCAATGACCAATTCATCTGCCCTTTTTTTATTCTGTTCGATTTGAAAGTCCAATTCAAGATTGGCTAATACCAGTTCATCTGCTCTTTTTTTCTTCTCACTATTTTGAAAATCCAGTTCCAGATTGGCAAGGATCAATTCATCTGCCCGTTTTACCTTTTCTTCTTGTTGGAAGATCAGCTCCAAGTTGGCTAAATCCAACTCCCCGTCTCTCTTTTCTTTTTCCAAGTATAGTAATTCGATTTTTCTATTAGCCTCTGCCAATTCATTTATATATTCCATTTCTTCTTAATTTTGATTTGTATTTAGAAATACAAAATAAAAAACTACCTACCCTTTAGATATAAAAGATGCAAGACTACTTGAAAAGATTACCTTATCCTTTAGTACAACACGTACCTCAAAATTACGCATATTTTATTGTAAAGATCAGTTTTTTACTTTTATATAAAATAACCATCAATCATACCATTTCATCCGAATTATAAGAATCCCAAAAAGCTTAGATTGTATCTATCTTAAATGTTTAATGGACTTTGGAATTCCATCAAACTATCTGAAATTTAGATTACATCCATAAAAAAAGCAGGATTTCCTTTTAAAACCCTGCACTGCAATAGCATCAATTTGTTAAATTTTCAGTTTTATCAATTGTCATCCACCACATTAGACCTTTGGCCGAAAGGTGAGTTTTTTTCTTTTTTGGGTTCCACTTTCTTTTCTCTTGGGGGAAAATTGGTTTTGGAGTCAGCAGAGTTCTCTCTGGGTGGAATTGCCGATTTGGGAGCCGTTTCTCTTTTTCTTTCAGATCCTGCGGGTTTAGGACCTGGGATGAATTCTCCGGGATTTTTCTTTCTGTTTTTGTTGAAAGGCTTTTTCTTGTTATATCCTTTCCTGTCCGGATTGGAATGACCTCCTTTGTAATCCGGACCTTTTTCAAAGCCATCCGGCAGAGGAAGTTTGTCCACTTCCATCCCGATCAGTGCCTCTATGCGGACAAACTTATATTTATCCTTGTCACTGATGAAGGTGATGGCTTCACCCTTGCTGTCCGCCCTGGCAGTCCTGCCTACACGGTGAACATAATCTTCCGGGTCATTTGGAGAATCGTAATTGATGATCAACTCGATTCCCACTACATCGATTCCCCTGGAAATGATGTCTGTGCCAATCAGAATTTTCAAAGATTTATTCTTAAACCTTGACATGATCTTCTCCCTTTCAACCTGCTCTAAATCAGAGTGAAAAGCTTCTACTTCAAAATCTTTTTTGAGCAGCTTAAACAGGTTCTTTACTTTTTCCTTTGTCGAGGCAAAAATGATGACAGCTTCATAATCTTTCTTTCCGAGAATATTCCGAACCAACGCTTCCTTCTGTCCATCATAGACCAAATAGGCACCTTGGGTCACACCTTCTGCAGTTTTACCAACAGACAAACTGATTTCTTCAGGATTTCGGAGAAGCTGTTTGGAAAACTGTCTTATTCTTGGGGGCATGGTAGCAGAGAATAAAACTGTTTGCCTGTCTTTCGGGAGATAGTTGACGATTTTCAGGATATCTTCTGAAAACCCCATATCCAACATCCTATCGGCTTCATCCAAAATGAGGTGTTCCAATTTTTCAAATTGTATCTTCCCTCCTGCCAATAGCGCAATCAATCTTCCCGGTGTGGCAACTATGATCTCCGCCCCATCTTCCATGGCACGCTTTTGTTGTTCCCAGGCAATTCCATCACCGCCGCCATATACTGGGATAGAACTGATGCCCACAAAATAGGCAAATCCCTGAATCTGTTGATCAATCTGAATGGCAAGTTCTCTGGTCGGTGCCAAAATCAGGGTATTCAGTCCGGATTGTCCTTCCTTGGTAATTTTGTTCAAAATGGGCAGGATAAAGGCAGCTGTTTTACCTGTACCCGTTTGGGCACAGGCAATCAGGTCTTTTCCCTGCTGGATCAAGGGTATCGCAAATTCCTGTATTGGGGTAGGTTTGTCAAAACCCATGGCATCAAGACCTTCAACGAGGCTTGGCTCAAAATTAAAATCATTAAAATTCAACGTCTTATTATTTAAACATACATATAGGCCCAGGCAATTAATAGAAACTGAAGAGGCAATCTAAGGAATAGGGCCCATTTTGGAATTCCTTTTGCCCCTTTTTGATACATATATATATTAGCGGGAAAAACCGCCAATAAAAGTAAAATTATTCCAATGGCCGAAATAGACCTTGTATTTGGAAAGAACAAACCCACTCCCAAAATAATTTCGAAAGCACCGGCTATCGCATTCAAAACTTTAGGATTGGGAAAGAATGGAGGAATTATCCTTATATACATCCTAGGCTTAACAAAATGCATAATTCCTGCAAAAATGTAAATGCTGCCCATTAAATAAAGAAAAAATGACTCCATCCGATTTTTATTCCTGATATTGAAAATCAATAATTATATTACCGATTAAATGTAAGTAAAAGAGATCCATATTTCAAACAAATACTCTTTTTGGCATTCAAAGATTAAAATTAAGGAGGTTTCATTTGAATAAGTCTGTATTAATCCCTGTTAGATTACTGCTATTGTCCCTAGTGCTGAGTTCTGCCATGGAAATAGCAAATGCCCAGCAATACACCATCAAGGGCACTTTAAGAAACGGTGTCAATGATGAGTTTATTTCCGGTGCGGTGATTACACTTCGGGAAACAGCCTTTTCTGATATTTCCAACACTGTAGGTGCATTTACTATTGAAAAAGTCTTCGAAGGTAAATTTGTGATGAATATCCAGATTAATGGGTTTCAATCCTACAAATCCCAGATCACTGTTAATGAAAATGTCAACCTTGGCATCATCACTCTTTTTCCTTATGGATATGAAGATGGTTCAGGAGAGGCACTTCAAAAAACAATCCGGGCAACAAATGTCGCAGAACTTTTCTCCAAAAGACCAAATTTCATAGGTGGTAACTCAGTCTTTGGAATTCCTCCTGACCCAAAAAGATTGATAGGGAATTTTTATCTTGATACCAAATGGAATAAAGCCTCAATCCTGCTTTACAAAGACGATGAAATCATTGAAGGCTATTTTGTAAGATACAACATCAATTCAAATAATTTTGAACTGATGGCTGAGGATTCCGATGAAGCTTCTGCTATTCCCGGCCTTAGGGTAAGAAATATCGTCTGGGTAGATTCCAAACATATGGTCCCAAGGTATTTTGTCAATGGCATGGATTTGAGAGATGAAGGTTCGCCTATTGCCGGTTTTTTTGAGGTATTGGTGGATGGAAAAATGCCTTTGGTCAGGAGAACCGTTGCTACTATCAAAGAATCCAATTACAATACTGCACTGATGGTAGGAAACAGAAACGATGAGATCATCAAACGGTTTGTTTACTATTATATTCAGGACAATAATCTCTTTGAAATACCAAACAAAAAGAAAAAATTCTTCCAGATTTTTGGGAATAAATCCGAAGAAATGGAGGCGTTTACTATAGAGAATAACATGAGCCTTCGGGAGCCTTCCAACTGGTTCAATCTGTTTACACATTTCAATAGCAACTTCGAAGGTTTCGAACCTCTTATACCTGACTTAATCGACAATTGACCATGATCAGAAAAATATTTTACATCAACTTGTTTTGCTTTGTTTTTATAAGTTTTTGTCATGCGCAGACGCAAAAACCTACGCTTCACGGCAAACATTGGATGGCCATTTCCGGTAAGCCTTTGGGTGCAACCGCAGGGGCTATGATTTTCAATCAAGGTGGAAATGCCGTGGACGCCTCATGCGCCATGCTTGCAGCAGTCTGTACCATGTGGGACGTACTGAGTTGGGGCGGTGAAACACAGGCATTGATATATAATCCCAATACGGGCAAAGTAATTGCCATCAATGCCATGGGAATAGCACCAACCGGAGCTACAGTGGATTTCTTCAAAGGAAAAGACATGCCTTATCCACCGGAATTTGGTCCACTTGCGGCAACTACTCCCGGAACCCCGGGTGGATTGATGACCATGTTGGCAGAATACGGCACCATGAGCTTGGAACAGGTACTTGCCCCTGCCATGGAAATGGCGAAAGGATACCCAATCGAAGCCCAGACTGCCAACAACATCGAAAACCGAAAAGACCTGATTAAAGATTGGCCTTATTCCAAAAAAGTATTTTTACCGCACTTGGGTGAAGAAAGAGAGGCTCCCTATCCGGGAGAAGTGTTCGTACAGGAAGATTTGTATCAGACGCTGAAAAAATTGGTAGATGCAGAAAAACAGGCTTTGTCTAAGGGAAAATCAAGAAAAGAGGCTATTTATGCTGCCAATGAGAGATTTTACAAAGGAGACATAGCAGATGAAATTGTCAGAGGAACAAGGGAACAAGGGGGGCTTTTCACCAAAGAAGATCTTGCCAAATGGAAAGTGAAGATTGAAGAACCGCTGATGGTGAATTATAAGGGAATCGATGTGTACAAGCTTCAGGAATGGACACAAGGACCGGCATTACTGCAGAGCCTCAATATCTTGGAAAATTTTGACCTTAAGTCAATGGGGTATAATTCCGCCAATTACATCAACACGCTTTATCAAACCATGAGCCTGGCTTTTTCGGACAGGGACTTTTACTATGGTGATCCGGAATTCTTACCCAAAAGTCCGATGAAGGGTTTATTGTCAAAGGATTATGCCAAAGAAAGGGCAAAATTGATCAAAGAAAAAAACAACCTTGAAATCGGCCCGGGTGACCCCTACCCTTTTCAGGGCGAAAAAAACCCGTTCACTCATTTGCTTGAAAAGAGAAAAGAAGCATTGGCCTACTATCAACCTGATCTGCCAATCCAAGGCCCCGAGGATCCGTTTTTGGATCATTTTCTAAAAGCAGGCACCACTTCTATTCAGGCCGCAGATGCCGAAGGTTGGGTGGTTTCTGTCACACCTTCGGGCGGGTGGATACCGTCGGCCATAGCCGGCAATACCGGTATCGGTCTTAGCCAAAGGATGCAGAGTTTTGTCCTTGATGAAACCATGAACCCATACAATGTACTTGAGCCCGGCAAAAGACCAAGGGTGACCCTGACACCGAGTATGGCCCTGAAAGACGGCAAACCATTTCTTTCCTTTGCCGTGCAGGGTGCCGACACCCAAGACCAAAATCTACTTCAGATGTTTTTGAATATTGTTGAATTTGGGATGACGGTACAGGAAGCAGCAGAAGCTGCCAATATCACCAGTTATCAAATGCAGTCTTCCTTTGGTGCCCACGAAATCAAACCCGGTGGACTGACACTCAACAATCAAGTTCCGTCATGGGTTAGAAGTGATCTGAAAAAGCGGGGATACAAAATGGACTTTTCGGACCGCACCTCAGGCCCGCTCAATGCCATCTGGTTTGACTGGAAACATGGCACCTTTTGGGGCGGTTCCAGCAACGATGGGGAGGATTATGGGATTGCTTGGTAGTTGGAGGAATTTTAGATTTCAGATTTTAGAAGGTAGATTTTGGAAGGAAGGATGAAGGAGGAAGGATGAAGGGGGTTAATTTAAGATTTTAGATTGAAGATTGGGCGTGGGGGAGGGATGAAGGTGTGGTGCGTCATTGCGAGGAGCACTTGGAAAACCTAGATAGTTCAATTATTTCTTCGTGCGACGTGGCAATCTCTTAAGGGTAGATTTTAGATAACAGTCTCCCTTGCTCTCGATTCTCGGTACTCATTTCTTGTTTCCCCGATACTCTGGGCAGGCTTGGCTCTTTGCTCTTGTTTCTTGACTCTTGGCTCTCGCTTCTCGTTTCTCGCTTCTCGTCTCTTGGTTCTCACATCTCATGTCTCAAATCTCAAATCCCAAATCTAAAATCTAAAATCTACAATCATACCTCCTATATTTGCACCTTCAAAAACCAAGGATTACTTATGAACAACTTTATTGAAGAACTGCGCTGGAGGGGAATGCTCCAGGATATGACACCTGAAATCGGAGATCATCTGAATAATAGGATGGCTTCTGCCTATCTGGGTTTTGATCCCACAGCGGATTCTTTACATATAGGTCACCTTGTAGGTGTGATGACATTATTGCATTTTCAAAGAGCCGGTCATAAACCTTTTGCTTTGGTCGGTGGAGCTACCGGTATGATCGGTGATCCGAGTTTTAAGTCCGATGAAAGAAATCTTTTGGATAAACCCACTTTGGACCACAATGTGGCCTGTATCAAAGAACAGCTTTCCAAATTCCTCAATTTCAATGAAGGGGCAGAAAATAAGGCCGAACTGGTCAATAATTATGATTGGATGTCCCAATTTTCGTTTTTGGAATTTATCAGGGATGTAGGCAAATACATCACCGTCAACTATATGATGGCCAAAGATTCCGTCAAAAGGAGACTGGAAGAAGGCAGCGGTCTCTCTTTTACCGAGTTTTCTTACCAATTGATCCAAGGTTATGATTTTTATCACCTTTGGAAAAACAGGAATGTTTCCATCCAATTGGGAGGTTCTGACCAATGGGGCAATATCGTGACCGGAACGGAAATGATCCGGAAAATGGAAGGCGGACAAGCCTTTGCACTGACCGTTCCACTGATAACCAAGGCAGATGGAAGCAAGTTTGGAAAAACTGAAGGTGGATCTGTCTGGCTGGATGCAGACAAAACTTCACCTTATGCCTTCTTCCAATTTTGGTTGAATGTATCTGATGAAGACGCGTCAAAGTACATCAGGATTTTCACCACATTGGACAAGGATACAGTGGTAAAACTTGAGACTGAACATGCTGAAATGCCCCATTTGAGGATTCTTCAAAAAGAAATAGCTAAGCAGGTCACCATCATGGTGCATGGTGAAAAAGAATATGATATGGCTCTGAAAGCTTCTGAAATCCTATTTGGGAAATCTTCCACCGAAGACTTGGCAGCTTTGGATGAAAGGACGTTTCTACAGGTTTTTGACGGAGTTCCCCAAGCTGAAATCTCCAGAGAAGAATTTGATGCCATTTCCAATGTCGTGGATTTGCTTTCCGAAAAAACGGATGCCATCATTTTTGCATCCAAAGGCGAAGCCAGGAAAATGATTCAGGGCGGTGGTGTTTCCATCAACAAACAAAAAATCTCAGACCCCAATCAAACTGTAGGATTTGAGCTTTTACAGGATAAATACCTTTTGGTTCAAAAAGGTAAAAAGAACTATTTTATCATAGCAGTAAACTAATTAAAGGAAGAACCCGAAAAGGTGGGTTCTTCTTTTAATTTCTTAACTTTGAGAACAACAGCATTTACATTGAAGTGAAGAAGTTTCTACTTTTATCCCTTTTTCTGATATTATCTTTTCAATATTCCTGTGTCAAGGAAGAAGACCTTGATCCCATAGAAGTTGGGGCTACTATTGAAGCCTTGGTCAATAAAATACATCAGGGATTTTTTGAGTTTGAAATCAATGGCGGGACCATAGATGAACCTATCAGCCTTCCTACGGAGGGGATGGATGGAATTTATGGCATACGGTCCGCTGACCTGGACAATCTTGAGGGAGATGATCTTTCACTTTTCAATTGCCTCAACAACCTGAATCCCGGAATCCAGCAAAGGCTAAAATTAAGGAGTTCATCCAATACTTTTGCCGTTTGCAGGTATGCAACGGGTTTGGCATATAAGGCCGACATCACTGATTTATTGGATAGAGTCGAAGTAGAAAGGTTGGATTATATCCGTCAGTTTAATGAAGGAGAAATTACCCAAGCATCCTTGGTTCAGGAATTAACAGATTTGAAAGAAAGATTTTCCCTTTTTTATCTGGGTATAAAAGAATTTTACAGTGATATCTTCAAAACTTGTCTTGAGACTTTGGTGGTTGATATCCAAATCATTCTCAACAATCAACAATGGCAAACCTTTGTAGGCTGTAATAAAATTTAATTTTTATCTTCATCAAAACTTCATTTTAATGATTTTACTTTGAACCATACTAAATCCATAAATATCATGAAAAAGCAATTGAAAAACATTTTGATTCTTGCAGGAATGGCTTTTTTGACATTCTCATGCCAACAGGAAAATGATGTGACTCCAAAACAATTGGAAGTCGAAGTTGATGAGGTGGTTAACGTTATCACCGATCAATTCTTATCAGTAGAAATTTTGGGAGGTGACGAAAATGAACCTTTCAGTTCAGATTTGGGAAATGAAGAAAACCCAAATGCACGGATTTCTTTGGACGATTCGGAGGAAAGAGGGTCTCAAGGAATGGTAGCCTGTCTTGTCGCACTTGACCTGGACCAAAGCCAAATGCAGGAGATCAGAAGGTTATTTTTCGGGTTCGAAAACTGTCAGTCCAATGTAATGAGGGAGTATAGGGGAAAAATCAGACATTTGATTTCTAAAATGGAAGAAGTACGGAAAGATTTGTTGGGTCAACTACGAAATGGAGACATTAGTCCTGATGAATTCCGTAAGAAAATGGAAGAAATGAGAAGAAGGTACCAGCTGATCATTACAGACCTTAGGGTTGAATATGCTGAGGAATTAAAACCCTGTATCCGTGGTTTTGTGGCGAGGCTTCCTGTTGTATTGGGAAGAGAAAATTGGACTGCATTCAGGGGATGTATCAAAGGATAAAAATTTAATTTTTCAAGTTCATTTCCAAAACTTTGGAATTAACCTTCTATGGTGGTCAGTGATTTTCTGACCACCATTTAATATATTTGACCTTTATTCGAAAAATAAAGGTCATGGGTGCACACGAAAGACAACAGAAGGAAAAACTAATATTAGAGACCGCCATCAAACTTTTTACAGAAAAAGGTTTTCATGCCACTAGGATGGATGATGTGGCCAAAAATGCAAAAATCAGCAAAGGCCTTACTTACTTTTACTATAAGAACAAAGAGGACCTATACATGGCCGTAACCAAAAAAGCCTTTGATGAACTGAAGGATGTATTTAGGGAAATCATTAAAGCCAAGGGTAGAAATGGGATGGAAATGCTGACTGAATTGGCCGGTAACTACATCAACTTCGCAAAGAAAAATAAAATGTGCAATGAAGCGATTCTCAACTTTATGGGCATCATGCAACTGTACAATGATGAAAAATCAGTCCTAAAAATCGATCCTTTGATTTTGGAAAGTGAGCATTTTTTAAAGCTTCTGGAAATTCATCATGACTGTGCGAAGTTGGGAATTCAGATGGTTTCTTTGGGAATCAAAGATGGCAGTATCCGACCGGAATTGCAGCCGGAAGTAACTTTTTATACTGTATGGACCATGTTGATCGGTTTTGAAAGGTTGATGGGTCCCGTTGGTTTTGAAGGAAAAGACATCAAAATCCAATTAGACAATCTCAGACCCGGATTTATCAAGTTGATGCAGGACATGCTCAGAGGAACCATTCAGGCCCAAAGACCACAAGCCGTACAGGCGAGTTTGTTTTAAGAGACCAAAATCACCTTCCCGTTCCTACCGCCTTTTTCATACTCTTCTAAAGCTTCTTTGAACTGTTCCAAAGGATAAGTGGCCTGAATATCAACTTTTACCTTTTCGGTTAGAAGATGGGTGAAGACTGTGCGAAAGGCGTTTTCCCGCTGTTCATGATTGAGACTTTCCATATAGGTGGTCAACCAAAATCCTTCAACTTTTATATTCTTAAAAATCAACAGACCGGAATTTAAAGGAATATTTTCCAGACTGAGCAGTCCAAAGACCATCATTTTGCCACCGGGCTTTAAGCAAGCCAATGCTTTTGCTCCCAATATTCCACCCACTGCATCGAAAACCACATTTACCCCTCCATCTGTTTTTTCCACAATGACTTTTTGTAGTTTTTCATTCTCGGTATTGATGACCAAATCAGCTCCAAGATCTGTGAGAAGGTCTTTCTGTTCATCTCTTCTTACCGTACAGGCTACATTGATTCCTTTTTGTTTGGCCATTTGTATTACCAACTTTCCATAAGCTGAAGCACCTGCTGTCACCAAAACCCAATCTCCGCGCAAAAGTCCACTTGTTTCCAACATCCCAAATGCAGTCAATGGATTGACAAAAGCCTGACAGGCAACGTCATCAGACATGCCATCAGGTGTAGGAATTATCAATTGAGCCGGCACACAGATGTATTCTTTCCAAGTTCCGATGGCTGTAAAGATGACCCTAGTGCCCACAGGTATACTGTTTTTTTCATCAGAATGATCAACTACACCTGCTGCTTCAAATCCCGCACTGCTGGGCAGTTTTGGAGTAATCCCATACATTCCCCGGACAAACATAATATCCGAGGGATTGATATTTCTGGCAGTGACTTTTATCCTTACTTCATGGGGCTTGGGTTGTGGAATTGATGTTTCTTCCAATTTTAAAACTTCTGACGGAATTCCTGTTTGGCTAAAAATTACCTGCTTCATCATATTGTATTTAATGTTTTGATTAGATTTTGATCTTCAAGTTAAATAAAAATACTCGGTATGCATAATATTTTTTACCCAATGGATAGCCTTTGAAAGGTATATTATTTATCTTGTTGGATAACTTAATTTAACTGTTATAGATATGGATTTATCGACTCTATTTTCATTGATAAACAAAGTTGCCCTGATTACCGGTGCAAGCAAGGGTATAGGTTTCAGTATTGCGGAGACATTTGCAGCGGCAGGTGCCAAAGTTGTCATCAGCAGCAGAAATCAGGAAACCCTTGATGAAATGGCCAATAATTTAAGAAGTAAAGGATATGAAGTCAGCGGTATTGCCTGCCATGTTGGACGCAGTGATGAATTGGAAAATCTGGTGAAAAAGACAATAGAATTATATGGTCAGATTGATGTGCTGGTCAATAATGCTGCGAGTAATCCTGTCTTTGGTCCTGTCCATGATACCTCTTTGGAGGCATATGACAAAATCATGGATGTCAATGTCAAGGCTCCTTTTCATCTGATGAATCTTTGCTTTCCACACCTGCGTGCCTCTTCCAACGGTGCTGTCATCAACATCAGTTCTATTGGGGGAATTTCTCCTGAACAGGGATTGGGCATTTACAGTGTCAGCAAGGCTGCCCTAATTTCATTGACCAAAGTTTATGCAAAAGAATGGGGAGACCATAAAATAAGAGTAAATGCCATTTGCCCGGGTCTGATACAGACCAAGTTTTCAGAAGCGCTCTGGAGCAATGAAAAAATAATGCACCACATGATGAAATCTCTGGCGATCAAAAGAGTGGGCACAAGTGAAGAGATCGGAGCAGCGGCACTTTTTTTGGCATCTAAAGCATCTTCCTACACCACCGGAACTGTGATTACAGCCGATGGCGGTTTTACCATTTAATTCTACCCAATGAGCAATACAGGATTCTTAACCTCACCCAATACCAAGGAATTACTTTCCAAATACAGAGCATTCTTGGAAGAACATGTTTACCCCATTGAGCTTGAGGTTATATATGGTTCTTTCAAGTCTTATCTCCCCAAACTCAAAGCACTTCGGGATCTGGCCAAAGAACAAAATCTTTTTGCACCTCATCTTTCCAAATCAGATGGTGGTCTCGGACTTTCGTTGCTTGATTTTGCAGGGATTTCTGAGATATTGGGGAATAGCCCTTTGGGGCATTATATTTTCAATTGTCAGGCACCTGACATCGGGAATATGGAATTGATGCATCAATTTGCAAGCAAGGAACTGAAGGATACTTACCTCGGCCCTCTTCAAAGAGGGGAAATCAGAAGTTGCTTTGCCATGACGGAACCTGCACATGCAGGAAGCAACCCCAAGCACTTATCCACCCTGGCCGTCAGAGATGGAGACCATTTTGTAATCAATGGCCACAAATGGTTTACCTCTTCGGCAGATGGGGCCGCTTTTACCATTGTCATGGCCATCACAGATCCCCAAAATCCAAATCCATATCAGAGAGCGAGTATGATTTTGGTTCCTTTGGACAATCCCGGCTACAAGTTGATCAGAAACATCCCGATTATGGGAGATGTTGGAGAAGATTATATGTCCCATGGGGAAGTGAGTTTCACCGATTGCAGGGTACCTGTCAGCAATCTGATAGGATCTGAAGGTCAGGGTTTTGTTCTGGCACAGGAAAGATTGGGTCCGGGAAGAATCCACCATTGCATGCGATGGATTGGAATCTGCGAAAGAGCCTTGGATATGATGAGCAAAAGAGCTGTTTCCCGTGAACTGGATCCCGGCAAAACACTCGCTATGCAGCAGACCATCCAAAATTGGATTGCGGAAAGTGCTGCTTCCATCAAAGCTTCAAGACTGATGGTCATGAACACCGCCCACCAAATTGAGCAAAATGGGGCCAAGGCAGCCAAAGAAGATATTTCCACAATCAAGTTTTTTGTCTCTGATGTATTGATGAAAGTCCTGGACAGGGCCATTCAGGTACACGGTGCCTTGGGTATCACAGATGATACACTGCTTTCATTTTGGTACAGACACGAACGCGGGGCAAGGATATATGATGGTCCTGATGAAGTACACAAATCGGTTTTGGCCAGAAGCATCCTAAAATCATATTCCAAACATGAATAAAGAACCAAAAGGACTTGAAAACCTCCTACCCTACCTGGAAACACATTTTGGTCTGGATCCTGATTCCACTGTAATCAGCCAATTCAAAGGTGGGTACTCCAACCTGACTTTCCTGATCAGATCACCTGCCGGTGAATATGTGTTGAGGAGACCTCCTCTTGGTCTGAAAATCAGCAAAGCTCATGATATGGTCAGGGAATACAGGGTGTTGGAAGCCTTGAAAAAGGCAGGATATTCGAAGGTTCCCGATCCCATTGTCTGTTGTGAAGATGAAAATATAATCGGGGCACCTTTTTTTATCATGGAAAAAGTAGAGGGTCTCATATTGAGAAACAGAATTCCTGAAGGGATGGATCTGAATGCTTCATTTTTTAGAAAGTTATCCCAAAATACCATCGATGGTCTTTTGGATCTGCATCAACTGGAACTGCATCAATCCGGATTATCCCAACTGGGCAAACCTGAAGGCTATGTGGAAAGACAGGTGATGGGATGGTCTGAAAGGTATTTCAAATCCAAGACAGATGAACTCTCTGAAATGGAGGCTGTGAGTGATTGGCTGAAAGCCAATATGCCCGAAAAGGAGAATACAGGTTTCATTCATAATGACTACAAATATGACAACCTAGTACTGGCTGGTGCCGGAAATCCTGCAATCAAAGCTGTACTGGATTGGGAAATGGCTACAGTTGGAGATCCTTTGATGGATCTTGGGACCTCACTGGCATATTGGGCAGAGGCAGAGGATTCGGACACTTTGAAGATGTTTAACCTGACCTACCCTCAAGGGAATTTTACCCGATCGGAAGTAGTAGCATATTATGCTTCCAAAAGCCCTCTAAACCTGGATCAAATCCTATTTTATTATGTATTTGGTCTTTTCAAAGTAGGGGTTATTGCACAGCAGATTTATAAAAGATTTAGCCTTGGTTTTGCAGAAGACCCAAGATTTGGAGCGCTCATCCATGCGGTCAAAGCCTGTGGAGAAAGAGCATTGAACAGTATTCAAACCAATAAAATATGAAAATCAGAAAAGTATGTGTTTTGGGTGCAGGAACCCTGGGCAGCAGGGTTGCCCTTCAATCAGCCCTATCGGGATATGAAGTAACCATTTATGATATCCATCCAAAAGCTTTGGAGGACTCAAAAAAAGTCATGCCTAAGATCATCCAACAACTGTCCAAGGCAAGTGGTCTTGACGCTGATGCAGGTATTGCTGCTATTGAGAGTATTATATTCACGGACAACCCCAATGTTGCAGTTTCCAATGCGGATATCATCAACGAAAGTGTATTGGAAGATGTGAAAGTCAAAAACCAGGTCTGGGAATTGTTTGGGAAAATTGCTCCGGATAAAACCATTTTCACCACCAACACTTCTTTTCTTCTTCCATCAATGTTTGCGAAGATTTCAGGAAGACCCGACAAATTCTGCTCCCTTCACTTCCATGATGTATTTTATGCCAAAGGTGTGGACATCATGCCCCATCCCGGTACAGACCCTTCCTTGATTCCGATATTAGAAGATTTTGGAAGGTCACTGGAGCAAGTTCCTATTTTGATCAAAAAAGAAAACCATGGCTATCTATTCAATGCCATGCTAGGTGCAATTCTCAGCACAGCGGGAAAACTGTTTGCCAATGGCATTGGCAGCTTTGAAAGTATTGATAAATCCTACATGGTCAATTTCCGGGTGGATATGGGCCCTTTCGGAATCATGGATACCATTGGGCTTGATACTGTTTGGCATGTGACGATGAACAATAAAGAAGAAGGCGCCAAGGATTTTGCTGCTATTTTGAAAAGGATGCTCGATGAAGGAAAAGCCGGGGTAAAAACAGGAGAAGGCTTTTATACCTACCCCAATCCAAAGTATAAAAACCATGACTTCTTGGAGTAATCGATTTCTATCCTATTGGTTCTTATTGGATAGTATATAAGCTGCCATGGCTTGGGCATCCTCAAATCTTATATTGGGATGGGGTGTCATTACCGGATAAACCCATGCCCCTGTTCCACCGCTGATTATTTTTCTTGCCAAGTGGTCAATATAAATCTGATTGATAGGGTATCTTTTTGATATGTCCTGAAATGAGGGACCTTTAGATCGGTTTTCAGATTTGTGACAATCATAACAACTTGAATACGATATTAATACTTCACCTCTTTTGATCAATGCGTTTTCAATGATCTCATCCTTACCTGGAATTGGCTTGATATAATCCCTGGTTGGATCGTAAGCTATTTGTTGAGTTTCTGTTTCTGTGTTTTGATTGCAGGAATGGCAAATCAAAATTGAAACCAGAATTAACAGATATTTTCCCATTTTCGCGTTCTATATAATTTTCCCCGAAACAAATTTTATCACTCAATTTAGAGATAAAAAAGTCTTTTATATACTCATGAAATGTTATTTACATTAAAATCCATAAATAGATACATTTTTTTAGGGTCAAAAAACATCTGAATCTAATGTAATTTTTTTTTTCGTATCTATGGATTGAGAATCACCCAACTCTTCAATCATGAAAAAAGCACTTCTTTCATGGGTTATTGTCATAGCCCTGATTTTGGCCAATGAAACCAATGGCCAAACTGTTCCACAAGTATTTCCAACCAGCATTTATCCCTATGCTGAAATGACCCAAGTAGATGATCACAGTATCGATTTGCCGGTATTTTTGGAAATGGAGCAGAGTCTTGAATTTTTCAAGCTTGAGAATGAAAATACCAATTTGGGATTTACAGACGCGAGTTATTGGCTGAGGTTTGAACTGACCAATCCTTCGGAAAAATCTGTACAGCTTTATCTGGAAACCGGCAGACCGATTACCGATGTAGTTAACTTATTCCAAATCCATGATAACAATCTTATTGCAAGCTTTAAAAGCGGAGATTTAATTCCTGCAAGAGGAAGACCGATCAACCACCGAAAAATCCTATTTCCATTGGAATTGAATGCCGGCGAGACCTATACCTTTTATATCAATTACAAAAGTGACGGAGAGGTAATCAATTTGCCTTTGAACCTTTTTGATTCAGAATCATTGATTGTTCAATCGTATTTTGACCAACTCATTTTTGGAGGATTTTACGGAATTCTATTTTTGGCCGGTATCATATATCTGTTTTTCTATTTTGGTATCAGAGAAAAAAGTTTTTTGCTTTACTCATCCTATGTTGCGTCCATCATTTTGCTCCATTTAGGACTTGATGGTTTTTTCTACCAATATATCGCACCTGAGGCTGGTTGGTTCAACAAACATGCTGTATTGATATTTGCAACGCTCTCGGCCATTGCTTTTGGGAGATATACCCAGGTTTATCTACAGGTGAAAGAATATAGTCCGGGGATACATAAGTCTTTTAATATTTTATTTATTTCCTTGATTGTTTTATTGGCATTGATATTTACTGTTTCAGCAGGTCTTAAATTCTATTATCCTTTGGTCAATTTATTGGGTATTCTGATTTTAATCCATGTCATAGCGTCATTGGTGACAGGATATATCAAAGGAAAATCACCTGATATTTTCTTTAGTTTGGGTATTGCGTTTTTCTTTTTAGGTTTTACTGTTTTTATACTCAATAATTTCAGCCTTATACCCAATTCGTTTTGGACAGAGTTCAGTTCAAAACTGGGAACGGGATTGGAAGTACTGTTCCTCTCCCTGTCCATGTCCAACAAAATCAGGTTATTGAAGGGCGAAAAGGAAAAAATGCAGACAGTTGTGCTCCGGCAATCAGAAGAATCCAATCAGATTAAATCATTCTTTCTGTCCAATATTTCCCATGAACTGCGCACCCCGCTCAATGCGATAATTGGACTCTCCAGATCAATACAGGATTCATCAGCAGACCAGAAGACCAAAAGTGACCTGGAGGTCATTCAGTATTCATCAATGGGATTATTGAGTTCGATTGATTCTATTCTGGATTATTCGAGAATAGAAAAAAATGAACTGAAACTGGAATACAAGCCTTTTGATTTCCATAAACTCCTACAGGAAATCCGGAGTAACACCGAAAAGCAATGTACCGATAAAGGACTCAAATTTGTGTATGAGGAAACCAACCAATTGCCCAAATTCATCATTGGGGATTTGGCAAGAACCAGACAGATTCTCCAAAATCTATTGAGCAATGCAGTGAAATTTACCCAAAACGGCGAAGTGAGATTGGGAATTATCACAGAAAAGAAAACAGGTGAAAAGGCAAGCTTGGCTATTCAGGTTAAGGATACAGGCGTCGGTATCAAACAGGAAAAACTGGACAGGATATTTGAATCATTTATACAGGAACAGATTGATGATAAAAGAAAATTCGGTGGTTTTGGCCTTGGACTATGCATAGTCAAAGCCCTGGTAGAACAGTATGGTGGTCAATTGAATTTAAAAAGTGATGAAGGCAAAGGCACAATTGTAACAGTGGATATGGAATTCCAGCTACCTGAAAAAAAATCAAATAACATGGGTGAAATAAATGAAAACGGAGAATTTAATCTCCAGGGAAAAAATCTTTTGGTGGTAGAGGACAATCCCGTCAATCAATTGGTGATGAAATCAATTCTCAGAAAATGGAAAAATACCAGCTTCGGAACTGCCATGAACGGCTTAGAGGCATTGGAGAAGTTGAAAACCGAAAAATTTGATCTGATCCTAATGGACCTGCAAATGCCTGAAATGGATGGATATGAAGCCACTGAAGCAATCCGAAATGGTGAATGTGGAGCAAAATATATTTCCATTCCAATCATTGCCGTTACAGCAGATGCCACTGAAAAAGCAAAAAACAAAGTGATGGAGGTCGGCATGGATGAATATATCACCAAACCGGTTGACCAAAATGAGCTTTACCAAAAAGTGAAAAAGTGCTTTTATTTACAGGAGGTGGATATTTCGGAGGCTTTTAAAGGATGAAGGATAAGGGTGAAGGATGAGGGATGAAGTAGGAAGGATGAAGGCAAGAGGTCCGTCATTCTGAACGAAGCTTCATCAAACCTGAATATTTACAGGAGCCTTTATGGGAAGTGAAGAATCTCTGCAAATATGTGAGTGACACTCACATTGGCGAAGGGGACGAAGGGATGGTGGTCCGTCATTCTGATCGCAGTTATATTTTGGAAGAAAGCCTTTCCTTGTCATTTCGAACGTAGAGAGAAATCTATCCAACCTTGAGGGTGGTAGACCACTTTTCTGGACTGTTGTCGGAATCGAGAGGTGAAAAGGAAAATTTTTCTCAATTTATTTTTATATTTTTTGGTCAATTACCTTTCCCAATTTCAACCTTATATAGAGTAACCATTTCCTCCTCCACACCAAAATACTCCTGGTCTTTGAGGGCAATGATCTGACCTTGATCGTTGAGTACTGTAGAGAAAATCATTCCTTCGGGCAATGGAATATCTTTTTGCAGCATTTGGTGGGATTTATCCAAACCAATCCATCCCATCCCTTTCAGGCCGGATATACATCAGTTCATTCCCAAATCTTGCTGCAGGAAAATTCACTCCATTGATAAAGAAGTAATCTTCAGGCAATTCAATCCTATTGGCTATTTCCCCCTCATTTGAAAACTGAAGAATTCCTTTATTCGAATCCATTACTGTAATTTTCCCATCTAAAAAACCCAAACCCTGAACCCAGGAAACAGCATCCGGGCCATCTTTTTGCATAATAAAGCGATGGTGGATTTTTCCCTGATCATCAAAAAGCAAATGCTCCTCTGTGAAATTGTTCCGTCCCAAATACAAACCAGACCCGGGTTCAAAATCAAAAGCAATGAGGTTACCCAGGAAGTCAATTTGAATGGAATCCTTAATTTCAAAATGATAGTCAGAAATTAAATCTCCATTACCTGACTTTAAGCCACATGCAGATAAAACTGTCAAAAGCCCGAAAATTTGAAAAAGGTATTTCATCTTTCGAAAATACCGAAAATCTTCATTGCAGTAATTTAAAAATTGTTAAGAATCAGATAGGACTTGAACGAGGCATTGCTTGTCAAGTTATTGGCCCATCAATCCTTAAATAAAAATCAATTTAAATTTACTATCTTTTCATCTTTACTATAAAAAATTTTACCGACCCTTTGAATATGACCTTTAAGGCTCTCAGAACTGATATGATGAAAAACAGACAAATCAAATCCTCAATTTTTCAATCTGCTCATTCAAATATTCCTTCAACTCCTCCCCTTCCAATACTTTAATTTCGCCTGGCAATCCAAGAATAAACCTTGCCAAACCCGGCAGTTGGGGGATTTCACCTTCGAAGTAATATTGGTTACGGTTTTTGATATATGTCAGTGGTTTGGCATCAGGATATTCTTCCATCATCAATTGATAGGCTTTTTTGCTGAGCTTGAGGTGTATATAAAATTGGTTCTTACCTGTAAATCCAAACAATCCCTGCTCCAGTGGTTGGTGCAATGATTGGAACTTAAAAGGCTTTGAAGTTAGCAAAACCTCTCCTATCCGCTCGATTTTGAACATTTTCATCTCTTTGCTTTC
>NZ_JBGTCA010000058.1:0-4196 GCF_041749095.1 Aquiflexum sp. | reverse complement strand
TATATCAAAAGAAAGTGGCTTCTCTCCGTAAACATCTTTTCCTGCCTGAAAAGCTAAAGATGCGATTTGGGCATGCCAATGATCCGGTGTAGCACAGGTGATGGCATCAATATCTTTTCTTTCCAAAATATGTCGGAAATCTCCATAACCTTCAACTTTTTTTCCGGGTTGTAAGGTTTCCATAGCCTTTAAACTGCCAGCGAGATGTTGCTCATCCACATCGCATAAAGCTACTACCTCGACCTCTGGAAGCGCGGAGAACCATTGCATATGATTATTTCCCATTCCCCCAACGCCAATATGTGCCACACGTAAACGGTCACTAGGCGCTACTTTTCCATATAAAGATGGAAGCAAGGTAAATCCCATAGCCCCTAGGCTACTTTTTTTTATAAAGTTTCGACGATTGCCTTTCGGAGTTTTCATGGGGCAGGGTTTTAGTTGGTAATAGGTTTTTTAATGAGATGAAGTTCCTTTTTTCACTATAAATCAGATAACAAGATAGTAAACTTTCGGGAAAAATCCGTAGTACAGAAATCAAGGCACGTACCTGACTCGTTAATAGCAAGAGTTTTTAAAACAGACGATTTAAAATTTCATCATTCACTAAATTTGGCAAAGTAACCTTCAACCCGGGTGTGCGTTGCATTTCCCGTTCTATGGCGAAGCGGGCTTCTTTATTTCGTGCCCAGCTTCTTCGGGAAATACCATTGTTGACATCATAAAAGAGCATATTTTTTAGTTTCCTGAAAGCATCTTCCGAACCATCTAACAGCAATCCAAAACCTCCATTGATGACTTCTCCCCAGCCAACCCCTCCACCATTGTGTATGGACACCCATGTGGCTCCTCTAAAACTATCGCCAATCACATTGTGTATTGCCATATCTGCTGTAAACTTGCTTCCATCATAGATATTGCTGGTTTCCCGGTAGGGAGAATCCGTACCACTTACGTCGTGATGATCCCTGCCCAAAACTACGGGAGCGGTGAGTTCACCATGCTTTATTGCCTCATTAAAAGCTTCGGCTATTTTGATTCGACCTTCCGCATCTGCATACAATATCCGCGCTTGCGATCCCACTACCAGATTATTGTTTTCTGCCTCTTTTATCCAAGTGATATTGTCCTGCATTTGTTGCTGAATCTCATTCGGGGCATTGATTTTCAACTCTTCCATAATTTGCAAAGCAATGGCATCCGTTTTTCTCAAATCAGATGATTTTCCGGAGGTGCATACCCATCTAAAGGGACCAAAACCATAATCGAAACACATGGGACCCAAGATATCTTGTACGTAGGATGGATATTTAAAATCGATCTTGTTTGCTGCCATTACATCTGCACCAGCTTTGGAGGCTTCCAACAAAAATGCATTCCCATAATCAAAAAAATAGGTGCCTTTGGCAGCATGTTTATTTATGATGTCAATTTGCCGTTTTAAAGAGTCTTGTACTTTTTCTTTAAAAACGGATGGATTTTTGGCCATCATATGGTTGGCTTCTTCAAAGGTAAGCCCTACCGGATAATACCCTCCGGCATACGGATTGTGCAGGGAAGTTTGATCGGATCCTAAATGAACAAATAACGCTTCCTCATAAAATCGTTCCCACACCTCCACGATATTTCCAATAAAAGCGATAGAAAGTATTTCTTTATCTTTTTGCGCCTTTTTGGTACGTACGACCAATTCGTCTAAAGAGTCTATCAGTACATCTACCCAGCCCTGATGAAATCTTTTTGTGGCCGCAGCCGGATTAATTTCGGCACAAACAGTAATACAGCCCGCAATGTTCCCCGCTTTAGGTTGCGCGCCGCTCATGCCTCCCAGTCCTGAGGTTAGAAACAATTTCCCCGCTGGAGTTTCGTCCTTATCAAGAACTTTGCGAAAGGCATTCATAACGGTGATCGTCGTGCCATGCACAATCCCTTGCGGACCAATATACATATAGGAGCCTGCTGTCATTTGTCCGTATTGCGTGACACCCAGTGCGTTGTATTTTTCCCAATCGTCGGGCTGTGAGTAATTAGGAATCATCATTCCATTAGTAACCACCAATCTTGGAGCTTCTTTGGAGGAAGGAAACAATCCCATAGGGTGCCCCGAATAGATGTGCAAAGTTTGCTCATCGGTCATCTCCGCCAAATAATGCATAGTCAACAGGTATTGTGCCCAATTTTGAAATACAGCACCATTCCCGCCGTAAGTGATCAGTTCATTTGGATGTTGCGCTACAGCCGGATTCAGATTATTTTGAATCATTAGCATAATACTTGCTGCCTGAAGACTTTTAGCAGGATAATCATGTATTGGACGGGCGTACATTTCATAATCGGGTTGAAACCGATACATATAAATTCGACCATAGGCTGCTAGTTCTAAGCCAAATTCTTCCGCCAACTCCGAATGCCATTCAGCCGGAAAATAGCGGAGTGCATTTCCGATAGCCAATTTTTTTTCGTCTTTGGAGAGCACATCCTTTCGCTTTGGGGCATGGGATACAGTAGTATCATAACCCCTTTTTGGAGGCAGTTGCGTTGGAATTCCTTGAGATATTTGGGCTTTAAAACTCATACTTCACTCAATATTGGACTGTTTCTCTATTTACGTTCATTTTGAACTTGAATTTTGTATTTTCTTTTGAAGTTCCCATTCTCTTAGGGTTAGTGGTTATGCTTATCATAAACACATTCTCCATTTTTAAACACCATACAGGGTTTAAATGTCCCTTGATGATACAAAATCTCATTGTAATGGTCGGTGTGAAATAGGGCGAAATCGGCTAGAAAACCCACTCCCAGTTTGCCTCTATCCTTAAGCTTCAGGGCTGCTGCTGCACGAAAGGTAATTCCGGCAAGCACTTCGGCAGTCGACAATTTTTGAAAAGTTCCTAAAATTGCAGCTTGGGTAAGCAAATCGCCCATGGGTGCTGAACCGGGATTATGGTCGCTGGCAATAGCCAAAGCGCATCCTGCATCAAGCAATTGGCGGGCCGGAGTAAAACCACATCCCAGACCCAAGGATGCCCCGGGCAAAGCTGTAGCAATTATATCACTTTTTGCCAATAGGGCAATTTCGTTTGGACCACTTGCTTCCAAGTGATCTGCACTTATAGCACCATGAGTTACCGCCACAGCACTGCCTCCGGTTGTGAACTGGTCGGCATGTAAGGTGAGATCAAACCCAAATGCTTTGGCCTTTTTAAAATAGATTTCAATATCAGTGGCAGAAAAGGCGCTCTCTTCTATAAAGGCATCTATTCTATTGGTGAGTTGTTCTTTCCGTAACACCGGAAAGAGGGAACGACTTATTTCATCGAGATAATCAACTGCGCTTCCCGCAAAATCCTTAGGCAGCATATGCGCCGCTAAACAAGTTGAAATAAGATCTATCGGACCTTGAAGATTCGCACTTTGTATAGCGCGTAACATTTTTAACTCCTCGCTCACGGAAAGGCCATAGCCACTTTTCACCTCTATAGTGGTTACCCCATTTTTAAGATGTTGTTTTGCTCTTTTCAGCGTCTTTTTAATTAAATCTTCCTCACTTGCTTTTCGGGTTTGGGTTACTGTATCCCAAATTCCCCCTCCCGCTTTGGCAATTTCCAAATAACTGCTTCCGGCATTGCGCATAGCGTAATCCTTAGCTCTGGTACCATCAAAACAAATATGAGTATGCGCATCAATAAATCCGGGTAAACAAACATGATTGCCTTGCAAATGAATTATTTCTAGCTGTTCTTTTTCTGCGTTCTTTAATAAGCTCTGAAAGGTATCGATACGATGAATTACTCCATTTTCCATCCAAATACCCGCCTCTTCCAAAACCGGTAGTGTTCTATCGGAAAGTGCTCCTTTTAAAGGTAAGCCGGTCATGGTAAGAAGTTGACGAAAAGGTCCTATAAGTTTAGCTTTGTTCATATTGCTTATCGTGATGCGCTTGGCGCAATGCGTTCTGCGTCTATCGTTTTAATACTTTTCAAATAGGTCGGAATACTTTGTATTGAGGGAAATACCTTCTCGTTCTTCCACTTGTTTGATAACTTCAATTATCATCCCTTCCTGAATCATCTCTATCCCTATTGCAATGTCATCTGCAAATACCCGATCTTTTTCGGCAAAGGCTACGCTTTTTCGAATTTCCCTATGAATTTCATCCAAAAATATCCCTGACTTCATGGGTTTTCTGAACTCAA
>NZ_JBGTCA010000057.1:0-28622 GCF_041749095.1 Aquiflexum sp. | reverse complement strand
AAAACCCTATTGATTGACAAACGAGCTCCGGGAGGACAGGCAGGAACAAGTTCCAGAATTGAAAATTATCTGGGATTTCCAAAAGGTCTCAGTGGCTCTGACCTTACCAGAAGAGCTATTACACAAGCTACAAGATTTGGGACCGAATTTCTGTCCCCACAAGAAGTCACCGGATTGGAATTCAATGATCCATACAAAACCATATTGCTAAAATCCGGGGTAAAAATCAATGCGAAGAGTGTGGTCATCACCACAGGGGTCAATTACCGGACCCTGAATGCACCGGGAATGGAAAAATTGTTGGGGGCAGGAATATATTACGGTGCGGCAAATACGGAGGCATCCTTTTGCCAAAACAAAACAGTCATGGTAGTTGGAGGAGGAAATTCTGCAGGACAGGCCGCCATGTATTTGAGCAAGTTTGCAAAACAGGTAATCATCCTGATACGGGGCACCGGACTGGAAGCAAGCATGTCTTCATACCTTATCGATCAGATCGCCTCTGTTGAAAACATCGACCTTTGGACAGAAGGGGAAATCTCTGAGGTAAAAGGTAATAACCAATTGGAAAAGGTTTTGGTGAAATTCAAAAACCATGAGGATAAAGAACAAGAAGCAGCAGCCTTGTTCATTTTTATCGGTGCTCAGGCGGTTACGCATTGGCTGCCCGAATTGATCGTGAAAGACACCAAGAACTTTATGGTCACAGGAAATGATCTGAAACTGGATCCTAGATTCAAAAAATTCTGGAAGCTCAAAAGAGATCCTTATTTATTGGAAACCAGTATACCTGGAATATTTGCCGCAGGGGATGTCAGGTCAGGGGCTATGAATAGGGTAGCTTCCGCTGTTGGTGAAGGTTCCATGAGTATCAGTATGGTGCATAGGTATTTGGGTGAGATTTGATTTCATGTGATTTTGAAATTAGAATTACTTTTGCTCAAATTCCCCAGTGCACCCTCTCAAGATTTGAACACACATTGTCATTTAAAAAGGGTGAAAAGAGAAGCCTGACTGGTTTATGGGCAAGATTTGCTGTAAAATCCCGCTCTGAAAGTTAAAATACCTGTCAGTTTTTTGGAATTTCCGAATATGAAGAAGTAGGGTTAAGATCATTTTGATAATCCATGAATTTTCCTGAAAAAACTAATGAGATAAAAATCAGAAAAAAAACAAACGTAATTCAGGTTTCTATACAAGTTCAAGTATTTTAAACTATGAAATTTGGAGCTTAAAACAAATAATAAACTAAGCTCTTATTTATTTTATTTTTCAGGTCTGCTTTAAATAAAAAATACCGAATTCTTATTGTTACTTTACTTTACAATTACCTTAAAAATATATTAATTACAACCAAATTAAATATTCCTCTATGGGTATTTACTATGAAGTTTATTAAGTTATTTGGGGCAAGTCAATTGAGGATATTGAATAAACTGAAAAATTATTGATCCACAGTGATTTCAAAATTTCCTGTGAAATTATAAAAAATCTATCACGCTTAGCTTTACGATTTTGACCTTTAAAATCCTTTTAAAGATATCTTTTCTAATATTAATTTTTACTTCTCCCTTGACTTCAAAGGAGAGATTAAACCTATCCAATTCTGACAGTGCCCGGCACGATATCCCTATTATGGGTAAAAATTATGTCTTGGAAATCTGGGACAATTCAAATGGATTACCCCAAAATGCAATTTTTGCCATGGAGAAAGATAATACGGGATTTTTGTGGATGGCTACGGAAGAAGGATTAGCTCGCTTTGATGGGACTTTTCCGAAGGTATTTGATATGGACAGTTATCCTGAAATGCTGGAACAGACTTACTATGCATTTTTTAAAACCCAAAGTGGAATCTGGGCTTCTGGTGACAAAAGCATAGCCAAATTGGATAAAAACATCTTACAAGTGATCGATTGTTCCCAAATAACAAAAAAAACCTGGATCAGAGCAATATCAGAAAATGAAAATGGGGAATTATTGATCGGAACCCAAAATGGTAAGATATATATTTTGGAAAATAACAGTTTTAGTGATCTTCCATTTTGGAATCCAGAATCTTCCCTTGAAATATGGAGTTTTTTCAATCTCGGTAATACTAAAATTTTGGTCGGTACCAACCAAGGATTATATGAAATTGATTTCACATCAAGGGAGTCCAATCTTGTTTCATCAATGAGTTTTTCAGTGCAGAGAATTTTCGGAAACTCATCTGCCATCTACATATCATCTCCGGAATCCGGGATTTATAGATTGAGGGAAAGTTATGAAATGGAAAAAATTCTTTCATATGAAGATATAAAAGACATCAACCCCGTCAGTCTTGTTTCTGATTCCGAAAACAGAATCTGGGCCGGATCCTCGGAAATGGGTCTGATGATGATCGAAAATGGAATAGTAAACCGCTTTTCGTATCCGGAACTGAAAAATTATACCGTTAGAAAGATCATTAAAGAAAAGGACAATCTCTACCTGGGTACACTTGGAAAAGGTCTTGCATTGGTCAAACCTGCAAAAGTAAATCAGCCGAATTTTGAAATTTTTGAAGAAAAAAATATCAAAGCCATTTATCAGGAAGCAGATAGCAGTATTTGGGTCGGAACGCGATCAGATGGTATATTCAGAATAAAATCAGGCGACATCCATTCCATTAATGTGAAGGATGGCCTGTTACAAAATGGGGTGATTACTATTGGCAGCAGAGAGAATGAAATTTTTGTCGGATCCTCTTCCGGGGTTTCTGTTATCAATGGCCATTCCGGGAAAGTAATCGATACTATAACACTTGAGGATGGGCTGAAGAGCAATTATGTCTATGCTGTTTACAAAGATACCAAAAATTGGATGTGGATTTTGACCAGAAATGGAGGTATCCATTATATAAACGCAAACGGAATGCTGCAAAAAGTTGACCTGCCGGACAATTTCGCTACTGCCAATTTTATAAGCATATCGGAACTGAAAAACAAAGAAATCCTCATTGGATCAATGAATCAGGGTATATTCAGGATAAAGGATGGCCAATTTATAGAAAACCAGACTTTGCCATTGACCCCCGGGGAGAATATAATTTATTGTATATATGAGGACGAGGATAAAGACCTATGGCTTGGTACACATGGTGGCATGGTATTGTACTCCGACCGGAAATTCAAAGCACTTAAAAAGTCCCATGGCCTAAAATCCCAAAGCGTTTTCAGTATCACTCACGACCAATTAGATGGTGTATGGATCAGTAATAATTTCGGAGTCCAATATATCTCCAATTCAGAATTGAAGAGGTTTAAGGATAATAGTGATGTGGATTTTTTTGTCAGTTCAGTACTTTACAACAAAAATCTTGGGATGCCCAACTCGGAAGCCAACGGACTGATATTTCCATCAGCTTTAAAAGATTTTTCGGGTAAAATATGGATTCCAACGGTCGAAGGAATTGGAATTGTGGATCCATCTGCAATTTCAACTTTAGAGCAAAAAGCGGCCAATTTTCTCTGGGATGATCTGTTAATAGGAAATCAAAGGGTACCAATTGAAAGTATAATTGAAATTCCACCAAGTGAGAGCAGTTTTTATATCTCATTTACCACCATTGATTTTGATAACCCTGACCAATTTTCATTTTTTTATAGGATTAATGGTGAAAGTGGGGCATGGCTACCAATTAAAGACCAAAGGCATCTCAATTTTAACAGCCTGAAACCAGGTAAATACAACCTTGAGGTGAAAGTATTGAGATACGGTAAATTGGATTCGGTTCAATCTTTACCGATTGTGGTCAGAGCTTACTTCTTTGAGACTTTAACATTCAAAGTATTAGTTGCTGTTTTCTTTTTAATTTTGATTTATTTTATTGTCAAATATTATTTCAATATTAAAATGAAAGATGATTTGGGAGAATTAGTAAACCAAAGAACTTTAGAACTAAGCAATTCCAATGAAAAATTAAAAAATGCGATATCGGAAATAGAAGTCCAAAACAATACATTAAAAGAAATTACATGGAACCAGTCCCATTTGGTCAGGGCCCCTTTGACCAAAGCTATGGGTATCAATCAATTATTGATCAACTATCCTAAATACGCTCATGTAGGCAAAAGCCGTGAGCAACTTGAAAGAGAATTATTGGATACATTGAAACAACTTGATGCGATTGTGAGAGATACGCATTCTAAATCTGAAAACTTAAGAAAATAGTGACATTTGATAAACCAAAAGTTTTTATAATAGATGATGATCCCGGAGTTGTTTTTCTTCACGAGATCATTATCAAAGAGAGCCATTTAACTGCTCATCCTGAATGTTTCATTGATGCAAGAAAAGCCTTGGATTATATTTTTACCATGGATGTAAATTCTTCAAGATTATTGATTTTTTTGGATATCAATATGCCCAAAATGTCCGGTTGGGATTTTTTGGAACTTCTGACCAACAAAATCAAAAAAGCTGATATCAAAGTGGTCATGGTAACTTCTTCATTGAGTAAAGTTGACAGGGAAAAATCCGAAAAGTTTCCTTTGGTAATAGATTTTTGGGAGAAACCGATCAACGAAACCCAATCCCTCAAACTTCAGGAAAAATTGGAGAGCTGGTTACTCCCAGCTGATAAAAGATCTTAAGTTTTATTAAGAAGAGTGCAAGTACTTTCAATAATAAAAATGACAGGTTCTTGTCATTTTTTCAGGTTTACCCTGTCAAAATTTCATTTTTTGGGAGCTGGCATTAATCTTGTATAAATAATAATGAACCATGGTTTAATACAATAGTAATTAAATAATGATAGACTTGCCCTACGCAAGGTTCTTATTGACAGAAAATGTTAAAATGTTTCACTATTAAAATTTAAAAGCTATGAACTCACTCATGAAAAGAAACGGATTTGCACCAATGAGATCATCATTCTTTGATGATTTCCTGATGAGGGACCTGTTCGGTCGGGACAACTGGACTTCTGAAGACAGCACCCTCCCAAAGGTAAACATCGTCGAAACCAATGAAGAATTTAGGGTGGAAATGGCAGCCCCTGGCATGAAGAAAGAAGATTTCCACATTGAGCTGGACAATGACATGCTGACAATTCATTCTGAAATGTCTTCCGAAAATTTCGATGAAGATTCAACCTTCACGAGAAAAGAGTTCAGTTACCAATCCTTCAAAAGGTCATTTTATCTTCCCAATACTGTGGAAGCTGACAAAATCAAAGCCCGGTACCGGGACGGTATATTGAACCTTGAAATCCCCAAAAAAGAAGAGGCGAAAAGGAAACCTGTCAAAACGATAAGTATTTCCTAACTTAACTTTAGGCAGCCATTTGGCTGCCTTTTTTATTTTAGATTTTCCATACCTTGACGTATGTTCCTGATTTTTATTTCATTATCTTTTCCCATCCAAATATCAATGATTTGTCGTTACTGGCCCAAAAGCATTTTTTAGCCGAAAATCCCGTATGTTCCAAATAAATAAGTTATAATGGTTAGTTTTATAAAACCAGTAAACCATATAGAATTGAAGATTATCCTGATTTTATTTCTTTCTTTCAGCGCTATTGGCTTTTCGTCCTTTGCCCGGTCACCTTTGATTGTCACTTCTGATATTGATAATTTTTGGGATGCTTTTGACAGATTGCACAATGCCAAAACAAGGAAAGACAGCGTACAGATCATGGATGTCCTCTATCTTGGAAAAGCAAGCAATGGATTCAAAAAGCTGATCAAAGCAAGGCACCTCACTGCCGAAAAATACATTGCTCAGATCGGCCGATATCCGGAATATTGGAAATCGGTGAGAGAAAATACAACTTCGATTGAAGGTTACAGATCGGAAATAGAAGATCAGATAGAATTGTACGGGCAAGCCTTAAAAAACTTCAAAGCACCAAAAATATGTTTTGCCATAGGGATTTTGTCAACAGGTGGAACAGTAAGGGATGGATGGCTTCTAATAGGTACTGAAATGGTTGCCTCAGACAGTACGACTGTTCGGGAGGGCATGAACGGTTGGCTGAAGCATACCCTGCCCAAAAAACCCATGATCCTCGAATTTACGGCACACGAAATGGTACATACCCAACAGCGCTTTGGTCCGGGAGTGGTATGGGGTCACCTTAATCATCGTCTCCTGACCATGACCATCATGGAAGGCGCAGCAGACTTTATTGCCGAGAAAGTCACCGGCACATCCATCAATGTCGGTATGTACGCTTACGGATATGAACATGAGGAGCAGATCTGGAAAGAATTTTCCCAAGAAATGTACGGCAATAACTACAGCAAATGGCTGTACAACGGCAACAATTCCAAAGACCGTCCCGCTGACCTGGGTTATTTTATAGGTTACAGAATCTGTGAATCTTATTATAACAATGCTGCAGACAAAGAAAAAGCGCTGAATAAAATCCTCAAAACCAATAATTTCAGAAAGTTTCTGAAAAAAAGCGGGTATGGCTATAAATTCAACAAGTCCTGATCTGAAAATCTAATTTTTTAAATAGCCAATACCACAATTTATATTCCTTTAAGTAAATCCCTATGATTATATTAAAAAATATGGGATAAAACACATATTAGGATTTCACCTATACTTTTTTTCATGCCCCGATCGTAACCTGACCGACCTGATTACTGACCCGCCCACAGACATCCACCAGTGTAAGTATATAGCTACAACCAGACTGCATTTGTGCCAAAGGAACCAATATCGTAAGCTTGGTTCCACTTTCAGAATGCACTGGACCAATAGTAGCCAAAGTACAACCGGTACTTCCCTGTGGGGAAAATCGTGCTTCCGGATACCAGTTGAGGCCTTTTCCGGTCAAAACAATCTCGGGATTGCCCGCTGCGCTATAAGAAAATGACCTTTGGGTAAATGTGCTGTAAGAACGATCAGGGAATGAGGACACTGGGTAAGTTAATTTTTCAGAAGATTTAGTGGTACCATCAATAACCGCAACAAAATCCATCATATTGGCAAAGCGACCTGTAAGTACAGGGTCGGCAGTGGCACAATTGCCATTGGCGAATTCTATTGGAATTACGAATTTATAACTGTCGGCACAATTGGTTGGGCCTGTTGATTCCACTTTAGTCAGGGGTAAGTAAACACCATTAACGAGCAGTTTCATTTTTTTATCTATTCCTGAACTTGCTCCATAAAGACCAACACCAGGGATACTGATTTGGTTTTCAAGTTCCTTTCCAGGAATCATCCCTGCTCCTTTGTAACCTGAATTGGAATAACATATTTCGCGGATATGCGGAATTCCAAGCAGCTTGACCTTCTCAGAAACAGCTGTTTTCCCATTTACAGTCACGCTGATATTTGGATTGATTACCCCACAGGCCCTATTGTTTGAATTTTCTGAAGCAGTTTTATATGGAATCTTTATGGTCAGAGATGTGGCAGTTGCTCTTAGCACAGTTGCTTTTCGCCAGCCAGTAGAGTCAGCCCTGTTATCAGATGAACAACTCCCAAATGCAGCTGTTTCATTTTTGAGCCAAACAAAATTGTCCTCAAGTTTGGTAGAGAAACCCTTACCTGTTAATGTCAACTCATCGCCCCAGAAAATGAATTCGGGAGATGTAGCTGTTACTTCAACACTAACTATTGGATTAGGGTTATTTGGGTTATTTGTATTAGGATTGTTAGGGTCCTGCTCTTCTGCACATCCAATCAATCCGACTAGGGAAATCCCTAAACCCAATAAATTAAAAATTATCTTTTTCCCATACTTTACTTTTGCGAAGGAATCCTCAGATTTTGAAGAAGCACTGAAAGTTTTCATCTTGTTGAAATTAAGTGACAATAAAATACCATTCTAAGCAAAGCCCCTAATTTTAAAACAATCATCATAATGTTTGCCTGATCTAAAATTCAGAATTTCAAATGTCCCTGTCAATACCATAAAAGGGGGATGTCAAAAAGCGGTTCAAAAAAAATCAAACCAATTTCTCATTAAGTGCTTTACTAATAGCTTCCCCTTGGGAATGAACATGCAACTTGTCATAAATCCGCTTGGTATGGGTTCGAACAGTTTCGAAACTAATGCCCAGATCAGCTGCAATAAGCTTAAAACTGTTACCCCTTGCCAATGAACCAAGGATTTCCTTTTCCCTATCTGAAAGCATATACAGGTTTTTGGATTTTTGTTCATGCAACTGATTGATAACGAGCCTTGCAATGGAAGGACTCATAGGTGCCCCCCCTTTTAATACCTCTTCAATTGCCCCTACCAGCCTATCAGAAACATTCCTTTTTAACAAATAACCGTTTGCGCCTGCCTTCAAGGCATCAAAGACATGAGAGTTGTCATCAAAGACCGTCAGCATGATTATCTGTACATTCTGATCATATTCACGAATTTGTTTTACAGCCTCTACCCCATTGATACCCGGCATGTCAATATCCATCAAAACCACATCTGGCCGACCTTTGATCACTGCTTCCCTGACTTGGCCTGCATCTCCAAAATCCCCCACGATGGTATACTCCTCCCTTAGCATCAACAACTGACATAGACCTTCTCTGAGGCTACTATTGTCTTCAAAAATCAAAATCCTGATAGGTATCATGGCAGAATTGTAAGATGTTGAATTTAAGATAAAAGCTTCATAAAATAAATACCGCAATCAGGTGATTGGAACTTCCAAACTGATCAATGTTCCGATTTCCTGATTAGATCTTATGGACAATTTGCCACCAATTTGACCTGTTCTGTCCTTCATGTTTCCCAATCCATTGCCTTTGTCCATTGCCTTTTCCAAGTCGAAGCCTTTCCCATTATCTTCTATTTTCACCAACAGATTTTTATCCTTAAAAACTGTTGTAATCTCAACTTCCGAAGCCATGCTATACTTCACACAATTATTCACAGCCTCCTTGAAAATCAAGTAGATGTTTTTCCTTAAAATGGGATTCAGAATGAATTCAGGAGAAATATCCTCATGATTAAAAGAATATTGAATCCCTAATGGCTCAAGGATTTCTGCTGCAAAATCTTTCATCCTGTAAACCAATTTTTCCAGACTGTCATTGTTGGGGTTTATAGACCAAACGATATGGGCCAAATTATCCATAATAGACCTTGTGTTCAGTTGGATTTTTTCCAATTGTTTCGCCACTGTTTCTGTTTCATCCACTTTCAATAGGGCAATACGGCTATTTACATCAATGCTTGATAAGGTTGATCCTATTTCATCATGAAGGTCACTTGCGATCTGATTTCTTAGTACCTGCTCATTTAATTTTTGTTTTAACCGATATCTGTTAAATGTCAGATAGGCCAAAGCCAGACTGAACAAAAAGAGAAAAAAGGTGAAATATTGGAATTGCAATCTTCTTCGGGCAATGACATTTTCCAATTCAACATTTGATTTTAGTAGGGCGATTTCCTGTTCCTTTTTTTCTGACTCATATTTCTCTTTGAGTTCTGCCAAAATCTGAACCTGTTTTTGCTGTTCGAGTTTTTCTTTAAGGACCAAAGAATGGTTCAAATGAGCATAAGCTTTCTGCCATTGTCCTGTCTCTTTATACAATGATGCCAGTTCACTTGATGCATCAAACTGGTAACTGACAAAATCCAGACTATCAGCAATACGCAATGCACTGTTGAGAAAATATTCAGCTTGAGGGTATTGCTGTAAAGCTATATGGGTTTTCCCAACAACCATTGCCTCATAGGCGACATCAGCCATATTTCCCAGTTTCCCAAAGAGATTAAAAGAGAGAATATAGTGGCCCAAAGCCTCTTGATATTCCCCCTTTAAAAAATAGCTGTCCCCCATATGTTCGTTGACCATTGCCAATTGATATTCGTTGTTTTCTGATCCTTCTATCAAAGCCAAGCATTTTTTCAAAACAGAAAGACTACTGTCTGCAAGATTTATCTTTCTCAATAAAATACTGAGACTGATAGCTGTATTCACAGATCTTCTGATGTCACCTTGCCTTTCAAATCCGGATATTGCCTGTTTAAAATAATCTACTGAAAGGTCAATATCCCCTTGTTCCCTGTACAATATTCCCAATAACCTTTTGGTATCTGTTTGAAGGGGCAGGTCTTGAAGTTTTGTGGAAAGCGAGTCCGCTTCCAAAGCGAAATAAAGCGCTTCCCCAAACCGGGATTGCTTTGTCAATACTTCCGTAAGATTAATGTTTACCCTGGCAATATCATAGGTGGAAGATTCCTCCATAAAAAGTAGGCGGGATTTGTTCAGGTAAAGCAGGGAGGAATCCAATTGTCCTTTGTGCATCAAAACCCAACCCAAAGCATTAAAGGAATTAGCCTCTCCCCTTTTAAATGACAATTTTTGTGCTTCTCCCAAAGCATCTTTTGCCAAAAAATAAGCCGAATCAGAGTTGGCTGAAGCCAATTCAAAGGCTTTCGATGCTTTTTGAAGGATCAATGAATCAGCATCTTGTGCAAATCCAACTTGAGAGACCCCTCCTGTCAAAGCCATCACGGAAAAAACCCTGAACAAATACCTTATTTTCTCCATAGTTATACATGGAAAAGATACAAAATTCTTCAATCCAAAAAACAGCAATGGTGGAATTACGTGTTAAAAAAGCATTATTGAATAAAGATAATAGCTCATTCCTACCAGATTAGTATTGCCGTAGTCTGTATATGTTAAATGTCAATCATGCGACAAAAACTCTTTCTTTCCGTTTGGTTATGCTCCGGCATCACATTTTATGCGTATATTTTTCGGTATGGATTCATTCAAGATTTTATTGGTATTTGTTCTTGTGTTTTTTTCCAGTGATCAACTCCAGGCACAAACTGACAGTACATCCCAAAAGCCAACCTTTGCCGTCTTACCCCTAGTGTATTTTACACCGGAGACCAGTTGGGCCTTTGGAGTAGGTGCAGTCAGCAATTTCAAAATGGGAGGCAGCAGCGAAAATACCTTTGAAAGTCAGGTAGCAGTTGGATTTGCCTATACACTTTTTGACCAAGTGTTATCCTTTAGCAGTTGGAGATTGTTTACAAAGGAAAACAAAAACCTGTTTGCCGGAGAGTTGGGATGGTATGATTATGTATTTTTCTTCTATGGAACAGGCAATGAAGTCAGGGAAGAAGACAGAGAATCATTTGATGCCAGATTACCGAGACTTCGCTTTGATTATCTGAGAAAAGTCTCCGGAAATTTATATGCAGGGTTCCGGTATCATTTTGACAATTTTGATATCAGAAGGGTTGAACCATCCGGGCTATTGGAGTCCGGAATATACAATGGCCTGGAAGGCGGGACAGTCAGCGGTATTGGCCCCATGCTATATTATGACAGCAGGGACAGTCAGCTATACCCAACCTCAGGTACCTTTGCGGAAAGCAGTCTTCAGCATTTCAATTCAGCCATTGGCAGTGAATTCCGGTATTGGAGGTGGGTGGTGGATTTTAGAAAAGTCCATCAGGTCAAAGAAAACCAGCATTTTGCCTGGCAGGCCTATTCCGAAATCCAGGCCGGTGACCCACCATTTTTTTTATTATCCCAAATGGGCGGTAACCGTTTGATGAGGGGACTGTTTGAAGGAAAGTTCAGGGATAACAATATGGCTGCCATACAGGGAGAATACCGATGGAAATTCCTGCCCAGGTGGGGATTGGTAGGATTTGCAGGTCTGGGAAATGTATATTCCAACGATCTTCCCTTCCAAATCCAAAATACCAAAGCTACTTATGGACTTGGGGGAAGGTTCAAGCTGAGCAAGCGCGAAAAGCTCAATCTCAGATTGGACCTTGCCCATTCTCCTGGCGAAGAATTCAGGTTTTATCTTACTTTTGGGGAAGCTTTTTGATTTGTGTTTAGTTTACAACCTTCGGTATTGAATTGGAAATCGAAACCCAATTTAACATTGACTCACTAAGCAATATTATCATTCACCACTTTCCAAAATACTTCTGGCGTCAGGGGTTTGTTTGCAAATTCTTTCACAATAGGTATCTTGGCAGCACGATCTCGGTCATCAGGATTAACATTGGTGGCAGGCAAAATCACAACGGCCCGCTCATGAATATCACTTGTTACAAATCTAACTAAGTGAAGGAGATTAATAGAAAAACATGAGACTTAAAGGAATTAAATTTTATAAATTTAGAATTAAATTAAATTGAGTCTTTTCTTTAAATGAAAAAAAGCCCACTAACTGACAAAAACTATTTATTGGAAAAATTCCCTGGAAAAGGCGGTTGGACTTATGCGCTTATTCCGGAAGTGCCAATGGAAAAAAGATTTCCTTTTGGTTGGATGAAAGTCAGAGGACATATCGAAAATTTTCAATTGGATAATTATAAACTGATGCCATTTGGAAATGGTCGCTTGTTTTTACCTGTGAATGCAAAAATCAGAAAAGCGATAAAGAAAGAAGCAGGGGATTATGTTCACATACAACTTTTTGAAGATGAAAGACCTCAGGGAATTCCAGAAGAAATCTTGAATTGTCTTAAAGATGCTCCCAAAGCGATGTCCAGATTTTTGGAGCTGCAAGATTGGGAACAAAAGCTTTATATAGAATCAATTTTGGATGCCAAAAAACAGGACACCCAAGTCGAAAGAATCGTCAGGATGATAGAAAAACTCGATTATTAAAAATGAAAAAAAATATAATCTTCATTAATTGAATTGTCTAAAAAACTTTTCCAAAAAAAAATCACTCTCAATAAACCTACATACCTATCCTTATGAAAATCTATAAATCCTCAAACAACATCATCATCGAATCAGATGGCAAACATTACCTCTCGGATTCAAAAGACTGGAATTCTTTGGTAAATCAGGAAAACCTTTACCAAAAACTCAAAGAACAGGTTAAGGCCTCAAAAGAAATCAATTGGACAGAAGAAATGCTTCAGGCACCCATTGGCACCCAAGAAATCTGGGCCGCGGGTGTCACTTATTTTAGAAGCAGGGAAGCAAGGATGGAAGAATCCAAGGACAGCGGTGCCGATGTGTTTTATTCCAAAGTATATGAGGCAGAAAGACCTGAATTGTTTTTCAAATCCACACATTACCGGGTAGCCCATCCGGGAGGAAAAGTCAATATCCGTAAAGATTCAAAATGGAATGTGCCCGAACCTGAACTGACCCTGTTCATTAATTCATTAGGTAAGATTGTTGGTTACACCATAGGAAACGACATGAGCTCAAGGGATATAGAAGGCGAAAACCCACTATACCTTCCACAGGCAAAATGCTACGATTTCTCTGCTGCAATTGGGCCTTGTCTCCTGATTCCGGAAAAACCGATAGATCCGGACAGCAAAATCCTGATGAAAATAGAAAGGGATTCAAAAACAGTTTTTGATGGAGATATTTCCATCAACCAAATGAAAAGAGGACATGATGAATTGGCAGGATTTCTTTTCAGGGAAATGAGTTTTCCCGATGGGGTATATTTGATGACAGGAACTTGTCTGGTACCGGATGATAGCTTCACCCTGCAGATCAATGATAAAATATCCATTGAAATCGATGTTATTGGAGTGCTTGAAAATTATGTCAATATGGCCTGATTTTCATTCATCCATTTATTAATGCAACCCTGTATTTCAAGGTTGAAAAAATATGTTCTTTTGTGTTTTTTGTAAGGTGTTTTATAGTTCAAATAATTACTTCGTATGCAGCGAATCAACCTTACAAAAACCCAAAAATATTGGTTATGGCAAATATTGGGATGGAGTTCCATCATCTTTGTAGAAACAATTAACTATACTTTTTTTATATTAAGAAGGTTTGATTGGAATTTTGTGTTTCAATTTGCAAAACTCTCATTATCTGGATTGTTGGTGTCGCATTTTTACAAAATACTTTTTATCAAACCTTCTCTTTTTGAAAAAAGTCTTTCCCGAATTTGGTTTAGGGCACTGTCTGATACTTTCATGATCACATTGATAATGGTGTCGGTTTTCTATCTTCCTCCGGTCATTGCCAATTTTGATAAAATCCCTCTCAAAGCTTTCATTATAGATTTTCTTGGGCAGAATATGAATGTGGCGAGATATGTCGTGGTATGGATAATCATCTATTACCTCTACCACATACTAAACAGCAACAAGGAAATCTCTGAACAAAAACTGATCATGGAAAACCTGATCAAAACTTCCGAACTAGAATTGCTGAAATCCCAATTGAACCCACATTTCCTTTTCAATGCCCTCAACAGCATCAAAGCATTGGTATTGATAGATGCCGATAAAGCGCGAGAGGCAATTATCAAACTCAGTGAACTTTTGCGTTTTACCCTTAATTATGAAAAAACTCCTCTGATCAATCTTTCCGATGAAATCAATGAGGTGGTAAAATACCTTGAACTGGAAAAAATAAGATTTGGAGACCGTTTGGATGTAAACATTGACCTTGAGGCAGAATCTTTGGATGCAAAAGTCCCTCCTGCTATGGTCCTCACACTTGCTGAAAATGCTATCAAACATGGCATCAATCATTTACCTGATGGTGGAGTAATAAGAATCACCTCTTCCATTTCATCCAAAATGTTTAAAATTGAAGTGACTAATCCAGGTGAACTAAAAATCGGCGGGAATAAAGGAATTGGGCTAAACAATATCAGAAAAAGACTCAAAAGTCTTTTTGGGGAAAATGCCGAAATCAATCTCAGCAATAAATTTCCTGACCAAATATCAGTAACCATCATTTACCCACTAACTTATACAGGCCATGACAAAGAAATATTACATCGTTGATGATGAAATTCTGGCAATCCGGGAACTCGAAACCTTATTGCTTCCCTACCCAAAATTGGAATTGATAGGAAAAAGTGAAAGAGTTTCCAAAGCAATATCCGATATCAATACGCTTAAACCGGATTTAATATTTTTGGATATAAACATGCCAGGAATGGACGGATTTGAATTATTGGGTAAACTGGAAGAAGTACCTGAAGTCATCTTTGTAACCGCATATGATGAATATGCCATCAAAGCCTTTGAAGTCAATGCATTGGATTATATTCTTAAACCCATCAACCCTGATAGGCTCAAAGATGCCATATTAAAGGTGGAAAAAAGGATTAAGGATTTCATTCATAGTTCTCAGGATAAACTAGGTCTTGAAAAAAAGATTTTTATTAAAGATGGAGAGAAATGCTTCTTTGTTCCGGTAAAGGATATTTTCCTTATCGAAAGTGAGGGAAATTATGTCAAGGTTTATTTTGAAAACAAAAAACCCTTACTGCATAAATCTCTCACCTACATGGACAGTAGGCTTCCTGAGGAGGTATTTTTTAGGGCAAATAGGCAATTTATCATTAACCTGAATTTTGTCAAAAACATAGAACCATACTTCAACAGTACCTTGTTATTAGAAATGAAAAATGGACAGAAAATAGACCTAAGTCAGCGACAAAGTGTAAAATTCAGGGAGTTGACCGGAGTTTGATTTTGTTTGATTATGATTAACCCGTATAGATTCCTTCCTTATTTGACCACATGGCTATTGGGATCACAAATACTTTCACTGAAATTTCCAAACTTCAATGAAGCTACAGGAAATAGGCGAAATGTCTTCATTTCGGATAGTTTTATATCGAATGCTCTTTATGGGGATCAAAACCCGCTGACCAACCCTATAATTAAGGTGATCAAGAAAATCACAAGGAAGATATAGAAAACAAATTTAGCGATCGCAGCAAAACCTTTGGCTATTCCGGTAAAACCAAGTATTGCAGCAATCAGCGCAATGACTAAAGCGGTGATGACAAATGACAACATATTTTTGTGGTTTAAGGTTAGAGGAATTAATAGTTAAAATCAAAATATTCTTTTAAAACTACAAATTACTGACTAAACCTTAAAGAAAAAAATATTTTTATTTTCGAATCAAAACAAATAAAATTCATTTTTTAAGCAATCAATCTCACTAAATTGTGGTTGTATGTAAAAGCAAGTTTTTAATTACTACTAATAATCAACCATGAAAGCTTCAGATCTTTTTGTCAAAGCCTTAGAAAATGAGGGAGTAGAGTACATATTTGCCGTCCCAGGGGAGGAAAATCTTGACTTTCTCCAATCCTTAAAGAATTCAAAAATCAAATTAATCCTTAACCGGCACGAACAAGGTGCAGGTTTTATGGCGGCCACTTACGGCAGATTGACCGGTAAGCCCGGGGTTTGTTTGGCCACCTTGGGACCCGGTGCTACCAACCTTGTTACCCCCGCTGCCTATGCCCAATTGGGAGGAATGCCCATGATAATGATCACCGGTCAAAAACCGATCAAAACAAGCAAACAGGCCCGGTTTCAGATTATTGACGTGGTCGATATGATGCGACCCATTACCAAGTACACCAAACAAATCGTTAACAGCAATAGCATTTCTTCCAATGTAAGGGAGGCTTTCAGACTGGCCATAGAAGAAAAACCCGGAGCTGTTCATCTGGAATTCCCTGAGGACATCGCTCAGGAAGATTGTGATGACAGTGTATTTGAGGTGGTGGGACATATCATTCCAAAACCGGATGATAAGGCAATTGAAAAAGCGGTAGAAATGATCGGTGAATCAAAAATGCCATTACTGCTGATCGGTGCCGGTGCAAACCGAAAAGTTACCTGTGAGGCACTTCATGAATTTGTGGACCATACAGGGATTTACTTTTTCACCACCCAAATGGGAAAAGGTGTCATAGATGAAAGACATTCCCAGTATTTGGGGACAGCGGCCTTGTCCAGCAATGACTTTCTCCATGTTGCCATTGAGGAAGCTGACCTGATCATCAATGTGGGACATGATGTCATCGAAAAACCGCCGTTCTTTATGAAAAACAACGGTAAAAAAGTCATCCATGTCAATTTTTCTCCTGCACAAGTGGACCCTGTATATTTCCCACAATTAAATGTGGTAGGGGATCTCACAAATTCAGTCAAAAAATTAACCGAACATACAACTGTTCAAAAAAACTGGGATTTTGATTTTTATAAAAAGGTCAAAAAGGAAGTATCAGAACACTTATCAAAATATTTTCTTGATGATAGGTTTCCCATGTTGCCGCAAAGACTTGTCAATCTACTAAGGAAAAAACTGGATTCGAAAGACATCATCACATTAGATAATGGGATATATAAATTATGGTTTGCCCGAAATTACACCTGCCATCAACCCAACACCCTCTTGCTTGACAATGCTTTGGCATCTATGGGTGCAGGCCTTCCATCAGCCATGATGGTCAAAATGCTTTATCCTGAAAGAAATGTGGTAGCAGTGGTCGGAGATGGAGGATTCATGATGAACTCGCAGGAAATAGAAACATCTGTTCGGTTGGGTCTTCATTTGACTGTCATTATCCTTAATGACAACGCTTATGGAATGATCAAATGGAAGCAAGAAGATATGGGATTTGAGGATTTTGGTCTGGATTATAAAAATCCCGACTTCGTCATGTATGCCGAGAGCTATGGAGCAAAGGGGCATAGACCTAAAAACGATGCTGATTTTCAAGAAATCCTCAACCACTGTCTTGATAATAAATCTGTACATATCATTGATCTACCTGTCGATTACTCGCTTAACCACCCCATATTGAATGTCATGTTAAAAGAAAAATCTAAAAAGCTATGAGCAATACCCAAACCTTAAAAGTCTTCTCTCCATTCGACAAGACGTTGATCCATGAAATCCCAATGGATGGGAAAAAAGATGTGGAAAAAGCTTTGAGGAAAGCACAGGAACTATTTTTGAACCGCTCCAAATGGATACCACCGTACGAAAGGATTGCCATTCTTGAAAAGGCAGCCGAGCTGATGAAATCCGAATTGGAAGAACTGACCAAAACAGCAGCCTCTGAAGGAGGAAAACCATATCAGGATTCCAAAGTAGAAGTCCTACGTGCCATTAATGGCGTAAAAATCGCAGCAGCAGAAATAGGCCGGCTCAATGGAGAACAAATTCCCATGGGATTGACGCAAGCCTCAGCAAATAGAATCGCATTTACCACAAGGGAGCCAATTGGGGTTGTTGCTTCAATTTCCGCCTTCAATCACCCTTTAAACCTAATAGTACATCAAACAGTGACGGCCTTTGCAGCAGGATGCCCTGTGATCGTAAAGCCTGCTTCGAATACCCCATTATCTTGTCTGGCATTTGCGGAAATACTGCACAAAGCCGGGGTACCAAAGGATTGGGTTCAGGTATTGATCATCGACAATGAATCCTCTGAAATCCTCGCCACAGATAAGCGTGTCGGGTATCTTTCATTTATCGGTTCAGCAAATGTCGGTTGGTACCTCAAATCAAAATTGGCACCAGGGACAAGATGTGCCTTGGAACATGGCGGAGTTGCTCCGGTCATAGTAGAGCCTGATGCGGATTTCAAATCCATGGTTCCTGCACTTGTCAAAGGTGGCTTTTATCATGCCGGACAGGTCTGTGTATCTGTTCAGAAAGTATTTGCCCATGAATCCATCGCCAAGGAACTTGCCGATGAAATCACCAAAGCTGCTGCTCAATTAATTGTCGGAGATCCTTTGGATAAAAACACGGAAGTTGGTCCTTTGATTTCTGAAAAGGAAGTTGAACGTATTCATGAATGGGTTTTGGAAGCAGAGAAAAGTGGCGGGGAAATACTTTGTGGTGGCAAGAAGATTTCGGATACCTGCTATTCACCAACTGTTATTTGGAACCCATCCAAAGATACCAAAGTCTCCAAAGAGGAAATATTCGGTCCTGTTGTATGTGTCTATCCATATAATGACAGGGAAAAAGCCATTCAGGAAGCCAATAGCCTGGATTATCATTTTCAGGCAGCCGTATTTACCAAAGACCTGGATATAGCATTTGATACTGTTCAAAAGCTCAATGCAACAGCTGTTATGGTCAATGACCATACTGCTTTCCGTGTGGATTGGATGCCTTTCGGTGGCAGAGATGCCTCAGGGGAAGGATTGGGAGGTATCCCCTACTCCATGCATGAAATGACCCGGGTAAAATTGATGGTGGTAAAAAGCAAATATTTATAAGCTTTAAAATCATTAAAGACCCTAAATTATAAGCCTCAAATCCCTGAACAATAAATTTTGGAGACTGATATCTAGCGTTTTGTCCTGATATCGGAATTAAGATCTGTTTCCGTTCAAATTATTTTGAAGCCAAATTTTATTTTACCAAGCATTTCCCTAAATTTGCGGTCTTGAAAAGCAGGAGGAGTCGTGAAATTCTTAAGAGCCTACGATATTGATATCATTAAACTAAAGGAAGGCAAGTATGCTTTTTCTTTTGAAGTGAAAGATGAGTTCTTTAAATTTCACGAAGCTGACGACTGGGTCAACGGATCCGATCTCACTGCAAATGTGACGGTTACAAAAACCGCTTCATTAATGGAAGCAGATTTTGATATTGCCGGTACCATCAAATTGACATGTGACAGAAGCTTGGAAGAATTCGATCATCCAATGGAAGTGGCCGAGAAAGTCATTTACAAATATGGACTGATCGAAGAGGAAATAAGCGAGGATGTGTATATGATAACCAAGGATACCCCGAGCATCAATGTCGCACAGTTGATTTATGAATTCATTTTATTGGCCATTCCTGCCAAAAAAATCCATCCGGATTATATTGGGGAAATGGATGAGGATGAATTTGAAGAAGAAGGTAGCTTGGTCTATCTTTCGGATGAAATTGATTCGGATGAATCTGGAGATGAAAATACACCAGAGAAACCCGCAGACCCCAGATGGGAAATATTGAATAAATTAAAGAAAAAAGATTAATCTAAAATAGCATTGAGATGGCACATCCTAAACGCAAAATTTCGAAAACCAGAAGAGACAAAAGAAGAACGCATTATAAGTTAACTGCTCCAGGTCTTACACAATGTCCTACCACAGGTGAATTCCATTTACCGCACAGAGCTTATTGGCTTGATGGGAAACTGTACTTCAAAGGACAGGTTGTTATTGAGAAGGAAGTTCTTGCTTAATCATAGCACTAATTAACTTAATTTAGAATCCATTCCGGAACCTTCCGGGATGGATTTTTATTTTCCTGATTTCTTCCCAAATCATTAATTTCAAAAAGCTATCTTTGCTTAAAAGCATTCAAAAACCAAAAAACTTTGGTGAAAATGCGCTTTTTAGATAATTTTGAAACCTTGATAATAATACAATCAGACTGATCAATATATATTTGCCGAATTACATCAAAGCCAAGTGGAGTGGTTCACCTAATCTCCAACGAGCTTTAAACAACCATTGAATGAAAAAAACCAGAGCAGTCATTACCGGAGTTCATGGATGGGTCCCAGACTATATTTTGACCAACCGAGAGCTGGAAACCATGGTGGACACCAATGATGAATGGATCATAACCAGAACAGGTATCAAGGAAAGAAGAATCCTTAAAGGAGAAAATAAAGGTACTTCCATCATCGGAATCAATGCAATCAAAGGTCTCTTGAAAAAGACAAATACAGATCCTGAGGATATCGACCTTATCATTTGTGCCACTGTTACACCGGACATGCCCTTTCCTGCTACTGCTAACATTATTGCTGATGGAGTTGGTGCGACGAAAAGCTATAGCTTTGATATTTCTGCTGCTTGCTCGGGATTTTTATATGCCCTGACCATGGGCAGCCAGTTTATAGAAACAGGAATGCATAAAAAAGTGATCGTCGTCGGTGCTGATAAAATGTCATCTATCATTGACTATCAGGATAGAGCGACCTGTATCATTTTTGGCGATGGTGGAGGGGCTGTTCTTCTAGAGCCTACCACAGAAGAAGTTGGCGTCATGGACTCTTTATTACATTCGGATGGTTCCGGTGCACCATATCTTCATATGAAAGCCGGAGGAAGCCGAAAACCTGCAACCATAGAAACCATTTCCAGTAGAGAGCATTATGCATTTCAGGAAGGCTCTTCGGTATTTAAATTTGCGGTCACAAACATGGCAGAAGTAAGTGCTAATATAATGGCAAAAAATAACCTAACTGCCGCAGATGTTGCATGGCTGGTACCTCATCAGGCCAATAAAAGGATAATTGATGCTACTGCAAACAGGATGGGTATTGGTCCTGATAGGGTTATGCTGAACATAGAAAAATATGGCAATACCACCGCGGGAACTTTACCACTTTGCCTGTGGGATTATGAATCCCATCTCAAAAAAGGAGACAACATTATCCTGGCTGCTTTTGGCGGTGGATTTACATGGGGAGCGATATACCTCAAATGGGGCTACGATCCAAAATAAACGAAACAATTAACCTAAATATTTGAAATGGCAAGTACCGCAGATTTTAAAAATGGATTATGTCTTGAAATGAACAACGACATTTATTCCATAGTAGAATTTCAGCACGTCAAACCAGGGAAGGGTGCTGCATTTGTCAGAACCAAATTGAAAAGCCTGAATACAGGAAAGGTGCTGGACAAGACTTTTAATGCAGGAGAAAAAGTGACCACAGCAAGAGTGGAAAAAAGACCACATCAGTTTATCTTCGCAGATGACTTTGGTTACAATTTCATGGACACTGAAAGTTTCGAACAAATCCCTATTTCTGAAAATCTGATTGAGAGATCAAATCTCCTAAAAGAGGGTCAAATAGTGGATATTCTTGTTCATGCAGAAACCGAAACGCCACTTTCTGTCGAACTTCCTCCTTTTGTCGAGCTGATGATTACCTATACTGAACCAGGTATAAAGGGTGATACAGCAACTAATGCGATGAAACCGGCCACCTTGGAAACAGGGGCTGTTGTCATGGTCCCATTGTTTGTTGATCAGGATATCATGATCAAGGTGGATACAAGAGATGGATCTTACTCCGAAAGAGTAAAATAACTTTAAAAAGCTGTTTAAATTTGTTAATATATTCAGCTTCATTATTTAATTTCAAATCAAGACCAATTTACCAAAAGGATTTCTATAAACTAAAACGCATCATGAAAGCAAAAGAAATACAGGATTTAATAGACTTCATTTCAAACTCAGGGCTTGCTGAAGTGAAAATCGAAACAGACGAATTCAAACTTTCTATAAAGAAGTATTCAGAAGCGCCACCGGCGGTAAAACCTGAAGCCACGCCAATTGCTGCTCCGGTCGCAGCAGCACCTACTGCGCCGGCTCCTGCAGCACCTGCACCGGCTGCGGCCAAAGAAGATAATTCCAAGTTGCTGGAAATCAAATCCCCTATGATCGGAACATTTTACCGCACTTCCAATCCTGATACTGATCCATTTGTCAGTGTGGGAGATATGGTTTCAGCCGGTGATACAGTATGTATCATTGAGGCCATGAAACTTTTTAATGAAATCGAATCTGAAGTTTCTGGAAAAATAGTTAAAGTTTTGGTTGAAAATGCCACACCTGTGGAATATGACCAACCATTATTCTTAGTAGATCCAGCTGGATAATTTTGTTTCACTAACCCGATTTACCGTGTTTAAAAAAATATTAATAGCCAATAGAGGAGAAATTGCCTTAAGAGTGATCCGAACCTGTAAGGAGATGGGAATCAAAACGGTGGCAGTATATTCTACAGCCGATAAGGACAGTCTTCATGTAAGATTTGCAGATGAAGCCGTTTGTATCGGTGCTCCTCCAAGTAAGGAGTCCTATCTAAATATTCCCAGAATTATTGCCGCTGCTGAAATCACCAATGCAGATGCCATTCACCCAGGTTATGGATTTCTTTCAGAGAACGCTGAGTTTTCAAGGATTTGTGAGGAATATGGCATCAAGTTTATAGGTGCAAGTCCTGAAATGATCAATAAAATGGGTGACAAAGCTACTGCAAAAGCAACCATGAGACTCGCAGGAGTCCCTACTATTCCAGGGTCGGAAGGATTGATGGAAAATATGGCCCATGGAATAAAATTAGCCAACGAAATGGGCTATCCGGTTATTCTTAAAGCCACTGCAGGTGGTGGTGGGAAAGGAATGAGAATTGTCCGACAAGAAAGTGAATTCAAAAAAGCATGGGATGATGCCAGACAGGAATCCAGTGCTGCTTTTGGAAATGATGGTTTATATCTTGAAAAGTATGTGGAAGAACCCCGGCATATCGAGATTCAGATAGTTGGGGACAGCGACGGTAACGCCTGCCACCTTTCTGAAAGGGATTGCTCAATTCAAAGAAGACATCAGAAACTGGTTGAAGAAACCCCTTCACCATTTATGACTGATGATCTAAGAGAAGCTATGGGAAATGCTGCCATTAAAGGCGCTGAGGCCATCAAATACGAAGGTGCAGGAACAATCGAGTTTTTGGTGGATAAAGACAGGAATTTCTATTTCATGGAAATGAATACCAGGATTCAGGTAGAGCATCCTATAACAGAAGAAGTCACTGATTTTGACCTGATCAAGGAACAGATAAAGGTAGCTGCAGGAGATAAAATCTCCGGTAAAAACTATTACCCGAAATTGTTTGCCATGGAATGCCGTATCAATGCGGAAGATCCATGCAATGGTTTCCGTCCAAGTCCGGGGAAAATTCTCAACCTACACATGCCCGGAGGCAGAGGAGTCAGGGTAGACAGTCATGTTTATGCCGGTTATGTTATTCCTCCAAATTATGACTCCATGATCGCTAAACTGATTGTCAGTGGGCAAACTAGAGAAGAAGTCATTGTCAGAATGAAAAGAGCCTTGGAGGAATTCGTAATTGATGGTATCAAGACCACCATTCCATTCCATATTGCCTTATTGGAAGATCCTGAATTCAAAGCAGGGAATTTTACCACTAAGTTTCTGGAGACTTTTGATTTCTCCAAGATCAAAAAACCGAATTGAAACAGTTATCTATAACATATTAGAGCCGGGGAGTTTTCTTCGGCTTTTTTTTTATCTTAATTTTGCGCCTTGAAGTTTTAATTACAATTTTAACCTATGTCATTAGCTACCAAATATAGCCCTGAGTCAGTTGAAGCAAAATGGTATGCCTACTGGATGGAAAACAGATTTTTTTCCTCTAAGGTAGATCATAGCAAAGAACCTTATACCATTGTCATTCCACCACCAAATGTCACGGGGGTGCTGCACATGGGCCACATGCTCAATAATACGATTCAGGATGTATTGATCCGAAAAGCGCGGATGGAAGGAAAAAATGCCTGTTGGGTTCCCGGTACCGATCATGCATCGATCGCTACAGAGGCTAAGGTAGTGGCGATGCTCAAGGAAAGGGGTATTGACAAAAAATCTTTGACACGGGAGGAATTTCTAAAATATGCCTGGGAATGGAAGGAGAAATATGGTGGTATCATCCTGGAACAGCTTAAAAAATTAGGGGCCTCCTGTGATTGGGACCGGACCAAATTCACCATGGACCCTAACCACGTCGATGCTGTTATTGCTGTTTTTGTAGATCTTTACAACAAAGGCAAAATCTATCGTGGAATCCGAATGGTCAATTGGGATCCTCAGGGAAAAACAGCCCTTTCAGACGATGAAGTAATTACCAAGGAAATATCCTCCAAGCTATACTATATCCATTACAAAATCGAAGGGGCTGAAAATGATTACCTAACAATAGCTACAACACGTCCTGAAACCATCATGGCAGATGTGGCCATTTGTATCAATCCCAATGACCCCCGATTTACCTATCTCAAAGGAAGGAAGGCTATTATCCCATTGATCAACAGGGCCATTCCTATCATTGAAGATGAGTATGTGGACATGGAATTCGGTACAGGATGTCTCAAAGTTACCCCTGCCCATGATGTCAATGATTATGAGCTGGGAATAAAGCATAAACTTGAAGTCATAGACATTCTCAATGACGATGGCACCTTGAATGAAAAAGCCCGGATTCTTATTGGTGAAGACCGGTTCATAGCAAGAAAGAAGATAGGTAAATTATTAAATGAGGTCGGGCAACTCGAAAAGATTGAAGATTATAAATCCAATGTCGGGCATTCAGAGAGAACTGATGCAGTGGTTGAACCAAAGCTTTCTTTGCAGTGGTTTCTGAAAATGGAGGATATCACCAAGCCGGCATTGAGTTCGGTCATGGATGACATCATTCAACTACATCCACCCAAATTCAAAAACATGTACCGTTCATGGATGGAGAATGTCAGGGATTGGTGTATATCAAGACAATTGTGGTGGGGACATCAGATACCTGCATATTACCTTCCAAACGGTGAATTGGTAGTGGCCAGGACAAAAGATGAAGCATTGCAAATTGCCAATGACAAATTCAACAAAAGTTACACGTTTGAAGACCTAAAGCAGGACGATGATGTGCTTGACACTTGGTTTTCAGCTTGGTTATGGCCTATTGCTGTGTTTGATACCGATGTATTCTCTACAGGAAACAAAAACGAAGACCTCAAATACTACTACCCTACCAATGACCTGGTCACTGCACCTGAAATACTGTTTTTCTGGGTAGCCAGAATGATCATCTCAGGCTATGAGTACATGGGGGACAAACCATTCAGAAACGTATACCTGACAGGGATTGTAAGGGATAAGCTCGGCAGAAAAATGTCCAAATCTTTGGGAAATTCACCCGATCCACTTGAACTGATCAAAAACTTCGGAGCTGATGGAGTCAGAACAGGAATGCTGTTCAGTTCGCCCGCCGGCAATGATCTGCCTTATGATGAGAAACTGGTCGAACAGGGAAGGAACTTTGCCAACAAAATCTGGAATGCCTTCCGATTGGTAAAGGGCTGGGAGATTGATGAATCGCTATCCGGTGAAAGCAACAAAGCATCCATTGATTGGTTTGAAAACCGCTTCAATGAAGCATTGACGGAAATAGAAGACCACTTCAGCAAGTTCCGTATTTCGGATGCCCTGATGGCAACCTATAAATTGGTTTGGGATGATTTCTGTTCCTGGTACCTTGAAATGATCAAACCAGCCTATCAGCATCCAATCGATCCGGAAACCTACAACAAAACAATTATTTTCTTTGAAGAAATACTTAAAATCCTTCATCCTTTTATGCCATTCCTGACAGAGGAATTTTGGCATCAAATTAAAAAGCGAAATACCGATGAAGCCCTGATTGTAACTGATTGGCCCAAAGCCCTAGATTTTGACAAAATTCAGATTGAAAATGCCAATCAGGTATTTGAATTGGTCTCACAGGTAAGAAATATCCGTGCATCTAAGGGGATTTCTCCCAAAGAAGCTTTCTCTCTTACTATTAAAACCAACAATCCGAATCTCTATCAGAGTTTTGACTCGGTTTTGAAGAAACTGGCAAACCTGACAGAGGTTTCATTCGGAGACTCTTTGGAAAATGCTGTAAGCTTTGTCGTCAAGTCCGATGAATGTTTTATCCCCATGGAAGGTCGGGTCAATTTGGAAGAAGAATTAGAAAACATCCGCAAAGAACTGGAATATACCAAAGGCTTCCTGAATTCGGTTTTGAAAAAACTCAGTAACGAACGCTTTGTAGCAGGTGCCCCTGCTGCGGTAGTGGAAAATGAAAAGAAAAAACTGTCAGATGCAGAAGCTAAAATTAATGCATTAGAAGAAGCCCTCTCCAAATTGGGTTAAAGGAATAAAGAAAGTCATCCTGTCACATAAGGTTGGAGGATGACTTCATCTTTATTTTATTTTTAATATCCGCTTATTTTCATTTGAATATTTAAAAAAAGCTGAAAATCTGAAAACATTTTCTTAATCTCAATATCTTAGTATCTATTTAAGGATAATAAGAGAGTCTAAAATAGTCTCTAATACTACAATATTGTCAACCACTAAATTTTTAAAATATGGCAAAATTCTCAGACAGTGCCCAGCTAAAAACAACATCAAGGACATCCATTTTCATAGATCTATTCTCAGGATACGGACAACCTTCTACTACATCCATTCATCTGAAAAATGCCCAAGGTCAGGAAGAGGAACTGATGAATTTTGATGGAAATGTTGAAAATGTCGAAATCGGAACTGTAAGAAAACTCAAATACAACAAAATTGAAATCAGAACAACGATACACGATGTGCATGACAATCCCATTGAGAAAGTTGATATCTCCCTTAACATCAGGGTATATGATGAAGATGCCAATGTGGCAGAAACCAATTTCTCCATGAAAACAATAGGGATGGGGACTATTATCTATTCAGATTTCCATGTGACCATTTTCTAATTATCGGCATGAGGATTATACTAATATTTCTATCAGTATTTGTTGTTCTAAAGGCCAACGGACAAAATGAGGTGGATACAGTACTGAAGGAAGTTAAGGGGATCAAACTTGACCTATTGAAAACCCCAACAAACCCTTCTTTTCAGCTGATGAATTCTTCTGCCACTGAAATTATTGAGCCGGGCATGACACCAGAATTTTTTACCTCCATCCAAAATGCCTCCAATAATTTCACCTCTCTTCCCAATAACCTGGCAATCGCATTTACGCCTTTTTGGTGGGGAAAACAAGCCAAAAACCTGAGTTTCGAAAAGGATTTTTCAGAAACCAATCGGTTGAATTTTACCAGAACCTTAACTGTTTCGGCCGGCATGCTTAACGGCGTACAACAGGATCAGAGTCTCAGCAGATTTTCTCTTGGCTTTCAATCAACACTTTTGAGGGGGAAAGTAGATAAAGTCAAAAAAGATATTTACTTCAAAATGCTTCAATCTATAGGAAACAAGTATTTTGAAGATCAAAGATTGGCACTTCAGTCAGATCCGAATTATTTGAAACTGGAAGCTGAATCTTTTAAAATCCTGGATAGTTTACGGGTATTGAGTGTGATAGAACCAAATGATTCGATCACTGATGAAACATTGAACGGCATGATGGATAGTCTTGAAGATACCTATGAAAAAATAGACAATCAACTCTTGGAGTTAAGAAGGGCTATCAGTGCAAAAATACAAACCATAGAAAGCTCACCTGAATTGGACAGACTATTCAATTCCATGAATGAAAGGTATGGCTTCAAATGGGATTTGGGGGGTGGTTTGGCTTTCAACACTACTGAATTCAACCTGAACAATACCGGAATTTACCGCATAGGACTTTGGTCAAATTTTGGCGGGAACCTTTCCAAACTAAATTCCGGAAACTCCAGGCTATCCATCTTTTTCCTCACCCGCTATTTTTACTTCAAAGAGATTTGGTATGAAAGAGGGGACAACTTCGAAATGATCCCAAATCTGCACACGGTTGACATGGGAACAAAATTGCAATTACACGTTGCAGGAAAATTTTCACTTGCCGCTGAATCTATTTTCAGATCGGATATTTCCCAAAGTATATTTGAAAATACCCACAAAATCAACGGCATTGCCCAATACCAATTTGGAAAAAACAGAGTGCTATATACCTCCTTTGGTAACGACTTCAATGACAATTCCAACTTCGGCCCACAAAATCTCATCATCACCTTTGGTGTCAATCTGGGCTTCGGCGAGGATATTGACATAAAGGGCCTTACGATGAAATAACCCCTATCAAGTAAAGTATTTACTTTCCCATAATTTGGATAACCTACCTTTGCAAAGCTTTTGGCATGCAGGCAAAATATTTTTTCTCCTCTCAACAATTACCATCTTCCAAATCACAGGAACTTCCATCCTGATTTTCCACCACCTCCAAAATTGGATTAGTCTTCACAAAATCCTTCCAGGCCTTTTCAATAGTTTCAACAAAAACTTCTTTAGGTTGGGCGCCTGAAATACCATATTTCCTG
>NZ_JBGTCA010000056.1:0-7969 GCF_041749095.1 Aquiflexum sp. | reverse complement strand
TTTGGCATTCAGTTTTTTGTTTTTAAAATGCCAAATATAACTTTTTATTGCTTGGGGAATGGGAAATTTTCGAAAAAAGTCAAAGAGTTCAATCCCCTTCCTCCAACTCAAAGATCTCATCAAGTTTTACCTGAAATACTTTGCAGATCTTGAGTGCAAGTACGGTGGATGGAACATATTTTCCGGATTCAATGGAATTGATAGTCTGCCGGGAAACCCCAGCCAATTCCGCCAAATCCTGTTGGGTCATGTCTTTCTTGGCACGTTCTACTTTAACAGTGTTTTTCATATCACCTCTAATTAGATCAATGAAAGTGAATTCTGCTGTCTATGCATCACCCACTTGAATCTGATGATGAATGCCAACTGAATTGAAAACAAGTTAAAACCCATGAATTGGAGATAACCTGTGCTATAAAAAACCAAAGTACCAATTACCACAAGCAGACTATAGACATAAAATGCTACAAGCAAGCTGTCCAACCTAAGCTTCTGAATGTATTCATCTTCTTGTTTCTCTTTCGAGAAAGCGATGAAAAACAAAGAGAGAAAAGTTCCTATAATGGAAAATTCATTGGTGAAATTTTCATTTTCTGAATCAATAAGGCCACCGACCCTGAATCCTTCCCAAGTCAGCCAATCAAATTCGTAGTTATAAAAGCTATTTAATACCAGCAGAAGGGCCAAAGGGAAAAACATAATCCATCCTATCATCTGAAATCTATGAGGCAATAATATTTTCGTCAACATGGTCTGTAGGATTTTAAAGTTCTTTTGATGCTTTCCAGATGTAAAGATATTTTTACCAAATGTAAAACAAACTTTACATTAAGTCAAAATATTTTTACAATTTTTTTATCTTTAGAGTCTGGCTCCAAACAATTTTAAAATTTTCCAATCTTCCAATCACTTCCACTTTCTCAATTTTCAATCAATAATTTTTACCTTTATCCAATTATAAGCACTCTTTGTTGAAAATTCATTATGCTCAAAAACATCAAAATTGCAATTATTGGTTGTGGTAACTTGGGTACCTCTATTGTCAATGGTTTATTAAAACAGGGTGATTTTTCCCCACAAAACCTTCATGTGACAAAAAGAAACCCAACCAACCTACTTTACCTTCAAGACCTTGGCGTAAGGGTTCACTCGGACAATATCATAGCTGCCAAAGAGTCTGACATTGTGATTTTGGGGGTTAAACCTTATAATGTCACGGCAGTCTTAAATGAAATTAAACCAGTACTTTCCCGAAAACAAGTTGTTGTTTCCCTAGCCACGGGAGTGACTCTTGAAGAAATGTTTGTTGTTCTGGAACCTGGAACCACGGCTTTTCGTGCCATGCCCAATATTGCTGCGGACATTCAGGAATCCATCACCTGTATCTGTGGAAAAAACACGGATGAAAATACTGAATCCCAAATCAAGGAACTGTTTAACAGCATAGGTTTCGCCATCACCATAGACGAAAACCTAATGGAAGCCGCCACCGTATTGGGTGCATGCGGAATTGCCTATGTATTGAGGTTTATGAGGGCGATGATCCAAGGGGGAATTCAGATAGGGTTTGATGCCAGAACAGCCAATCTGATTGTCAACCAAACAGTAAAGGGTGCTGCTGAACTGATGATCCAAAAAGGCATGCATCCTGAAGAGGCCATTGATAAAGTGACCACCCCTAAAGGCTGTACCATTGTAGGGTTAAACGAAATGGAGCATCATGGCTTTTCCGCAGCCATGGTAAAGGGTGTATTGGCATCTTATCAAAAGATCGAAAAAATATAATTTGATTATCCAGCTTTCTTGTCATTTAAGCACAATTCTTATTCAGATGTGACCGATGACCGATGAGCGATGTAACGGATAATAAAACCTATAATCATATATCTCATTAATTTTGTTTGGTACTGGCAAGTTTGGGTAAAAAAATAAAGCGTAATAATACCTATTCCTGAAACGAAGCCAAATCCTCCAAACTGATCCTTCCTTCATAATATGCTTTGCCGACTATCGTTCCAAAAACACCGATTTTTTGGAGGTCTTCGAGGTCTTTATAATTGGCGACTCCCCCACTTGCAATCAATTTAATTCCGGGTACCTCTTTCAAAATATCCACATACAAATCGATCGATGGCCCCTGAAGCAGACCGTCTTTGGCCACATCAGTACAGATGACATATTGGATTCCTTTGGCAAATTTTTCTTTGATAAAATCAATCAGGTCAACAGATGTAGTTTCCTCCCAACCTGAAATGGCGATTTTTCGGTCTTTGGCATCCGCTCCCAAAATAAACCTTTCGCCTTTATATTTTTTGACCCAAGAGTCAAACAGATCCGGGTTTTTGATCGCCACACTCCCTCCTGTCACCTGATGTGCACCAAGGTCAAATGCCAACTCAATGTCCTCATCTGATTGCACACCACCTCCAAAATCAATGTGCAGAGAGGTTCCTTGAGCGATGGTCTTCAGAACATCCCTGTTTACAATTTTCTTGGCCTTGGCACCATCAAGGTCCACCAAATGCAGCCTTTTGATACCTGCATCTTCAAAACGTTTGGCCATTTCCAATGGTGAATCATGGTATTCCTTTTTCTGACCGTAATCTCCTTGTGTCAGGCGGACACATTTGCCATTGATGATGTCTATTGCCGGGATGATTTGCATGGTTGGGTTGTAATTTGGTTGTTTAATAATGGCCGATGTTGGATGACCGATGACCGATGTTTGGGACGGAAGACGGAAGACCGAAGTTTTGGCTTAATTATATCGGAGGAGCTGCCTGATATTTTATTGCCGTTGATTCTTGCTTCTTACGTTTCTTCAGATGTCTCCTACCGTCGACATGACAAGGAGAAGTCTACTTGATAGTAAACACCTTTATTTATCAAATCATTGTGTTCTCTTGTTTCTTGATTCTTGACTCTTGTTTCTCGATTCTCGCTTCTTTTTTCTTGGCTCTTGGTTCTTGACTCTTGTTTCTAGAGTTTCACGTCTTAGAAAGAAAATTCTCCAAAATCCTCTCCCCTACTTTTCCGCTTTTCTCGGGATGGGCTTGCATGGCGTAGAAGTTGTCCCTGTGCATCAATGCTGCAAAGTCGTGGATATAGTGTGTTTGGGCAATGGTGAATTCGCTTGATTCGCAGTAGTAGCTATGGACATAATAGACATAAGAATCCTCATTCAATCCTTCCAACAATGGTGTTTTTAAGTCCATTAGATTGTTCCAGCCAACATGGGGGACTTTGAATTCCACGTATGATTCCGGTATAAACTTCTTGACTTTGACGGGAAAGACTCCAAGGCAAGGTGTGTCATTTTCCTCTGAATAATCACAAAGCAATTGCTGGCCCAGGCAAACTCCAAAAAAGGGCTGCTTGAGACTAGGGATCAATTTGTCCAGATTCTTTTCTTTGAGATACAGCATAGCTGTGCTAGCCTCACCCTGACCTGGAAAAATCACTTTGTCTGCTTTGGAAATAGTTTCAATGTCATCTGTCAAAACAGCATTGGCACCCAGCCTTTCCAAAGCAAAAAGGACTGATTGTACATTACCTGCATTGTATTTGATTACTGCTACTTTCATTCTAGATGTGAGACGTGAGACGTTAGATATGAGATGGGTAGGACTATTTAAAGAAACAAAGAGTAAAAGGAGTAGAGCAGACCCAATTTTTCAATTTTAAAATTTTCCAATCCGCCACGACGGACAAGTTCTTCCAATTTCTTACCCCTTCGCTGCCTCAGAGACCATTTCTTCCAATACCTCCTCGATTTCGGGTAAGGATTGGAAAAGCTGCTCGTAACTTTCAATCACGAAATATTTGTCCTGGAATTTGTCTTTCCAATAAGGTGTATTCAGGATTTTTCTAACGTTGTATTCAATGTGTTTAGGTTCATTGGAAAGACTGAATTTGGTCTCACCGGCTGAACTTAATATTCCGGCACCGTATATTTTGAGATCACCATCTTCTCTGATCAAACCAAATTCTATGGTGAACCAGTAAATCCTTGAAAGCAACTCAATCGCCCACTTATCATCAATAAACCTTAGTGCAATACCACTCAGGTTTTCAAGAAAATCAACATAAGGCTGATTGGTCAACATGGGCATGTGGGCAAATGCATCATGGAACATATCAGGCTCTTCTAGATAATCCAATTGCTCCATGGACCTCAACCAAGTGGAAGAACAAAAACGCTTATTGTTCATCAATCCGAAGAAAAGGTCATCATCAATCAAACCGGGAACCACATATATTGCCCAACCTGTACTTTTTGCCAACCTTTTGTTGACATCAGCAAAATCAGCAATCCGGTCAGCGGTGAAATTGATTTCTTTTATACCATCCAAATAAGCTTTGGAAGCTGCTTTTGGCAAATTGACTATCTGTCTCTCAAAGAGGATTTTCCATACCTTAAAGTCCTCCTCCGTGTAGGCATCATAATCCTGCCTCATCTTTTTTAATCTCGGGTCAGAAAAGACCCAGTCTTTGGGTTTATTTGTCATTTTTATATTTGGGCTTTTATTCTTGAGTGTAAATATAGTGAAGATTTGAGATGTGAGACGTGAGATGTGAGATTTGAGATGGAATAAACTGCAACGACAGGACCTCGAAGGTTTTTTCTAGACTAAACGTTGATTAATAAATAAAACTAAAAATCCATTAAGTTTTATTTTTACCACATAGTCCATTTACCACACATAGAAAATTTAAGATCCATTTTTAAGGAAAAAGATGGAAGCTGCACCAAAAACTATGTGATCTCTGATTCTATGTGGTAATTATTTTGCAAGACTTCAACTTCCCAAAATTTGAAATCATAGGTCGCAAACCTTTGAGGTCTTCCTCACCGCGAAGACAGGAACTTGAAGATTTTATTGAGGTTGATTGAAGGAAAGACCTTCGAGGTTTAAAAAAAATCCTCGAAGGTCACAAATCTTAAATCTAAAATCTTAAATCTTAAATCTTCCAACCCCCTACTCCCCCTTCAAAGAATCCACCGGATTAGTAGAAGCGGCCCGGAATGATTGAACCCCCATGACAGACCAGGCAATTAACATCACGATACCGATGGCGAATAGCACCGTCTCCCAACCCAATTCCACCTTGTATGAGTAATCTTCCAGCCATTTGCTCATCCCCCACCAGGCCAATGGCGAGGCAACAACAAATGCCACCAAGACCAACTTGGTAAACTCCTTGGACAGCAATAATACCAATGAACTTACCGAGGCTCCCAAAGCTTTTCTGATGCCGATCTCCTTCTTACGCTGCTCTGCGGTGAAAGCCGTCAAGGCAAACAATCCCATACAGGCTATAAATATCGCAAACCCCGTAAATGCCGCAAAGACCTTCCCTATCCTTGTCTCCGAAGCATACATGGATGCAAACCTCTCATCCAAAAATTCATACGTGAAGGGCTGTCCGGGTGCCAGGTCCTTCCACTTGTTTTCTACCAATTGGATTACTTCTTGGACATCTTGGGCCTTGAACTTAAATGAAGCAATACCTGATGGATTTGAATCCACAAGCAACATTACTGCTCCAATATTTTCCTTTAAGGATTCAAAGTGAAAATTCTCAACGACGCCGACCACTGTTTTGACCTCCAGGTCATCGGTATTCAATCCCGAAACATTATCCCCTGAAAATGATGTGATTTTCTGACCTATCGGATCTCCGTCAAAATTAAAGTTCCTAACAGCTGACTCGTTGATAATGACTGCTGATGAGTCAGATGGAATATCAAAAGAGAAATCCCTCCCCTGGATTATCTTCATTCCCAATGTTTTGACATAATCAAAATCTACCCTCCAGTTTTGGATAGATACCAAATTTTCCTGGTCTTGGATATCCCTGCCCATCACCCACCATGGGTTGTCCGACCTATTGGTGCCTGATACCGGTAGATACCCACTCAATGTCCCCATATCTATCAGTGAATTTCCCAAAACTTCCTGTTTGAAGGTTTGCTTTTGACCTCCCAAAGCATACATGTCATGCACCATGATAATCTGATCTTTGCTGAAACCCAAATTTTTATTTTGGATAAAGTTCATCTGTGAAAAAAGCACTATCGTGCAGAAAATCAGAACGATTGAGATGGAAAACTGAAATACTACCAAGGAACTTCTTACCACAGAACTTTTCATTCCATTGGAAATATCTCCTTTTAGTACTTTGGCCGGCTTAAAGCCTGAAAGGAAAAGCGCCGGATAGATTCCTGCAATCAGCCCAACAAGAATAGATCCAATAAGCATAAAAGTATAAAAACCTAACGAAGCAAAAGGGATGCTTAAATTTCTACCTGCCAAATCATTGAAAAATGGAAGCAAAAGAGAAGCTATAAATACCGCTAGGATAAAAGAAATGAAACTCATCAAAAAAGTCTCGGTCATAAATTGAAAAATCAATTCAGACCTGCCTGAACCCATGCTTTTGCGGACACCGACTTCCTTGGCACGGTTCGAGGATTTGGCGGTGGCCAAATTCATAAAGTTGATACAGGCAATCAACAGAATAAAAACTGCTATGGCCACAAACAAATACACATAGGTACTTGAAAAATTGGCCTTGAACTCTCCCAACAAGTCACTATACAAGTGTATATCCAACAAAGGTTGAAGGGCATAATCTACCTTATTGCCACTTTCTCTGAATTTTTCCAATGTAAAGTCTTCACCCATCACCTGCTTGAGGACAGGAGTCATATGCTTTTCTGTCATCGTAGCAATCTTTTGCTCCATTTCCTTTTGGTCAGCATTGGGATTTACAAGGATATAGGTCTGGAAATTATTTCCCAGCCAATGTCCGGACTTTGCTTCGGGCAATCCTTCTGCTGCGAGGAGAACATGAAAATCAAAATGGCTGTTTTCTGGAATATCTTCAAATATTCCGGTGATTTTATAGTCTGTTGAATTGTCCAAAACCAAACTTTGGCCTACCGCATTTTCACCCCTAAAAAACTTATCGGCCATATTCTGGCTGATGAGCATGGTGTTAGGTTCGTCCAAAGCTCCTTGCCTATTGCCCTGCACCAAAGGAATATCAAACACTTCCAAAAAATTCTTCCCTGCAAAGATCACATCAGTTTCTTTGATGTTTTCCTCATACCTTTTGATCAAAAAAGAACCACGTTGCCGGAAATGAACCGCAGCTTCCACTTCGGGGATTTCCTCCATCAAGGCATCGGCCATTGGTGCAGGTGCATAAGTCATCTTATAGGCATTGCCACCAAAGACAATATCAGATGTCACCCTATAAATACGTTCTGAATTTGGGAAATGCCTGTCATAACTCAGTTCATTGCGGACAAAAAGCGCAATGATCAGGCAAAGGGCAATGCCCAAAGACAATCCCAAAACATTGATAATGGATATGCTCTTGGTCTTCCAAAAGCTTCTCAGTGCGATTTTTAGGATGTTTTTTAGCATGGGTTTGGGGTTTGGTTTGGTTTGAAGGGTTGTGGTCTTGGTACAATGTATAATGTACCAAGACTGGACATCCCGAAAGGTTCAGGTCAAGATTAGGTTGTCGTTTCTTGTTTTTTTCTCCCCGATACTTGGGGAAGGCCTTGATTCTTGTGTATGTTAAATCCTAATTTAATTTGACATTTTCTAAAGTCTTTTATTGTCCAACCTCCCGATTCTCGTGATTGGATCATTGGCATATTTCGCCCTTTATTTAATAATCAATATCGTCCGTGCCTACGGCACTTTGGATACTTACTCTTTATCCTAATCCCGGCAATGAATTACCGGGCTAAGATATCGGTCATGCCTACGGCATTTGGTAAATTTTTCCCTTCTCGCCTCGTCTCTAGTCACTCTTGTTTCTTGTCTCTTGTTTCTTGGTTCTCAGATATACTACGGGACAAGCTTTGATTCTTATTTTACCACCTCTCGGCTCTCGCTTCTAGTCTCTCGGTTCTCTCTTGGCTCTTGGTTCCCCGATACTCGGGGCAGGC
>NZ_JBGTCA010000055.1:0-24881 GCF_041749095.1 Aquiflexum sp. | reverse complement strand
CTGTCATTGGTAGAAAAGGAATGACATCAGGCCATAGGCCTCTCCTGACGTCGAGGTGACAAGGCAAAGCCATTTACAAAATTTGAATGCTATTCATAGTTCTAAACATCAATTTCTAAATCTGTCATTGGTAGGCACGAAGGATCTCCAGAGATCGTATTTATGTATATATCTATCATTTACTGATCCTCATGAGACTTCTCGGTTCTCGCATCTCGCATCTTGATTCTTGTATCTAGCGCCTCAATAGATGTCTCCTGCCGTCGACATGACAAGGTCAAGTCTTTTTTAATAGTTGTTCCATTAAATTATCAAAACATCAATAGTGTCTTTTTTCTCGGCTCTCGCATCTCGGCTCTCGCTTCTTGTTTCTTACCTCGCATCTCGGTTCTCGGTTCTCGCCTCTCCTTCTTCCAACTCCCCCCTTTCGCAGAAAACTCATGCTATTTCCCAACTACATACTAAAATCTCCTTACATTTAAACAAAAAATATCAGATGAAGTCAATAGGGATTTTGTTTTTAATATTCATACTGTTCTCAATGCCGGTTCAAGTGTCTGCGCAGATTTCCGATGCACAGGATTTGCTCGATTCCTTATTCATGTCAAATGAATTTAAAACCGATGCCGATTCAGCAGAGTTCAGACCTTCTTTGGAAGAGAGTATCAAAAAAACCCAGGAATTTACTTTAGAAATAAATGAGCTTAATAAAATTTTAAGGAATGAGCTGGATACAATATATATTTCGGAAGAGATCATTGTGGCAGAAGAGGTATTCACAACGGTGTTAAATAGACTGGAAGGTGTTGATACAAAGATTAACCTCAGGTATCTGGATGCGCTTGAAAACCTGATGACCTCCATCAATTCCAGGATATCTACTATAGAAGAGAGGGTGAGGAACAGGGTGGAAAACCTCAGCACAGTGAAAACCAAAATTGATTCAATCAAGCAGGATGAACTGATGAGGTACAACCTCCGGGATACTACCTTGCTTCCCGAATACCAATCAGCCATTTCAAATTTAAAAACTAATCTAGGCCGTACGGACAGTGTATTGAATTCCCAGAGATTACAGGCACTGACTTTCAAATCGAGGATTTCCAGTATTACGATCAAGATCAACGAGATAGGGGATAACTTGGATTTTCAAAAAAGAAGGCTGGAGAGTGCCCTATTCAACAAGGAGAATAATTTTATATGGGAGCCAAGGGATTTTCCTAATGCAGAAAAGCTTGTCGATGTTTTCGTTGTTTCTCTTAATTTGAATCAGACCATCGTAAACAGGTATATCAGAAATCATTTGGGCATCACTATCTTTTTGGTATTTCTGGTATTTTTGGTCAACTATTGGATCGGGTCCAATCTCAAAAAAATCAAAAGTGAAAAGGAATTTTCCGGGATTATCCTGGGGAGAATGAATTATGTTCCAAGATACCCATTCTTTACTTCGCTGATGGTTATTTTGGCAGTCGCTCCGTTTTTTTATCCCAATCCTCCGGTTTCCTTTTTTGCCCTTGTCTTAGTGGTGATGGTCAGTGTTTCGGGAATATTGTTGAGAAGAAGAATAGGAAAAGAACTGTCCAAGGTTTGGTGGATGATGTTTTTTCTTTTTCTGATCAGTACGGCCAGTAACCTTTACTGGGAAATCGCCTATCAGGAAAGATGGCATTTGTTGTTGTTCAGCGCCTTTGGGATTTATCTGGGATTACGTTTGCTGAAATTACAAAAAGCCGAAGACAAGACTGAAATCCCACCTTACATCAAGGTTTTTTCAAAGGTATATATTGGTTTCTGTGCATTTTCTATACTTGCTAACATCCTGGGAAGATTTAGCTTGAGTAAAATGGTCGGTATTACCGCCACACTGAGTTTGATGCATGCTTTGGCCTTGGTGATTTTTGTAATCCTTATCAAGGAACTGATATACCTACAGATTGAGGTAAGTAGAAAAAGTGAAAGTGATTTTACCTCAATGATTGATTTCAATGATATTCAGAAGAGAGTGAATAAAATGTTTTCTTACCTCGCTTTTGCAATATGGGGGTATTATTTTGTAGAAAGCCTAAGTGTTATGGATCTTCTGTTTGATGGTATTGGTGGCTTTTTATCCAAACAGAGAAGTATCCTAAATGCATCCTTCAATTATGCCCAGATTGCGGTCTTTTTTGTAGTGGTTTATATCGCCAGTTTCTTGGCCAATACCGTTGCCTATGCTGCATCCATCAAAGACCAGCAAAATGTAGGCCTGGGAAACAAAAGATTGGGGTCCACTATCTTATTGATGAGATTGGCAGTTTTGATTACCGGATTTTTGATTGCTGTGGCAGCCTCAGGCATTCCAATTGATAAAATAGCGATAGTATTGGGTGCATTGTCTGTGGGTATTGGTTTTGGATTACAAACTATTGTCAATAACCTGGTGTCAGGAGTCATTTTGGCATTCGAAAAACCCATTCAGATCGGGGACACAGTTCAAGTAGGTGGAGTAGATGGCGTGGTCAAAGATATCGGTATCCGTGCCAGCAAAATTAAGAACTGGGACGGTGCTGAAGTAATCATTCCAAATGGAGACTTATTGGCACAACACCTGACCAATTGGACACTTTCCGATAAAAAGAGAAGGGTTGAACTGATCATTGGAGTGGCCTATTCATCCGATATGGACCTGGTCACAGAATTGATCGCAAAAGAACTTGACAAAGAAGAAATCCTAAAAGCCCCCGAACCAAGAGTGTTTATGCAGACCTTCGCAGACAATTCTGTCAATTTTAGGGTATTGTTTTGGGTAAATGATGTGGAGCTATGGATAATGATTCGGGATCAGGTGATGAGGGGAATTTTTAAGGCATTTAAAAATAATGATGTAGAAATTCCATTTCCACAGAGAGACCTTTATGTCAAGGATTTTCCCAGTCTCGTTCAGGAAAAGCTGGTGAAGCCGGGGGAGGAGAGAGAGTAGGCAGTGTTCAGTCTCAGAAGGCAGTCGCAGTGGGCAGTTTTCAGTAGGCAGTCACAGTTGGCAGTCACAGTAAGCTGTCGCAGTGAGTGGGGTGTCAGTTTCAGTGGATAGGTAGTTTCAGAATACAGTCTTATTAGCAAAAAACAGCCAAGAATCAGAATTTAATCTCGCCTTGTCACCTCGAGTTTTCAACATTGTACTAATGTTCATTATAGTTAATGACATCAAGTTACCCGTCATTCCGAGTCCCCAACATTTTGTAAATGTTCAGAAAAGGTAATGACATCAAATCGGGCTGCAGACCTCTCTCCACGATAGCTATCGGGATCGAGGAGACAAGGCAAAGTCCTTTAAAGAATTGAATGCTATTTATAGTTCTAAACCATCAATATGAATATCTGTCATTGGTAGGTACGAGGAATCACCTGAGGTTCTATTAATGTTTATATCTATCATTTACTGAACCTCGTAGGATGCTTCTCCCGATCGCTATCAGCATGACGGCTGCTCCTATTTCCCTTAAAGTAGAACAGATTTCTCCTGCCGTCGAAATGACAAGGACAGGCTTTTCTCATCTCTTCAACTTTTTTGCAATTTAACCCTTCCCTTTTCTTCCTACCTTTGTCTTTCAACTCACCAACATCGGTCATCCAACATCGGTCATCGGTCAGTTTCTTCCAACTCCCAAACTTCCAACCCAACTCCTTTCATCCTTCATCCTTTCTCTACCTTCTCTGCCTGATCGCCTCATAAATCACCACCCCTGCCGAAACAGACACGTTAAGGCTTTCGATATTTCCGGAAAGTGGGATTTTGACAAATTCATCGGAAATGCCCATCAATTCCTGGGAAATGCCGTCTTCCTCCGAACCCATGATCAGGGCTGTTGGCAGGCTGAAGTCTGCTTCATACATTAGACGGTCAGTTTTTTCGGTTACACTGACTGCGTTCAGACCCATTTTTTTTAGGTCCTTGACGGTGTAATACAGGTTTTTTACCCTACAAACAGGTAGATGATTCAGCGCGCCTGCTGAGGTCTTTACCGCATCTGAATTGATTTGGGCGCTTCCTTTTTCCGGGATGACAATGGCATGGACTCCTGCACAGTCTGCTGTTCTTGCCATGGCTCCAAAATTTCTCACATCGGTAATCCTGTCCAAAATAAGAATCAAAGGAGCTACGCCTTTTGAAAAACATTCATCTATCACATTGTCCAGGGAGGCATATTGGATGGCGGACATATGTGCCACCACACCCTGATGGTTTTTTCGGGTGATTCGGTTGAGTTTGGCTTCGGGAACACGGACTACATTGATTTTTTCCTCTTTGGCCAGCGAAAGCAATTCCTTGATCAATTCATTGTTGACTTCCTTGTCCACCAAAATCTTGTCGATATCTTTTTGGGCATGGATGGCTTCCATTACTGCCCGTGTCCCAAAAATAAAATCCTTTTCGTGTTCCCCTTTATTGATCAGAAAACCATCTGAGCGTTTCTCCATGTTGTGATGCTTTTAAACCATTCCGGCTGCAAGGCCCTGGATCGGTTGAGTATATAATAATTTGGTGTCAATATATTTCTGACGCGTGCAAAGGTAAAAGTTATTTTTGAATTGGAGTTGGCGCCGACGTAAGACCAGATTTCACCGTTCAACCTGAAGCTGACTTCATTGGGCGGACCCATGACAGTGTAGACCATTCCCCTGTCTGTTTTCCAGCCCTCTTTGAAATCAGTAAACAGGATATTGGCAAATTCGATCTGTTTGAAATATTCCCGGATCAGTTTTCTGGCGGTCTCTTCATCTTTGGTAAGGCCAAACCAATATTGGTCCAGGGCTATTTTTTTATCTTTTGCTTCTTTCAATGTTTCGTGTTCTCTTCTTGTGGAAATGTAAACCACCATGTCCACCATTTCATCAAAATCATTGACACGGGGGAATGTTTCCGGAACAGCTTTGAGCATCATCCCTTGAGTGGAATTGGTGTCTGATTGGATAAAATAGTAGCCATCTTCATCAAATGTTACTGGTAGATTGGCCATAAAACTACCCTTGTAATCCACCTTGATTTCCCGGGGAACAGGCGCAGGACGGATTTCCATCGGGGGAAGCGGTGCATCAAATGTAGCAGGGTAATGAAAATTGTGGAGATTGACCACTGTCCTCCCCTTGAATTCTATCGGCTCTTTTTGGATGACGAAACTTTGGTCAAAGGGAACACCATCTTCGTAATAGGCCCAGAAATCTGAATGCCCAAAAATAAATGGACTGATAAGGTCTGTGTGGTAATAATACACATCACCCTGCCTTGTATCTGTAGCCTGTATCATGGCAAATGCCATTTCCTGTGTTTCGGGAATGGTCACTCTTTTTTCGAAATAAATATGAAAGTCCGTTTCTCTGACCACATCTTCCCTAGTAAGGATGATCAGATTCTGGGCGGTAATTGGTTCCTGGAATCCTGACAACACCGCATATGCAAATTGGTAAGTGTCAAATTCCAGATTTTCCTCTATTTTCTCCACCGGCATTTGTAAAACAAATGACCTGTCCTGTTCCCGTATAGGGATGATCTTCAGGGCCAAGCGTGCGTATCTGGAATACCTCAATGCCTGATTGAGTGTTTCCAAAGACTGCTGTGCCTGACTGAGGTTGGAAAGTCCAAGGAATAAGAAAAGGAAGCCTAAGAAGGGTGTGATTTGCGCAGTGATTTTGTGTCTGATCATCTTCAATTAAAAATTAACCTTATTTTTGCCCAAATTAATCAAATTTTAAATGGCTACCTATACAACGGAAATCGCTTCCGATAAGTTAATCAGTGATAACCCCATTCACCAACGTCTCCTTAAAGCTTATATTGCTGCCAAACCCATTGTCAGAGGTATCTTGCTTGAGGTTGGATGCGGTGAAGGAAGGGGAGTAGAAGTGCTTTTGGACCAAGTAGATTCTTATTTGGGGATTGACAAAATTCAGGAGGTCATTGATCGTCTTAAAAATAAATTCCCTCAAGCGGTTTTCCAACAGGCCGTAATTCCGCCTTTTTCCGATTTAAAGGACAATTCATACGATACGGTAGTCAGTTTCCAGGTGATTGAGCATATTCAGGACGACAGACTTTTTTTGGAAGAAATCTACAGGGTGTTGAAGCCCGGCGGCAAAGCCATCATTTCCACACCCAATATCGAACATACACTTTCCAGGAATCCATGGCATATCCGGGAATATACACCCAAGCAATTGGAGAATTTGTGTAAGGGAATTTTTGACAAAGTGGAACCGATGGGTATCGGTGGCAACGAGAAAATCCGGGCTTACCATGAAGCTAACCGAAAATCAGTCAATAAAATCATGAGGTTTGATGTTTTCGACCTTCAGTACCGGTTACCGGCTTTTGTACTCAGATGGCCCTATGAAATCCTAAACAGGATGAACAGGAACAAACTCCACCAACAACAGGGAAATTCAGTCACCGATATCACCCATGAAGATTATACCCTGGAATCCTCACCCGAAAAAGGGCTGGATTTGTTTTATGTGTTGTATAAAAAAAATTAAACTCACAGGTTGACACCATCAATGTATTGGAAATCTTTAATATTCAGAGTAAACAAAGGTATTTCATAAAAAATTGCTGTAGCAGCAATGAATGAATCTGGTAAAGAATTAGGTTCTTTTCGGCCATGCTTTTTCTCTAAGCTCAGTTAAATCAACATCTCGGTTTTTCCAAATTCCTGCAAAATTGAAAATTGATTCGGTTTTTTTGGTGTCTTGATTCGGTTTCGAATAGTTTGATAGCTGGAGTCAGCATTGTTGAGAATTTCGCAACATTTCGACATTGTATGATTATCAACAATTTCATATTTCTTATCTGGAATAAAAAAATACCCTGTTTCAGGTATTGTTTAAAAAAAATCCCTGTGATACTTTTGTTTCGTTCAATTGAATTTTTATTTAAGGTCACCCCACCCAAAACTTCATTTGATAAATAAAGAATCTCTATGTTCCACTTCTAATCCCTGAATTAGATTTTAGAGAAATCCGAAATCGAAAATTTAAAAACTAATGTTAAATCAAAGCTTAAATTATGAAAAAAATTATTCTAACTGCGATGACAATTTTATTGTTAACTAATTCCGTCTCCTCCCAAAGTTTAATCGATGAAGAAAGCCTATTTGATGACCATTTTCTTTTGGCAATGGCAACCGATCAAGTTTTTTATGGAAAATTCAATTTGAACGAAAGAATTTATCCGATAGAAAATGAATTATCGAGAAGTTTGGAGGAGGTTATGGCAACAGGAGGTGGCGGTTTTCTAATACTAAATCAAAATGACCTTTTTGTTAAGGGTCAATTGGACGCATCAAGGTATTATAAGGGATATAAAGGAGCTGGAACAGGTACTTTGATTGCAAGTTTGATTTCGCCTTTGGTTGGATTAATACCTGCTATTGCCACGTCATCAACCACTCCTCAGGAGATCAATCTTGGATATCCTGATCCTGAATTATTCCAACAAACAGAATATTATAATAGCTATACTCAAAAATCCAAAAAAATTAAACAAGGAAAAGTTTGGACTAATTGGGCTATTGGATTTGGTGTCAATTTAGTTGCGGTATTGATTTTACTGAATTAATGATTTTCAATGTTAAAATTTATTAAAGCCTGGATTTATTAACTTCCAGGTTTTTTTTTTGAACTACCATCAATTTTTTGAGCATTCTAGTAGGATTACAAATCCTATTCATCTGGATTCGGCATTACAAATACCGAATAGCGACTTCTTGGGTTTTATAATCCCGAGAACAGATAAACCGGAATTTGTAATTCCGGTAACCGTTCCTCCTCACGACCTACTAGGATTACAAATCCTATTCATCTGAATTCGCTACCAAATTTTCGATACCGAATAGCATTACAAATCCTAATTATCTGGATTCGATACCGGATTTTCGGTACCGAATAGCTATTTTGGATTGATCGTTCCGCCGCCCCTGACAGAGGGGCCAAGTACTATCTCAAGTTCCATTTTCAGTTTTTCGGAAAGCTCATTATATCCTCTTTCATCCAATAACGGCACAAAGAATCTCAGCATTTCTATGGAAATCATTGCTTCTCTGTCATAATCCCGATTGGTGCGGGTATAGAATTCCAGCATTTGAACCGATCTGTGGGAGATTTTTTCAATAATATCCAGGGCTAGATCATCTTCTCCTACCTCAAATAGCAGCGGCACTGACTGACCGCTTGCCAGGTCATAAGGAATAGCCTCATCCGGCATGACCTCCATACTGAACTTAAGCAGGTCTGCGGCCCGGTCCAGATCATCCTCATCAAGTAAAGCAATAACTACAGAGTTGATGGCAGAACGGTGGTTGGACGTGAAGCGTCTGAATTCATCATCAAAGTAATTGTTGGGGTCGTCCATTCCCCGGAAAGCAAATTTTTCCATGATATTGGAATAGGCAAGATCGGTATTGACCAACTCAGTCCTCAATCCCTGCGGTTTCCTAACAGGAAGCATTCGGTAGGTAAGTCCTTCCATCACCACGTATTCTTCAATGTCGATTCCGATGGTAGCCAAAGAGGTATTGTTGAAATATATAGGCCTTTCCCAGTCATTGCTCGTGATCAGGTCAATGAGCATCAGATTGCCTTTGGTCAGGTAGTTGCCCTTCACTCTCAAGTTGATCTGATCGGTCATCAAAGTCTCCATGCCATCAGGTATGAGTCCTTGGTTGAAGACGTTCTGCAGATTGACATCCAGAATTAAATTCCTTGATGGCACCATGTTATAAGAGGCTCTACCAGATGTTTGCAACTTCAAAAGACTGCTTTCATTTTTGACCAATTTCAGGTATTCATTTGCCGAAATGGCATCCAATCCCTCTCGGTCCACCACATAGAGGACATCATTGGTTCCTTTTTTGAAATTCTTGTAATCCAAGGAAAAAGGCAAGGCTTCTGACTCATGTACTGGACGGGCCATTTGCTCCACATACCAGTCGGTATCAAAGTAGCTCAATACCACTACCCGCACATCCGTCCTGAACCCTTCCACTTCCTGCACATACCAAAGTGGAAAGGTGTCATTATCCCCACCGGTAAACAAAATTGCATTTGGGGCACAGGAAGAAAGAAAATTTCTGGCTGAATCCACTGAGAAAAATCTACCCTGACGGTTATGGTCATCCCAGTTTTGGTTGGCCACCAGTACGGGAATCGGGAAAGTCACCAAGGTGGCTATGATTCCTGCAACAGCCAGGTTTTTGTTCAGTTTGGCAATCCAATGCGCCAAGGCCATCACCCCGATCCCGATCCAGATGGCAAAAGCATAAAACGACCCCACATAAATGTAGTCGCGCTCCCGTGGCTCCACCGGTGGAGAGTTGAGGTAAAGCACCAATACCACACCCATCATGAAAAACAACATCACAGTGATGTAGAAGGATTTTGGGTCATTTTTGGCCTGAAATATCAACCCTATCAATCCCAGGATCAGCGGAAGCATCAGGTAATTGTTGTGTGCCTTGTTTTCTTTGATATAATCAGGGAATTTGTCTGAAAAGAAATCTGAGATTCCCAACCAGGGAGCATCGCTAAAATCACTTTCCCTGCCGGAAAAATTCCACATAAAATATCTCCAATACATGTGTCCCAACTGATGGCTGAACATAAAATATATATTATCGGCAAAAGTTGGTTTTTCGCTTTCTCTAAGGCCCAGTTTGGATCTATAGAGCTGTTTATGGCGGTCCTGTGTCGAATATATCCTTGGAAGAATGGTTGACCTTTTGGGGTCATATACATTGGTGGTGGAATAATCCACAACCTCATACTTGTCTTTGCCTTTCAGATAGATAGGGGACCCTTCTTTTTGATCTACCAATTCGGCATCGAAATATTGTCCATATAGCAGCGGTCTGTAGCCATATTGTTCCCTTTTCAGATAGGACACATAGCTGATAATGTCTTTGGGTGCATTTTCATTGATGACCGGATCTTGGTTAGCTCTGACCACTATCATGGCATAAGAACCATAACCGATCAAAATAAATGTCAGGGATACCAATATGGTATTCAGTACTACCTTTTCCTTTTTGATGGAATACAAGATCCCATAAATCAATGATCCTAAAAACAAGGCGGAGAAGACAACAATACCTGAACCAAAGGGCAATCCAATACTATTGACAAAAAAGATTTCTATGGAACCTGCAAGGCTTGGTAGGCCGGGTATGATTAAATTATTGATGATAATTAGCGCAATTCCACCTAGTATCAGTGCAATGATTCCTCCTTTCAGGTTTGGATTTTGGTACTTTTTAAAATAATACACTAAAGCTAACGCCGGTAGGGTGACAAGATTCAGCAAGTGAACCCCGATAGAAAGTCCAACCAGATAAGCGATAAAAATCATCCAGCGGTTTTCATCCCGAGGATCTTCTATCACATCCCATTTGAGGAATGCCCAAATCACAATTGCCGTGAAGAAGGAAGACATGGCATAAACTTCCGCCTCAACTGCCGAAAACCAAAAGCTGTCTGTAAATGTGTAAACAAGAGAACCTATGATGCCTGCACCCATTAAGGTAATGGTCTCCCCCTTGCTTTCGAATCCTTTCTTTATATTGAAAAGTTTTCTTCCGAATAAGGTGATGGACCAGAAAAGAAAAAGGATGGTCAGACCGGAGAAGACTGCACTGCCGACATTCATCCAATAAGCCACAGCCAATCCGTCGCCCATGGCAAGGAAGCCGAACATCCTATAGATCAACAGGAAAAACGGTGCGCCGGGAGGATGGGGAACCTGTAGTTTGTAAGAAACGGCAATAAATTCTCCCGGATCCCAAAAGCTGGCGGTCTCTTCTACGGTAAGGATATATACAGTGGTAGCAACCAGAAAAACCAACCAACCGGTCAGGTTGTTGACCTTTTTATAATCAAGCATTGTTTACGAAATAGTAGTGTCGGGCGAAAATAAGCAATAAATCCAAATTGTCGGGAATTTTAACAGCATTTAAGGCATTGTGATAAAAATTACTGAACATCTTTTGATAAGTCTTTAATTTTGTAACTTCAAAAATCATTAAACAATGAGCACACAACCTAAAACATTCAACGAACTTATTTCAAGTGAACAGCCTGTATTGGTGGATTTCTATGCCACATGGTGCGGGCCTTGTCAGATGATGCAGCCTATATTGCAGGATACCGCAAAGCAAGTGGGAGAAAAAGTCAAGATCATCAAAGTTGATGTGGACAAGAATCCCTTGGCAGCAAGTAAATATCAGGTGAGGGGTGTCCCAACATTGATCCTGTTCCAAAACGGACAAGTTCTATGGAGGCAGTCGGGAGTCGTACCTGCACACGAGTTGGTGAAAGTAATTGAGGAAAAAACGGTACAAAAAGTATAGATTTATAATGTGACTAAAGTCATTTTCCCGAAAAAGTGACCTGTTTAGATTTACAAAATCAAAAAGGAAAATTAAGATATGTTGATAGAACAGATTTATACCGGATGTTTGGCTCAGGGAGCATATTACATCGAGTCAGATGGAGCAGCGGCTGTTATTGATCCTTTAAGGGAAGTTCAGCCTTATATCGAAAAGGCAGAGAGAAGAGGAGCGAAAATCAAGTACGTATTTGAGACCCATTTTCATGCTGACTTTGTATCAGGTCATCAGGATTTGTCCGCAAAGACAGGAGCGCCGATTGTTTTTGGTCCTACAGGAATGAAAATGGGATTTGAGGCCATTGTTGCAGAAGATGGACAGGAATTTCAATTGGGTAAAGTAAAGATCAGACTGTTACATACCCCCGGACATACCATGGAAAGTGCCTGTTACCTTTTGATCAATGAGGAAGGCAAAGCAGAGGCTATTTTTACCGGGGATACATTGTTTATTGGAGATGTCGGCAGACCCGATCTGGCCCAAAAAGTAATTGCTGACCTAACTCAGGAAAAATTGGCGGGACATCTTTATGATTCCCTGAGAAATAAAATCATGCCTTTGGCAGATGATATCATTGTCTATCCTGCTCATGGTGCGGGCAGTGCATGTGGTAAGAACATGAGTAAAGAGACTTCTGATACTTTGGGCAATCAAAAGAAGACAAATTATGCGCTTCAGGAAATGACCAAAGAAGAGTTTATAAAAGAAGTGACCTCAGGATTGACACCGCCTCCTTCCTATTTCCCTCAAAATGTGATGATGAATATTGAAGGGTATGACAGCATTGATGATGTCTTGGAAAGAGGGAGCAAGCCTTTGAGTCCTGCCGCCTTTGAAGCCGCTGCCAATGAAACAGGGGCTGTGATTTTGGATACACGGGATGCACAGGTTTTTGCCAAAGGATTTATTCCCAATTCCATCAATATCGGCATTGATGGCAGCTTTGCTGTTTGGGTAGGTGCATTGGTTCCTGACCTGAAACAGGAAATACTCATTGTTGCAGAAAAGGGAAGAGAGGAAGAAGTTGTTACCCGACTGGCAAGAGTTGGATATGACCATGCCATAGGATTTATCAATGGAGGATTTGAATCCTGGGCAAAAGATGGAAGGGAAGTAGATTCCATTACTTCAATTTCCGCTGATGAATTGGCCCAAATCTTTGAAAAAGAGGAAAAGGTGAATATACTTGATGTTAGAAAAAACAGTGAATATTTGAGTGAACACATCATCGATGCTGAAAATGCCCCATTGGATTACATCAGTGAGAGTATGTCCAAGATCAATAAAGACAAAACCTACTATGTGCATTGTGCAGGAGGGTATAGGTCTATGATATTTAGTTCTATCCTGAAAGCAAGGGGATTTGAAAATCTGATTGATGTGAAAGGCGGATTTACATCCTTAAAAGATTCTGCTTTGTTTGAAGTGAGCAATTATGATTGCCCAACGACTTTGCTGTAATCCCGCAATCCATTAAAATTTAAAAGTTTAGATGGCAAGACCTGGGTCTTGCCATTTTTCTTTACAAGAATCCAAAAGTGATAAATGTCACCGCTGTTCCTGCCAAATCTGTCCAATTATGAATATGATCCGAGTTTTGGTTTTTATCTTCTTAAATGTCCATGTGCTTGAATTGTTTGGCCAGAAAGAAATGGTATTGACCGATACCTTGGATACTTCCAGATCAACTTTAGGGGAAGACCTCAAAAAAGGGGAATTTGATTTTCATGTCAAATCTTTCTTTATGTCAACACTCAATCATGGTGAATTATTGGATTATTCTACTTGGGCATTAGGTGCAGGACTTGGATATATCAGTCCGGAGTGGAAAGGATTTCAAGTGAGGTTCAGTGGTTTCTTTACCTTTCAGATGTTTGAAAACAATGTCAGAATAGCTGATCCGATAACGGGCACAGGCAACAGGTATGAGTTATTGCTATATGACATGAACGACCTTACCAATACCAATAGGTTGGACAGGTTGGAAGAGTTGTATGTGGCCTATAGAAGAAACAGGTTGAAACTCGTGCTGGGTAGACAAAAAATCATCACCCCACTACTCAATGAGCAGGACAATAGAATGAGACCGAATGTATTTGGTGGTTTATCTGCTTTTTATTCTGCATTGGATTATAAAATTACAGCTATGTGGATTAATTCTGTTGCCATAAGGGGCACAGTGGAATGGTACAAGACTGGGGAATCTTTTGGCGTATATCCCTTTGGCAGGAATCCTTTTGGAGAAACTTCTGATTACAAGGGCAACATCAGTTCCAAAGGTATTGGTCTAATGGGGTTCCAGTACCATAAAGGTGGTCTGACCGCCCAAGCTTGGAACTACTTCAGTGAGAATGTGTTTAACATTTCATTCGTACAGACTGATTATACGTTTGACCTAGGGGGAAAATCAAGGTTTCAACTTGGATTGCAGGGATTTAATCAGTTTGCGGTCAATGATGGTGGAAATTCTGAAATCAACAAGACCTATATTCTCCCTGGTGAAAAAGGTTTTGGATTTGGGTCCAAAGTGGGGGCATTCTTAGGTAAACATCAAGTTTCATTGAATTTCCTCGGGATCAATGGTAAGGGCAGGTTTTTATTTCCCAGGGAATGGGGAAGAGAGAACCTTTATGCCAGCTTGCCAAGGGAAAGATATGAAGGAAGTGGGGACATGAAAGCTCTCGTGCTTAAATATGACCTTACGACTCCAGTGGAAGGTTTGTTTGTACAATTGGGAGCTGGGAAGGTGGATCAATCAGATATGTATTCATTTAAAACCAACAAATATGGAATCCCATCTTATTATCATTTCTCGGGGATTTTGGATTACAAATTTGATGATTACCTTAAAGGCTTGAATATGCAATTGTTGGTGATAAACAAAACAGCACAAAACAGTACCTTGCTTCCTGAAAAGCTGAAAATCAATAGGGTGGATATGTGGAATTTAAACCTTGTAATGGATTACAGGTTTTGAAAATTATAAAAGAAAAACAAATAAAATATATATGGAACAATTAATTGAATGGATAAAACAACCCTGGCCATGGTGGATAGCGGGACCTGTGATTGGGCTAACGGTACCTGCCCTGCTGCTATTGGGAAATAAGTCTTTTGGGATTTCATCTTCTCTTAGGCATATATGTGCTGCATGTATCCCTGCGGGCATACCGTTTTTTACCTACAATTGGAGAAAGGAAATGTGGAATCTGGTATTTGTATTGGGAGTTTTGATAGGTGGATTTATTGCCATGCAGTTTTTGGCCGATCCCAATGCCATTGTAGTTGCCGAAAGCACCCAAAGGGATTTAGCCGAATTTGGCATTACCAATTATAGTAACCTGATGCCGATTGAAATATTTTCCTGGGGAAACCTATTTACGGCCAAAGGACTTCTGTTTTTTGTGATCGGAGGTTTTTTGATAGGTTTCGGGACAAGATATGCAGGAGGATGCACCTCAGGTCATGCCATTATGGGATTAAGTAACCTGCAATGGCCTTCATTGGTAGCCACCATATTCTTTATGGTGGGCGGGTTTTTGATGACCCATGTATTTTTTGGTCCTTTGATGAAATGGGTAGGCCTATAAGACAAAATGGATATGAAAACAGAAGAAATAAAAATAAATCCAGTAGATATGAATGAAACGCCTATCCAATGTGAATCTCCCAATTTAGCTTCAACGGATGAAAGGGGATGGTTATTATTGAAATATTTGATAGTGGGAATATTGTTCGGAATTGTATTTGTCAAGGCTGAGATCATTTCATGGTTTAGGATCCAGGAAATGTTCCGTCTCCAATCTTTCTTTATGTATGGGGTAATCGGTTCAGCAGTGGTAGTTGGTATGATTTCCATTCAGTTGATCAAAAGATTCAATATCAAAACCATTCAGGGTGAGGTAGTGAATTTTCAAAAGAAAGAATTCAGGAAAGGACAGATTTTCGGAGGGTTCTTGTTTGGACTGGGCTGGGCTATTACCGGTGCTTGTCCCGGACCAATCTTCGCTCAGATCGGCAGTGGATTCACGGTAGTTATCATAACCCTGCTAAGTGCAGTGGCCGGAACATGGGTGTATGGAAAATTTTCGGATAGGTTGCCGGATTGATTTAAAAATAAGATAAAACTGGAACAAAGGTTTAGATAGAATGATATGAACAATGATTAGAAGCCACTTCCTATTGGGAGTGGCTTTTAAATTTCATCTAAAACCAAAAGTCAAAACCCCAAATTTTTTTAATAAGGTCATGTCTTTACTCAGAAATAACATGGGGAAGTCAAAAAAAAATTGATCAATTGGAATATTTACATCAAAAATATTTATCCTATTAATTTTTGATAGGTGTCATATTATATTGATGGGTAAAATATTTACTTAATTGTTTTTAATCACTGATTTCCAACAAAATCACTGATTCAATATTGAACTAATTCTAGATTAATGACAAAGGGATAGTATATGCGATAGAAATATCCTTTTTTTACTTGATATTGGACTAAATTCCAATCTCCATTAAGATGCTTTTGCGGCATTCTTCTTTAATTCCCACAAGCCCAAGTCCGAATTATGAAGTTTCAATTACTCTTAATTATCATGTTGCTGGCCGTTGCTACATTCAACAGCTTTATTCTGATTTTCAAGCGGGAAAAGAATATCGTAGGATATAAGTTCCTTTATGCGTCATTGTTTTTTTATAATTTCTGCTTGTTTATATACTTTGTTTGGTTTGAGGCAGGGTTTATCATCGAAGTACCCCAGCTAATGAGGACTATAAGTCCATTGATGTATTTGTGCGCACCATTTTTCTACTTTTTTATACGAAATTATCTATTTGGATTTTCTGGTTTGAGGAAAAGGGATTGGATTCATTTCCTTCCCGCATTGATTCATTTATTGGATTTGCTTCCTTTTTACTTTGAATCTGCCCAGGTTAAATCTGTATTTGCCACAACCATTGTATCAGACAATTCCAAAATCAATTTTGAAGCGGGAGGATTAATTCCAATTCAGTTCCACTACCTGTTCAGGATTTTTCTTCAGACCGGCTATTTTGTCTATTCAATATATCTGGTGAAAAAAATGCGACCCGAAATATTCAATTTTAACAAGGGGAATTTGCAAATTTATGACCTTACGATTGTATTGATCAATTTTGGTTGGTTGGTGCTTTTTCAATTTACTTATGCTATTCTGGAGGTTTTGATAAATTTTGGAGCAATTGACTTAACGGTGGAGAATTATTATTTAAGGAGAATTTCGCTTCTTGGGCTTTTGGGTCTAAACCTTTTTGTCAATTTCAGGGCAGAATTTTTTAGCGAACGAAAGAAGAAGAAAAAAGCAAGAGTGGCCGAGGTAGATAATCATAAAATACAAATTCAGGATATCAAAAATCCAGGCGAATCTGTAGCGTATATTCAATCTTTTAAGGAACAGCAGGATGTCATTTCCCAAAAAGAAATAGGATTGATTAAATCTCAGATTATCTCCAAAATGGAAGGAGAGCAGATTTTCACCGAAATCGGAATGACATTAAATCAATTTGCAAACCGTATCAATATATCACCTAAGTTGGTTTCATTGGTTATCAATAGAGAATTTGATAAAAACTTCAATGAATTTTTAAACCAATATAGGATTGCATATGCCATCACTCAAATAGAAGAAGGATATCTTGATGATTATACTTTGGAAGCTTTGGGGGAGACGTCAGGATTTAATTCAAGAACCACTTTTTTCAATGCATTTAAAAAGGAGAGAGGATGCAGCCCCTCTGAATATTGGAAGAAGTTCCAGGAATGCCCTTCTTAATTTGAGAAAGGATTTACTAAAATCCGAAGTCTATTTTTTATTTCTAAAATCCGATAGATTTTTTCATGTATGTACGCAATGATACCAATAAAATGGTAATTCAATATAATTCTTGTTAGGAAACTTAAATGTCCAGAATATCGGACTTCCAACCTGTTTGAAATAGAATATTGGGTTACTGGCAAAGAAGCGTCTAACCATTGATTTTTTTTAATTATCCGCAATGAACCCATAACAAAATATTATTTTATACCGAAATCTATCCCCAATCGGATACTTCTTTTGCCATAAATTATAACCCGATTTCATAAATAGTCAGATACACCATACAAAACCCAGGACTTTGGTGAAAAGTAATTTTTTAGACGACAGCTTTAATGACCTGATTTTTGGATTTCAAATCTTGGTAAATCCTGTTTAATCAAAGCATGTTTCAAAATCGGTTTTTGAAACATACAAACGTTGAATCATGACTGGAAAATGCTGTGCTTTACAAAATCAGTACAGAGAAAAAAATCACCCTTGATCAATCTCCACTGAATTTACCCAACCTATAACTTATTCTTTTGAGAATCCATTCTGCAACCCTGCTGCACTTGATTGCTCAATAAGCCCATTACTTTAATTAGAAAAACTGTGTGTAATAAAATTATCTCAAAAATTATTATAAGTGAAATGAAGAAAAATCTACTCTTGCTAACCTTTCTTTTGTTGATTCCATTTTTGCTTCAAGCTCAGGTAGGAATTGGAACAGAGGAACCTCATGCTTCTGCTGCATTGGAAATTGAATCCAATGAAAAGGGACTTTTAATTCCCCGTCTCACATTTGCCCAAAGAAATGCCATTCAAAACCCGGCGGAGTCATTGCTTATTTATCAAGTAGATGATGTTTCAGGATTTTACTTTTTTAATGGGAACAGCTGGACTTTACTTAAGCATTCGGTTCAAAAAAATTCGGATTGGGCCGCTGTCAGTGGTGAAACGCAAATTTTGAATAAACCTGTTTTTTCGGATGTTGCGATTTCCGGAAATTTTTCTGATTTAAACAACATCCCTGCGATCATTTATGCCTCTGATACATCAAAAATGTTGTTGCCATTTTTGACGCTTGCTAAGATTCAGCCTTTTCTAGATTCAAAAGTAGATTTGACATCATTTGAAGCAGAAATTGCCAGAGCAAAAGCAGCGGAAACAGCAAATACTGTTAAAATAGCACAAAACACAGGGGATATAATCAGCTTAAATACTGCTGTGACGCAAAACACCACAGAAATCCAGTCCAATGCATCGGGCATTCAGATCAATGCCGGAAACATTTCCCAAAACACAGGTGATATCAACAGCCTGAATACTGCTGTTTCCAATAACAGTTCTGATATCCTGACCAATGCCACCAACATCGCTTTAAAGGAAAACAGTGCTAACAAATCAACCGATGTAGCCTTGTCGGATGACACCAACACCAAGTTTCCGACCGAACTTGCCGTCAAGACTTTTGTGAATGCATCAGCTGCTGAGGGCGGCAAAGCGCTTGCTGAAGAAATAGCGCGTGCAAAAGCTGCCGAGGAGAAACTGGCCACAGACCTTGCCAATGAAACAATACGTGCAATTGGAGCCGAAGGGGTTTTGCAGGGCAATATCGAAACGGTACAGGAAAATGTGGACACCAACAAAACCGCTGCTGAAACAGCGATTGCTAATGAAGAGGCCCGTGCAAAGGCCGCTGAGGAGAAGCTAACTACTGATCTTGCATCTGAAGCAACCCGTGCAACTAATGCTGAAGGCGTATTGCAGGGCAATATCGAAACGGTACAGGGCAATGTGGACAACAACAAAACAGCCGCTGAAATTGCGATTGCTGATGAGGAGGCCCGTGCAAAAGCCGCTGAATTGGAGAATGCACAGGCAATTAAAGAAATCAACACCCTTGAATCCGGGAAAGTATATCTTGGAAATGAGAACAACGAAGCTACAGAAGTTACCTTATCAGGTGATGTTACCCTTAACAATTCGGGAGTAAGTACAATTGGCAATAGCAAAGTGGTGAGTTCCATGATTGCAGACACCAATGTGACCAATGCTAAACTGGATAAGGAAAATATTCCATTGAGTGGATTTGGCGCAGCGGCTGCAGATGTTTCACTTGGAGCGAATAAATTAACAGGAGTTGCTGAACCAACAATGGCCCAGGATGCAGCTACCAAAAATTATGTGGATACCGGGCTGACAGCTATCAACACTTTGGCTGATGGGAAAGTATATCTTGGAAATGCAGCAAGCGTAGCGACGGAAGTCACATTGAGCGGAGATGTTACCATAGACAATACGGGAGTGAGCACCATCGGTGAAAGCAAAGTGGTAAGCTCGATGATCGCTGACGGTACCATTGTGACAGAAGATCTGGCAGACGGTGCGGTGACCACGGCAAAGATCCTGAACGGAACAATCATAAATGAGGACGTGAGTGCGACTGCTGCAATAGCAGGTACAAAAATAGCTCCTGATTTTGGTGACCAAAATGTAACTACAACGGGTAATGCCTCAGTAGGAGGGACCTTGGACATAACAGGAGCAACAAGTTTAAATAATACTTTGAATGTGTCTGGAGCAACAACAACTGCAGGCATCAGCAATACAGGAGATATCTCAACAGGAACATCTACAGTTTCTGGCAATGCTACAGTAGGAGGTAATTCCACAGTAGCAGGAACCTTGGCCGTAACAGGCGCAACAACAACAGCCGGGATTACCAACACGGGAGACATTTCAACGGGAACTTCAACAGTGACCGGTAATGCTATTGTTGGAGGAACCATGGATGTAACAGGAGCAACCACACTTTCAACACTTGAAACGAGCGGAGCTTCAACCCTGAACAGTGCAACGGTTACAGAAAATGCCGCTGTTGGAGGAACATTGAATGTAACAGGGGTAACAACCCTGACCGCACAGCCGGTACTTTCTTCTTTGAATGAATCTTTGCCGGTATTTACAGATGGCTCAAAAGGTCTGGTATCCAATCCGATAACAGGAACAGGAAATGTGGTTTTGTCCGCATCTCCGGAATTATCAGGAATACCGATAGCTCCGACTGCTCCTGAAGGCACCAATTCAAATCAGATAGCAACCACAGCCTTTGTGGATGCGGGACTGACAGCTATCAACACTTTGGCTGATGGGAAAGTATATCTTGGAAATGCAGCAAACGTAGCGACGGAAGTCACATTGAGCGGAGATGTTACCATAGACAATACGGGAGTGAGTACCATCGGTGCAAGCAAAGTGCTGAGCTCGATGATCGCTGATGGAACCATTGTGACAGTAGACCTGGCAGACGGTGCAGTGACCACGGCAAAGATCCTGAACGGAACAATCATAAATGAGGACGTGAGTACGACTGCAGCAATTGCAGGTACAAAAATAGCCCCTGATTTCGGTGACCAAAACCTGACTACCACCGGCAATGCCACGGTAGGAGGAACCTTGGAGGTAACGGGAGCAACAAGTTTAAACAATACTTTGAATGTGTCTGGAGCTACAACAACTGCAGGCATCAGCAATACAGGAGATATCTCAACAGGAACATCTACGGTTTCTGGCAATGCTACAGTAGGAGGTAATTCCACAGTAGGAGGTAATTCCACAGTAGCAGGAACCTTGGCCGTAACAGGAGCAACAACACTTTCAACACTTGAAACGAGTGGATCTGCAACCCTGAACAGTGCAACGGTTACAGATAATGCCGCTGTAGGAGGAACATTGAATGTGACAGGAGTAACCACCTTGACGGCACAGCCGGTACTTTCTTCTTTGGATGTTTCTTTACCGGTATTTACAGATGGTTCAAAAGGTCTGGTATCCAATCCAATAACAGGAACAGGAAATGTGGTTTTGTCCGCATCCCCTGCCTTGACAGGAGCACCGACTGCGCCTACAGCTGAGGCAGGTACCAACACAACCCAGATAGCGACCACTGCTTTTGTGGATGCGGGACTGACAGCTATCAATACGCTTGCTGATGGGAAAGTATATCTTGGAAACGCAGCAAATGAAGCTACAGAAGTAACCATAACAGGTGATGTTTCCCTTAGCAATTCAGGGGTGAGCACAATCGGGGCAAGTAAAGTATTAAGCTCAATGATCGCTGACGGAACCATCGTGACTGCAGACCTGGCAGACGGCTCGGTGACCACGGCAAAGATTTTGGATGGAACAATCATAAATGCCGACGTGAGTGCGACTGCCGCAATCGCAGGAACAAAAATAGCCCCTGATTTCGGTGCCCAAAACCTGACCACTACCGGCAATGCCACGGTAGGGGGGACTTTGGGAGTAACGGGAGCAACAAGCCTGAACGGTGCAACGACTGTGAACAATACCCTGACCGTAACAGGAGCAACAACAACAGCCGGGATTACCAACACGGGAGACATTTCAACGGGAACTTCAACAGTGACCGGTAATGCCACTGTTGGAGGAACATTGAGAGTAACAGGAATAACCACATCATTAAATAATACCTCATCCAACAATAAAGATACCGGAGCGGTAGTGGTAACAGGGGGTGTTGGAGTTGGTGAAAATCTAAATGTTGGTGGATATATTTCATCACAAGGTAATATTACAACGCAGGGCAATATTAACGCTGGGAATAATTTAGCAGTAACAGGGAATACTAATTTATCTGGAAATTTAGGAGTAACGGGCAATACAAATTTATTGGGGAATGCGAATTTTGGAGGAAATTCAGTTTTTCAAAACTCTTCTCCAACAATTACTCCATTAACACCTAATTCCGCAGTATTTACTGATGCGTTCAATAAATTGGTATCCAACCCGATAACAGGAACAGGAAATGTAGTTTTATCCGCATCCCCTGCCTTGACGGGAGCACCGACTGCGCCTACAGCTTTGGCTGGAACCAACTCAACACAGATAGCGACCACAGCTTTTGTAGATGCAGGATTATCCGCTATCAATACACTTGCTGATGGTAAAGTATATCTTGGAAACGCAGCAAATGAAGCTACAGAAGTAACCATAACAGGTGATGTTACCCTTAGCAATTCAGGGGTGAGCACAATCGGGGCAAGTAAAGTATTAAGCTCAATGATCACTGACGGAACCATCGTGACGGCAGACCTGGCAGACGGTGCAGTGACCACGGCAAAGATCCTGGACGGAACAATCATAAATGCTGATGTGAGCCCAACGGCCGCAATCGCAGGTACAAAAATAGCCCCTGATTTCGGTGCCCAAAACCTGACCACCACCGGCAATGCCACAGTAGGTGGAACTTTGGGAGTAACAGGAGCAACAACAACAGCCGGGATTACCAATACGGGAAATATTTCAACGGGAACGTCAACAGTAGCAGGTAATGCCACTGTTGGAGGAACCATGAATGTAACAGGAGCAACCACACTTTCAACACTTCAAACAAGTGGAGCGGCAACCCTTAACAGTGCAACAGTAACAGGAAATACGGCTGTTGGAGGAACATTGAATGTGACAGGAGTAACCACCTTAACAGCACAGCCGGTACTTTCTTCATTGAATGCATCTTTACCGGTATTTACAGATGGTTCAAAAGGCTTGGTATCCAATCCAATAACAGGAACAGGAAATGTGGTTTTGTCCGCATCCCCTGACTTAACGGGCGTACCTACAGCCCCTACAGCTCTTGCGGGCACCAGTTCAACACAGATAGCGACCACTGCTTTTGTGGATGCGGGACTAACAGCTATCAATACGCTTGCTAATGGAAAAGTTTATCTTGGAAATGCAACAAATGAAGCTACCGAGGTAACTATAACCGGAGATGTTACTCTTAGCAATACAGGAGTGAGCACTATTGGGGCGAGCAGAGTGGTAAGCTCGATGATCGCTGATGGAACCATTGTGACCGCAGATCTGGCAGATGGTGCAGTGACCACGGCAAAGATTCTGGACGGAACAATCATAAATGCTGACGTGAGCCCAACGGCCGCAATAGCAGGTACAAAAATAGCCCCTGATTTCGGTGCCCAAAACCTGACTACCTCCGGCAATGCTACAGTAGGTGGAACTTTTGGAGTAACGGGAGCAACGACAACAGCCGGGATTACCAACACGGGAAATATTTCAACGGGAACTTCAACAGTAACAGGTAATGCCACTGTTGGAGGAACTTTGGGAGTAACAGGTGCAACATCACTTTCAACACTTCAAACAAGTGGAGCAGCAACCCTTAACAGTGCAACAGTAACAGGAAATACAGCTGTTGGAGGAACATTGAATGTGACAGGAGTAACCACCTTAACAGCACAGCCGGTACTTTCTTCTTTGAATGTATCTTTACCGGTATTTACAGATGGTTCAAAAGGACTGGTATCCAATCCAATAACAGGAACAGGAAATGTGGTTCTATCTGATTCGCCTACTTTAACAGGTACACCGGTTGCGCCAACAGCTACTGCTGGTACAAGTACTACTCAACTGGCTACTACTGCTTTTGTAGCAAATGCAAATGCAACTAACGCTAATTTAACCGGACCCATCACAAGTGTAGGAAATACCACTTCTGTAGCTTCCCAAACAGGAACAGGATCCAGATTTGTAATGGACACCGCACCAACCTTGGTGACACCGGTCTTGGGAGTTGCAAGTGCAACAAGTATTAATAAAATAACATTGACTGCGCCTGCAACTGCGGCTACCCTGACATTGGCCAACAACAGTACATTAGCAACAGCAGGTGCGTTTTCTCAAACATTAACGGCAACTGCTGCTACAAATGTGACCTTGCCAACAACAGGAACATTGGCAACATTGGCCGGTGCGGAAACCTTAACAAATAAAACCTTAACAGCACCGGTATTGACTGCGCCAGTTTTAGGAACTCCAGCATCAGGAACTTTAACCAATGCTACCGGATTGCCAATTGCTTCTGGAGTTAGTGGTTTGGGAACTAATGTTGCTGCATTTTTAGCAACACCTTCTTCTGCTAATTTAGCAGCAGCTTTAACAGATGAAACGGGAACCGGAAATGTGGTTTTGTCCGCATCCCCTGCCTTGACAGGCGTACCTACAGCTCCAACAGCAACAGTGGGTACAAGTACTACTCAACTGGCTACCACTGCTTTTGTAACGGCAGCGGCCTCGTCTTCCAACTTTGTGGATTTGACAACTGTCCAAACCATAGCAGGAAATAAAACCTTCACAGGTATAGTTTCAGGGATTGATAAAGTAATGGTTGGATTGGGTAATGTGGACAACACAACTGATCTAAACAAGCCAGTTTCAACAGCGACACAGACGGCTTTGAATTTAAAGGCAAATTTAGCATCTCCAACCTTAACAGGAACACCTTCAGCACCAACAGCAACAGTGGGTACTAACACTACTCAAATTGCAACTACTGCCTTTGTAACGGCTGCGGCCTCCTCTTCCAACTTTGTGGATTTGACAACTGCCCAAACCATAGCAGGAAATAAAACCTTCACAGGTACAGTTTCTGGGATAACAAAAACAATGGTTGGATTGGGTAATGTGGACAACACAACTGATCTAAACAAGCCAGTTTCAACAGCGACACAGACGGCTTTGAATTTAAAGGCAAATTTAGCATCTCCATCTTTAACTGGAGTGCCATTGGCACCAACAGCCGCAGCAGGAA
>NZ_JBGTCA010000054.1:0-5000 GCF_041749095.1 Aquiflexum sp. | reverse complement strand
CGCATGCGAGAATAAAAATTTTAACTAAAGTAGAAAAAAATAAAGCACCGGAAAAGAATCCGATGCTTTAATGCAATCACTAGGGACAAAGATTATATTTGGTCATCTTTGATGATGTTGCCTTCAGAATCATATTTCCTGACAAGCTCTTCACCGTTATGGTCGAATTTAACTTTGTAATATACAGTCCCGTCATCTTTTTTGATATGCCAAGCTTCATTGATAGTCAACACTGCTGCTGTTTCATCGATGGCGATGGCATTTTTCAATACTTCGGGAAGTTCCTGAATATCCAATTGTGTTTTTTCATCTTCCACCATTTCAGAGTTGTTGAAATTGCTGACAGTACTGTTTGCAACGAATGGCGAGAAAGCCAAAGCACAGGCAAACATTGCGGGGATCATGATCTTAGTTTTCATTTTTTAATTGATTTAGTTTAAAATAATTGGTTTTTAATTTTTGGTATTATAGCCTTTTGCATATTCAATACCAGATTCAAAAGTGCCCAAATATGCCTTTAATCAAAGATTTTATATTTTAAATATGTGGAAAATTTCTACATATGGGTATAATATCCCCATTATTACCCAATTCTAAGGATGTGAAAAAATGTGATGAGTATATATTGTTGGAAAGCGATTGATGTTGAAATACCCAAGTTTAAATTGAACCATTTTTATTCTGATTTTACTTCAAACCAACTTCAAGAAATAGCTGGGCTTACAAAGAGTAGAGTGCGTATGGATAATCTATAAAATAATTTATAATCCGAACTTTTTTTACTCCTGTTAACTTCTAAAAAAGAGCTAACTTTGTGAGCTTAATTAAACCTGTACTGACCCGATGAGTGACCAAATCAAACATGAATGTGGTATTGCAATGCTAAGGCTAAGAAAAGAGCCTCAATACTATATCGATAAATACGGATCTCCCCTTTATGGCCCAAATAGATTGTATGTTCTGATGCAAAAACAGATCAATCGTGGACAGGATGGTGCAGGAGTGGCCAATATTAAAATCAATACCAAGCCCGGAACACGGTATGTCAGTAGATACAGGTCAATTGAGCCTCAGGCGGTCAATTATATTTTTGACAAAATCCACAAGAAATATAAAAAGGCAAAAAAGCAGGGTGGCGAAAAGGGGTTGTATGATGCGGAATGGCTGAAGGAAAACATTGCTTTTTCAGGGGAAGTGTGGTTGGGACATCTTAGGTATGGAACCCATGGAGAAAACAGCATAGAAACCTGCCATCCATTTCTTAAACAGAACAACTGGCGAAGCAGGAACCTGGTCATGGCAGGAAATTTCAACATGACCAATGTCGAGGAGCTTTTCAACAGGTTGGTTGAACTTGGACAACATCCCAAAGAAAAGACCGATACGGTCACGGTAATGGAAAAAATAGGGCATTTTTTGGATGAGGAAAACCAGCGCATTTTTGATAAATACAAGCTTAAATACTCAAATGAACAGATCACAGCATTAATTGAAGACGAACTGGATGTCGCAAGGATCCTAAGAAGATCCTGCAGGGATTTTGATGGCGGTTATGTCATGGCAGGATTGATCGGTAACGGTTCCAGTTTTGTGGTCAGGGATCCGACAGGCATCCGGCCTGCATATTACTATGCGGATGATGAAATTGTAGTGGTTGCATCCGAAAAACCTGCTATCAAATCTGCGTTCAACATAGATTACAAGGAGATCAAAGAAATTCAACCTGGCCATGCATTGGTCATCAACAAGGACGGCTCCTATGCCGAACATGAGATCATGCCTGCAAGGGAAAAGAAATCATGCAGTTTTGAGCGGATATATTTTTCAAGGGGAACTGATCCGGATATATATAGAGAAAGAAAACTGCTGGGCAAAGCATTGATTCCACAGGTACTTCAGGCCATAGATTTCGATTTGAAAAATACCGTATTTTCTTATATTCCAAATACCGCCGAAACAGCATTTTTGGGGATGATAGAGGGCTTGGAGGATTACCTCAGTGCCAAAAGAAGAGAAGTGCTTTTGGAAGGAAAACCTCATTTAGAAGATTTGGAGGAGCTTTTGAATTTCAGGCCCAGAGTCGAAAAATTGGTCAGTAAAGATGTCAAACTGAGAACTTTCATCACCAATGACTCTGACAGGGATGCCATGGTAGCCAATGTTTATGATACTACATATGAAGTAATAAGAGCCGGGATTGATACTTTGGTAGTCATTGATGACAGTATTGTCCGTGGTACTACTTTGGAAAAGAGTATTCTCACAACTTTGGATAAATTGAATCCAAAAAGGATCATCATTGTGTCCTCGGCCCCGCAGATCAGGTTTCCTGACTGTTATGGTATAGACATGTCCAAATTGAAGGATTTTATTGCCTTTAGGGCTGCAATTAAATTGCTTCAGGATAGGGGAATGAGTAATCTGCTCGAAGAAACATATGACAATTGTATGTCCAAACAGGTATTTACAGAGAATTATGTCAAGAATATTTATGATCCTTTTACCGATCAGGAGATATCGGATAAAATCGCTGAAATCATTACTTCCAAAGAAATCAATGCAGAAGTGAAGATCATCTACCAGACTGTGGAAAATCTCAACAAATGCATTCCCGACCATCAAGGCGATTGGTACTTTACCGGTAACTTCCCGACAACCGGTGGTATGAGAGTGGTCAATAGGGCTTTTGCCAATTATATGGAAGGGAAGGTGGTGAGGGCCTATTAAGTACAAATTACTATCCGCCACGGCGGACAAGTTGTACCATGTACCAAGTACCCAATACAAGCTTATTCTTTGGGGCATCATACTTGGTACTTTGTACTTCGTACTTAGTACATTAATTCAGGTTTTTGATCCCATCAAGCGACTCGTCTCCTCCTGATTTCTAAATCCTGTGGTCACAATCAATCTAGTGTTTGTAGGTTTTCTTTTAACTTGATCAGGAAATAAAATCCTCTAATGAAAGTCCTTTGAATAAATAAGTAATATGGAATTTAATACAATACTTCTTAAAAAGATTTGTGAAATAGCCGGAGCGCCTGGATTTGAGAAAAGAATCAGGGATCTGGTTATCGAATTGGTAACACCACTTGCTGACGAGGTGAAGACAGACAATTTGGGAAATGTCATTGCCCTAAAAAAATCTAAAAATAATCCTGAGGGCAAAAGAGTAATGGTTGCTGCCCACATGGATGAAATTGGTTTTATTGTCACTCATATAGATGATAAGGGCTTTGTTCGGTTTCATACCCTTGGAGGTTTCGATCCGAAAACACTCACAGCACAAAGGGTAATTGTTCATGGGCAGAAAGATCTGATCGGTGTGATGGGAAGTAAGCCTATCCATGTGATGACAGCCGAAGAAAAGAAAAAGCTTCCTGAGATTACAGATTTTTTTATTGATCTGGGAATGTCCAAAGACGAAGTAGAAAAATACATCAAAATCGGCGATCCAATCACCCGGGATCGTGAACTGATTGAAATGGGCAATTGTGTCAACTGCAAATCCATAGACAACCGGGTAGCGGTTTTTATCCTGATAGAAGCGCTTAGAATACTTGAAAATCCGGCTTATGATGTGTATGCCGCATTTACAGTACAGGAAGAAGTCGGAATCCGCGGTGCCAATGTGGCTGCCCATGGAATCAACCCTGACTTTGGAATTGGATTGGATACCACCATTGCATTTGATGTGCCCGGGGCACAACCACATGAAAGGGTGACCGAATTGGGCAAAGGCACAGCCATCAAAATCATGGATGCCTCCACCATCTGTGATTACAGAATGGTGGCATTTATGAAACAAACAGCCGAGAAACATAATATAGCCTGGCAACCGGAAATTCTGACAGCAGGGGGCACGGATACTGCAGGTGTACAGCGAATGGGCAAACAAGGCGCCATTGCCGGAGCGATTTCCATTCCGACCAGGCATTTGCATCAAGTGATAGAAATGGCCGACAAATCAGATATTTCAAACAGCATTTTATTATTGAAAGCCTGTTTGGAAGATATGGATGGATTTGATTGGGGGCACTAAAAAACCTTTGAGGTCTTCCCAACCGCGAAGACAGGACCTCGAAGGTTTTACCCTTAAGACCGTTAAGATTTTCTATTAGACTATGTCTTGAGGGAAATTTCTTTGAAAAAAGATGATTACCACATAGTTCATGAAGTTTACATAGTACGACAATATCTTTTCTTTTTTGAAATCGAAACCTATCGGCTAAAAAAACTATGTGCCCTAAGTGGCTATGTGGTAATAAATATAGGACAAGACCTTCGAGGTCAAAAAAAGACCTCAAAGGTCGCGACTGATTTGTCCTGAGACATTAATTTAGTTGGAATAAAAATTGAAAGTAAGAAAACAAAAGTCAGGAATTTCATGATTTGATACTTTTTCTCTATATGTATGAAGACGAAGTTTTTTCCATCATTGTCCCAATAATAATATTTTCATTATTTCCTTTTTTCTCCTTCCGAGTACAACTCCTTCATTACCTCTATTTTTTCCGGTTCACTGACCAAAGATTGATCTGAAAACATCATGATACCGGATGAGGGTTTTTTGGAGCCTTCCATCATTACCTGTTTGAATTCTTCAGGGCTTACAATTCCGGGATTATTGTGTGCCTGAACTATTGGCCATATTAAAGTATTATTGGTCTTTTCGGTTTGGGTCATTTCTCCAAGCCATTCAATATATTCTCCCACCCAAGTTGTGGGTCTTCCTTTCATATGATGAAAAAGCATGGGGGACAACACATCTGCCCTTTCTGCAAATGCCACCGGATCAATTCCAAGATTACGGTACAAAGCAGAATCGTAATCGGCGGGAAACCATGAACAGTAGAAAATACCCAATTTGGCTTCAGGTTGCTCTTTCTTAAGGATAGCACCCAAATCTTCAACCCAACCGTTCAATATTCCACCTCTCCATTTCCGCCATTCTTGGTCATGGTGAGTAAGGATAAAAGATGCTTTTTGGGGAATGTTTT
>NZ_JBGTCA010000053.1:0-9349 GCF_041749095.1 Aquiflexum sp. | reverse complement strand
GCGGCCAGTTTTTTGGTGATAAGGTATTGGGAGACATTGGTGTCCTGAAACTCGTCCACCATGACATATTTGAAGCGCTGTTGGTATTTGTTCAGTACATCCGCATGGTCTCTGAAAAGCACATTGGTATTGAAGAGCAGGTCATCAAAGTCCATTGCCCCGGATTTGAAAAGTCTTTTCTGGTAAATCTTATAAATCTCCCCCATTCTGGGTTTCATGGCTGCTTCATCGTCAGCTTTGATGAAGGGGTCATTGAGGTAAGTTTCCCAAGAGATCAACCTGTTTTTTGCCCCTGAAATCCTTGAAAGTACCGTATTTGGTTTATAGACTTTATCGTCAATTTTCATTTCCTTGACAATACTCCTGATCAGAGATTTGCTGTCATCGGTATCGTAAATGGAGAAATTGGATGGATAGCCTATTTTTCCCGATTCTACCCGAAGGATTTTGGCAAAAGTGGAATGGAAAGTTCCCATCCAGGTATTCCTTGCTTCCAAACCGATCAGTTTCTCGATCCTGTTCTTCATTTCAGCCGCAGCCTTGTTGGTAAAGGTGAGGGAAAGGATATTGAAAGGATCCACACCTTTGCCATGGATAAGATGTGCAATCCTGTAAGTCAAAACTCTCGTTTTGCCCGAACCTGCACCTGCGATGATCATCAGGGGTCCATCAGTATGTTCTACAGCTTCTCTTTGTGGGGGGTTCAGTCCTTTGAGGTAATCCATTGTTAATCTTTCCATTCTACAATCTTCAAAGTTAATGGATTTTTTGGCTTTAATAGAACGCTGATGACGCGGATTTGGCAGAAAATAGAACGCTGATGACACAGATTCAACAGATGATCGCAGATGAAAATCAACAACAATCCGCATCATCAGCATTCCATCATCGACTGTCCTTCCACCTCTTATGGCTCCAAAGATAAAGCGAAGGTTGTTCCCTGATGTTTTTTTCTGTTAGGGCTATGTAAGCATCGGTGATGCTATGTTCCTTTTCCTTTTCATAGGGTGGAATACTTACCATTTCATAGGTAAAGGTATAATGTCCTCTTTTTGGTTTGTGAACATGGGAATACATGACGGGGTGATTAAACCGCTTAGCCAGTTTTTCTGCCCCTTCAAAAAAAGCTGTCTCTCTGTTCATAAAAGATGCCCAATACCTGATTTCACCATGAGAAGGTCTTTGGTCGGCGGCCAGTACGATTAACCTGGGCTGATCTCTTTTTCTGAGATAATCCCTTTGAAAACCTGATCTCTCAATCAGTCCGCCACCGAATCTTGTCCTAATGGCAAGCATCAGTTTTTCGAAAAACGGATTGTTCACCTTCAGATATACGACATCACATTTATTAGAAACATTGGCCATCATTTGGAGAAGATGCATTTCCCAATTGAAAAAATGACCTGTCAGTCCAATGATGACCTGACCTTTTTTAATTGCATCCAAGACAATTTCTTTGTTTTCAATTTTGACTCTTTTGTCCAGATCTTCTTTTGATATCCTGTACATTTTGATGATTTCGGCAAAAGAATCTGTCAGGTTCCTGAAAAACTGACGGGCTATTTCCCTGCGTTCGCTTTCCGTTTTTTCAGGAAATGCATACTGCAGGTTTCCCAAAATCACTTTTTTTCTATAACCTACCACATAATACCCGATGAGGAACAATATGTCCGAAAAAATATAGAGCACCCACTGCGGAAGGATTGATATCAATTTGAAAATAACCATTTTTAAAATCAGGAAATTCTGGGGCAAGTTAAATCTGCCTGCTGGCAGAATTGCCAAAATAAATCAAAAGCCCCGACTTTATTCAAAAAAATTAGTGATAAATTCACCCATTGATTACTTTTGAAACTTATGTCTGAAGTACAGCGAAAAAAATATTCCGATAAGGAAAAGAGCACCATTTTCGATCAGGAATTTATGCCCCACATAGATTCCATGTACAATTTTGGTTACAGATTGACCTTTGATGAGGACGATGCCAAAGACCTTGTGCAGGATACCTATCTCAAAGCCTACCGTTTTATCAATTCTTTTGAACAGGGCACCAATGCGAAAGCTTGGTTGTTCAGGATTCTTAAAAATTCCTTTATCAACGATTATAGGAAGAAGAGTAAGCAACCTGCCAAGATTGATTATCAGGAGGTTGAAACTTATTACAACTCTGATGATGTTGACTACGGTATCACCACTGACTTAAGAGTGGACGCCGTAAAGGATATGCTCGGGGACGAGATATCCAATGCGTTGAACAGTTTGGCTGTTGACTTTAGGACTGTGATCATCTTGTGTGATTTGGAAGGATTCACCTATGAAGAAATGGCCAAGATTCTGGATATCCCAATCGGTACGGTCAGGTCAAGATTGCACAGGGCCAGGAACTTATTGAAAGACAAGCTGCGTTCCTATGCCCAGAACATGGGATACAAAACCGATGAAGAGGAATAACAACCTCTTTTTTTGTCGGAAAGGAACTAAATTATATAAAATTAACATTGGAAAGTATAACAAGGTTATTACCAATTAGATTATCATGAACAAAAATTTAGAATCAGAAGGAGAAAGGAAATTGTCTTGTTCCGACGTCAGCAAATGCTTCAAGCTTTTGGAGAGTATATTGGATGGAGATAATATTCCTGAATCCCAGGAAATACTGAATCAAAAATTGGCCAAGTGCCAGCCTTGTTTTGAACATTACCACTTGGAAAAAGCCATCAAAGAGGTACTTCGTACCAAATGCACCAAGCATGCTGTTCCAAGTGAATTGGTAGCCAGTATCCGCGAAAAAATCCAGGATATCAAATAAGGTTTAATGACATCAGGCAAAGCAATAATTTTTTCGGCACCCTCAGGTTCGGGCAAAACCACCATCGTCAGACATCTCCTCGGCAAATTCCCCAATATCGGCTTTTCAATATCTGCTTCCACCAGGGATAAAAGAGGAAGGACAGAACAACACGGCAAAGATTATTATTTTTTGACACCGGAAGAATTCAAATCAAAAATAGACCGGAATGAATTTATTGAATGGGAAGAGGTGTATGAAGGAAATTTTTATGGTACCCTCAAAGAGGAAATCCAAAGACTTTGGGACAGTGGCAGGCATGTGATTTTTGATGTGGATGTCAAAGGGGGGATCAACCTGAAAAAATACTTTGGAGACCGGGCTTTGGCCATCTATGTGAAAGTTCCTTCTTTGGAAGTGTTACACGAAAGGCTGAGAGATAGGGGCACAGAATCAGATGAAAGTCTTTCAAGAAGGTTGTTTAAAGCCAAATTTGAAGCCACCTTTGAAGATAAATTTGATGTGACCATCTTGAATGATGATATCAATAAATCATTTGCAGAGGCAGAAAATCTCGTAGGTGATTTTATCTCCAAATAATCAACTGTAAGTTTTGAAAATAGGATTGTTTTTCGGATCTTTTAATCCAGTTCACATAGGCCATTTGATTATTGCCAATGTGATGCAGGACAGGACAGACCTGGATGAAATCTGGTTTGTAGTCAGTCCGCAGAATCCGTTGAAGAAACAAAAATCTCTGATACATGAGTTTGATCGGCTAAATATGGTAGAGCTCGCCATAGCCGATCATTTTTATTTTAGGGCCTCTGATGTGGAATTCCACATGCCCAGGCCAAGCTACACCATCGATACGCTTACTTACCTTACCGACACACATCCCCAACATGATTTCAAATTGATCATCGGTGGTGATAACCTGACCCATTTTCACAAATGGAAAAACCACGAGGTAATTTTGGAACAATACGGACTGTACGTCTATCCAAGACCGGGAGAGCTCAATAAAATTGACCATCCCAATGTCCGGTTTGTAGAAGCCCCGTTGATGGATATTTCGGCGACCTTTATCAGACAGGCAATCAAAGGCGGAAATTCTGTCAAATATCTTCTTCCAGAAACTGTGGAGGATTATATTAAGGACAAAAAACTTTTTTTGTGAAAAACCGAGATATTTCAAGTTGTTTTCAAATTGGAAATACACATATTGACAACTTAGAATTCAATAAAATCGAATTAATTATCATTGAGTTTTGCTTAAAAATATATGATTGGATAATAGCAATAACATTTTGAATTTAAGTAACTTTACTATATAAATTCAAAGTATTATGAAACATCTTGGGATTTTTTTACTTATGGCTTTTTTATTGGGTTGCAATGAAGATGATTCACTTGGAAATAGGAGGGTTATAGGTCAAATTTATGATGAGTTAGCATTTTTGGACATTGAAAAAGTTAATGGTGACAGTCTTGGATTTGTTTTTGAATTACAATCCCATGGCGAGTATAAATACCTTTCAGTAACAGACCGTAACCTTATCTGTGATACATTGACTGTAGTCAGCTGTGTGGGTTGGCATAGTGCTTACTTACAGCATTATATTTCCCTAAATGATTTGTTGCCCTCAAGAACCACCGGAAGGAGATTGTGGTATAAAATTTCCGGAGATGTATTGTCATCAAATTCTAATCACGATTTGGTGGGAAATCCATTTGTGTTGGCAAGTTTAGAGAAAATTTTGAGTTGTCCGGTAAATTATCAAGTTGGTTCAGGGTCAGTGCCTTTAATTGAAACAGATTGGAAATTGTTGGGTTTTGTGGATGACAATGGTACTATATATTCCCATCCAGCTTGTGAGTCAAATAATGTAATTCTAAAGTTTACTTCAATATCTTTGGATAATTACCCGTTCAATTTGCCTGATGGCAAAAGAATTGACTTGAACACTGGTAATTATTTGACATACCAGATGAATGGTCAAATTCCCAGCTATTCAATTATAAATGAAAGTGACCAAATCAGGATCAGATTCTTATCTTCACCATATTTTATTCCAGGTTATAGAAACTTTGTCCAACATGATGGACCCAGAACCCTGGAAACTATAAATAAGTCGGATAGCCTTGTCAGACTAATTGGGGTAAATGATACTTTGGATTTTGTATTGGAAAACAATATCCTGAAACTCAATAACTCTAGGACAAAATTAATAGCCATGTTTGTGGCAAATTAATTTTTACTTTTTTTAAATATGCCTTTCTTTCCCTTGTGCGATCTCATATAAAAGCTCCCGGGATCTATGCAACTGCGCTTTGACAGTCCCTAGGGGTTTTTCCAGTTCTTGGGCGATTTCTTCGTAAGACAGTTCATCAAAATACCTGAGCTGTACCAATTTACGGTATTTGGCGGGAAGCTTGTCCACAAAAATCCTGACCATTTCAATCCTTTGCGTTCTGATATATTCATCCTGCGGATTGTTGTCATCATCTTCCACATCTATAGTAACGGCATTTCCGCCATCATCACTCATGGTGGTGTTGAGACTCATGGTCTTCAATTTTTTCTTTCGGATAAAATCAATGGTATTGTTAGTGGCAATCCTGAAAAGCCATGTACTGAAAGTATAATCCTTTTTGAATTTGTGAAGATTTCGGAATGCTTTGGCAAAAGCTTCCATAGTCAGATCCTCTGCATCATCTGCATCCCTGATCATTTTGAGAATCATGAAATAGACAGCTTTTTTGTAGCGCTTCATCAACATGGCAAAGGCCTGCTGATCTTTGTCAATGACGGCTTTGTCAATGAGATCAAAATCCTCTAATGCCTTACTTGAAAATCCTCTTTGGTTTATTTCCATCTAACTTTCTTTGATTGGTATCCTATTGCACCCAAAATCCAAAAGTACCCTATATATATCACATCGAAAAACCCGGACCAGAATACTTGGATTTTGCCTTCAAGTTTTCTTCTTGCGGACCGGAACACCGAGGTGATCAATGCAGATCTTACAACAATTATACCTAATATGAGTAAGAATTGTTCCCAAGTTTGATTTAATCCCGATAAAATCAACAAACTAATTGCTGAAATCCAGAACAAAAGGTGTGAGAAAGCATACCATCCTATTTTGAGTTTATTTCTTGTTTTATAATATTTCCCGGCATGAAAATGTCTTTTCTTCTGAGTAAAATAAGATTTCCATGTGGTTTTAGGTTCTGAATAAGTGATACTATCAGGATTTATCACCACCGCAGCATTGTTTCCATTGGCATATAGGTTGACAAATAAATCGTCGTCACCTGATTCGATCTGCCAAAGTCCTTTGAATGCTTTTTTGTCCATAAAAAAACTCCTCCTGTAACAAAGGTTTCTTCCAACTCCCATAAAAGGAGATTTCCAGAGTGCAAAAGAAATGTATTGAATTGCAGTCCAAAGAGTTTCAATTTGTATCCACTTATTAAGAAATCCATCCCTGTTTTCATATTGAGAAAACCCTATCGCAAATGTTTTGCTTTCAAGTCTTACCGGAGAGGTCATTAATTCTATCCATTTTGGGGTACTAGGCCAACAATCAGCGTCGGTCAATAACAGGACGTCATTTTTGGCCACTTTGATACCAAGGGTCAGAGCATATTTTTTGGAGGTGACGTGTGCAGGTGTGTAATCTACTGTCACTGTCCTCAAACGGGGATAAATGGCCATCAATTTTTCTAGGATTTTCTGAGTCCCGTCAAAAGACCTGTCATTGATGACCATCACATCAAAATTGGGGTAATCCTGCTCAAAAATCAGCGGGATGAGTTTTTTCAGATTGATTCTTTCATTGTGGGCTGAAATGATAATGGTCACACCTTCTTTTTCGGTGGACTCCCTGTTGGGTTTTTGTTTGTAGAAAAAAGCGAACCTTCCAAATAGGACCAAGATATAAAACAACTGAATTGCCAAACCAATAAAAAAAACGATCCACAAAATTTCTATTATCATCACCTTTGAATTGCTGGGCAAATATAAAATCAAATTGAGCATTCATTTAAGAATAAGCTTATATTTTTGTGATTGAAAAAATGGAGGTGACCTCCAAGCGAATTTCAGTGGCCGTGGAGAAAAAAGACCGGAATGAATTTTACACTTGAATCGACCGACCCGGGCAGTAAAGCAAGGACGGGTGTTTTAAAAACAGATCATGGGGATATCCAAACCCCTATTTTTATGCCTGTTGGTACCGCAGGATCTGTCAAAGCAGTGCATCAGCGTGAACTGGCCGAGGATATCAAAGCGCAGATTATATTGGGAAACACCTATCATTTATACCTCAGACCTGGTCTCGATGTCATGGAAAAGGTTGGAGGATTGCACAAATTCAATGGTTGGGACAGACCGGTTTTGACAGATTCAGGCGGGTATCAGGTTTTTTCTCTTGCCAACAACAGAAAGCTAACCGAGGAAGGAGCGATATTCAAATCCCATATAGATGGTTCCAAACATATCTTCAGCCCTGAAAGGGTCATGGATATTCAGAGAATAATCGGGGCTGATATCATTATGGCCTTTGATGAGTGCCCTCCTTATCCCTGCGATTATTCCTATGCAAGGAAATCCATGGAACTGACCCACCGTTGGCTTCAGAGGTGTATAGATCGATTTGATACTACCGAAGGTAAATATGGTTTTCGACAGACCTTGTTCCCTATAGTACAGGGAAGTGTGTTCAAAGATCTGCGAAAACAATCAGCGGAGTTTGTAGCTTCCTGTGAAAGGGATGGAAATGCGATTGGTGGACTATCTGTGGGAGAACCTGCAGAGATGATGTACGAAATGACCGAAATGGTCACCGATATTCTGCCCAAGGACAAACCCAGGTACCTGATGGGGGTGGGAACTCCTGCCAATATCCTTGAAGCAATTGCATTGGGTGTCGATATGTTTGACTGTGTGATGCCGACAAGAAATGCCCGTAATGGGATGTTGTTCACATCTGAGGGGATCATCAATATACGCAATGAAAAATGGAAAGAAGATTTCAGTCCAATAGACCCACATATCAATTCTTACGTAAGTACATTTTATTCCAAAGCTTATCTCAGACACCTGACCATCAGCAAAGAAATATTATCCTCCCAAATTGCCAGTATCCATAATCTGAGCTTTTATCTTTGGCTAGTGGGACAGGCAAGGGAAAAGATTAAAGAGGGTGTATATGCCTCTTGGAAAAACCAAATGGTGGAAAAAGTAAGCAGGAGACTGTAACTATGAAGATTCTCGACAAACTCATTATCAAAGATTTTCTCAAGACCTACTTTTTTGTGGTGTTGATGCTGATCCTGATTGTCCTTGTTTTGGATTTCACCGAGAAGAATGATGCCTTTATCCGTAACAATGTGCCGGCCAAATATATCCTGGTTTACCTTGGCAATTATGGCCTTTACCTGAATAACCTGCTGACTCCGATCACAGTCTTCATCTCGGTAATTTTCATTACCTCCAAAATGGCAGGGAGGACCGAAATCATTGCGATTTTGAGCAGTGGGACCAGCTTTGTCAGGATGTTGTTTCCATTTTTTATTGCGGCGTCCATGATAGGTGCTGCCAGTTTTTTGCTCAATGGCTGGGTACTTCCCGGTGCGACTGCAGGAGTGACTGAATTTAAATCACGGTGGCTGGAAGAGAACAAGTTTTATACCCAGCAGAATATCCATGTCAAAGTTGCCCCGGATCTTTATGCTTACATTTCGAGGTATTACACTTCTGGTAATACAGGGTATAACTTTACTTTGGAGCAGATCAGAGAGGGGAAATTGCTTGCCAAACTTTCCGCAGATAGGATAGTCTGGGATACAGCCATCAACTCTTGGTCTGCAAAAAACTGGAGGATGCGGGTACTACATGATACGGGAGAGGAATATACAGTTGGGGAATCTTTGGACACCTTATTGTCGATTACCCCAAATGACTTTGACCTGCCCCTCAATCACCATGAAACTTTGAAATTACCTGATCTGACACGTCAGATACAAGTATTGGAGGATAGGGGTGCGGACAATGTCAATTATTATAAGATTGAAAAATATGTGAGGTTTATGTCACCGTTTGCAGCGATTATCCTCACATTTATAGGTGTGATCGTGTCCTCCAAAAAGACAAGGGGTGGCTCAGGTTTTCAGATAGCATTAGGATTTTTGTTGGCATTTGTCTATATCATACTGTTTTTGCTTTCTAGGACTTTTGCGGAGGCCGGGGCCACCTATCCCATCCTTGCTGTATGGACGCCCAATATAGTTTTTGCGATTACAGGATTGTTTTTGTACAAAACTGTCCCCCGTTGACATGCAGGATAGCAGTACAATCAAAGATTATCTGGTGCTCCATTTTATTGTACTGATTTGGGGTTTTACGGCTATTTTAGGTCTGCTGATCAGTATTCCATCATTGGAGATCGTATTTTACAGGACGATGATTGCTACGGTCATCCTTGCGATCATATTTGTATTTAAAAAGTCTTCCATCCGTATTCCGCAAAAGGAGTTGATCAAAATTGTAGC
>NZ_JBGTCA010000052.1:0-2716 GCF_041749095.1 Aquiflexum sp. | reverse complement strand
CTTTCCCCCAGGTGTAAGCAGGAACGGCAATCGCCACCCCGGCCGTTGTCATGTCCACGTCGAAAACGGCATCTTCACCGAAGCAGATGGCTGCTGCATCCTGAATATTGAAAACCGGATCTTCCTGGGATATTAAGATGTAGTTTTGGGAAATGACACAGCCCTTTAAATCAGTGGCTGTCAGCACATAATCCCCGCCATCCAATCCATTGATTATGTTTTCGCCATTTATTTCTTCTGCCACAAAACCGGTGAGAGGCGTCCCATTTTTGGAAAGCGTATACGTATAAAAAGGAAAGGTTGCACTTGGATTGCCACCCTGGATATTCCAGGAAATTGATCCGGTGGTTGGCTCACACAAGGGTTCTGTATGGCCAGGATTTGAGAATTCAATAAGTTCAGGTTCATCTATGGTAAACTGAAAGTCTGCAATACAGGCTGCCGGGGGGTTTAATGATGCCTTGACGGTCACATTGTAAGTACCTGCTGAAAAAGTTTTTGCCAATAGCTCCCCGCTAGTGATAAAATTAGATCCACCGTCCAGGCTATACGAAATATAGGACTGGTCGCCAGTGATAGTGGTTATGAAACCCGTGTCACCACCAAAACATTTCACATCTTCTACCTCAAAACCAATGGTTGGACTTGGATCAACGATGACCAAAACCTCTTTGGCAGGAGCATTGGAACATTCGTCAACCAAATAAAACTGATAGGGAGCCAGAGCAGCGGGCAGGTTGTCAATCTGCAGGCTGAAATCTGCATCAATGGTATAAACCGTGCCGTTATCGTTTAATCCGTTGGTAATCAGGGTGCCATTTGGAGCATCCTTATACCATTTGACAACAGCATCATCAACCGAACCGTCTGTACTGTTTGTTACCTCGATAAAAATCCCCCCGGCATCACCTTCACAAATCGGGGCGGGGTTGTTCACCACAAAGACCGGCCGGGGAATAATGGGAATGGTAACCGGTCCATCATATTTACACTCTGGAAATTCATAAACTCCTTTTACGGGAGGGTTGATAATTGCAGATAAATCGGATAATGGTGCGGTGTCTCCTTTTCCGCTATTGATCAATATTGTTTTGGATAAACTTCCACCTGGCAGAATAACAGTTCCTACCTGAACATTTTCGATGACAGTAGTTCCCAAGGAAAATTCTATTCTGACCTCAGCTGGTAAATCCCCATCGCCTTCATTGGAGACCATCAGCTCAACTTCAATCTGGTTATTTCCACCAGCATCCAAACACAAAAATTTAGCGGAAAGCAGTTCAACCTTGGCATCCATGATTGGAATCCCGGAAGAAAAACAACCATCTTCTGTATAAAGGGTCCTTTGGACAAGAAAACTATTAAAGGGTGTAGCCACTCCGTCCAAGCATCCTGATCGAGGATCGAACCTTGGAAAGAAAACACCTGGGGTTCCTGCGTGATTAAGTTGTGGTGTTGGGATTGATAAATCCTCATTTATATTAAAACTAAAATATGCATACTGATTCCAAACAGTCCTTGCCGGTGCCCAGGGATAGCCATTGGACTTAAATGCCACTAATCTTGCATCTGGAGTAAACGCATAACCACTATTGCAACATTGGACTCCTTCCTGATCAGTTACTAAAATTTCCGCTTCGTTATCTCCATCGATATCTGCTACAATGGCACCTTCACCAGCCGTTGCCGCTTTTAAAGGTATAGCAGCTTTAACAGTTGGTACTAATCCTCTTCCATCAATAATCCTTAAACTTTCTTCATCCCGATAAACCAATTCCTGAATTCCATCCTGATTAAAATCAAACATTGTAATCAGGGTATAACCGGATCTATCAGTTGTAACTAATGGAGTTGTCCACTTTGATTTAAGCTTAATTGTTCCATCATACCTAAACATATTAAGTCTCAACGGGGAAACTACTCCTATTTCAGGATTACCGTTTCCATCTATATCTCCAATAAAAGATAAACTAGTCGCTCTAATCAAATCGTCATCAGCTGCTCCGGGATCTGGAATCGATTCCCATGCGATTAACTGGCCAGTGCCTGAACCAACAGTCCACACGTAAACAAGTCTGGAATCCGGATCATCAGTTCTTTCGGTAGTAACAATTATATCTAGAATACCGTCCTTATTGATATCTGCAATAGAGGTAAAACCATCCGGCGCAATTCTTCCATTTACATTAAATTTTGCATCAATTCGAGTTGCATTCCATGAAGCATCGAATTGATATACAGAATTTCCTGCAACTAATTCAAGATTTCCACCTGGAACGACATCGGCAGCTACGGAAACACCAATTGAACCGCCCCGCATGGACCCACCACCTAAACTTGCGGAAAGAATACCTTGTCCAGCTGCTCCTCCGTCAAACAATTTTGCTCCCGTAACAGCATTAAAAACTTCATTGTAAATATAAATTTCCGGAACCCCGTCGCCATTAAAATCAGCAATACCCGGCGCAGCACCTGATTTATATTGTTTACCTAAGGAACCAACAGGTACATTTCCTCCATATTCAACTGTAGACATCCACACATAATCATCCGCGTCAGTATTTCCGACTTCGTAAGCTATTAGCTTACTTTCAAATTTTCCCGCAAAACCTGGAGTATATTGGTGGGTAGAAGTGGCTACTATAATTAAAGGGTTTGGATATCCTGGCACTTTAGCAATTAAAAAAGGATTTGGCCCCTCAAAATGAAGGTCAGG
>NZ_JBGTCA010000051.1:0-1582 GCF_041749095.1 Aquiflexum sp. | reverse complement strand
TTTTCGGATGGCCCAACCGACCCCAAATCCTTACCTTTGGAGGAGGACTATGATGTGGATCCCATGGACAGCTATGGCATATCGAAGGTGGTCAATGAAAAAACAGCCCGTGGTTTCCAACGAAGGTCAGGTTTTGATATTTATGCCCTGCGGATCGGAAATGTAATAGAGCCTCACGAATACGCTGAACTGTTTCCAAATTATTTTAAAAACCCCGAAGTACGCCGCAGGAATGCCTTCTGCTATATTGATGCGCGAGACTTGGGGCAGATTGTGGATTTGTGTTTGCAAGAAGATGGTCTTGGTTATCAGGTTTTTAATGCCGGAAATGACCACAACGGAGCGATTATACCCAGCAAGGAATTGGCGGAACGGTTTTTTCCTGGCGTGCCTTTAACCCGAGAATTGGAGGAACATGAAGCCTTGTTCTCAAACCTAAAAATCCGTGAAGTCCTTGGCTTTAAAGAGCAGCATAATTGGAGGAAATATGTGAAAGGAGAGTGATTTTTGGCTTGGTAGGCGGTAAAAAAGTTGGTTTAATTGTTTAATCATCTTTTCTAGCTATATGATGTCCCTAATGGGACTTGGAAAAATAGAAGAAAAGCGGTTAGTTTAACTTTCACCTCCAGCACCACCAAAATTAATGGCATTTTCGATTTCTTTGGAATAGGCTTCGATAAAAGCATTTCTCAATAAGTTGAATACTGCCTGCCAAGGATCATTTTCAATATTCTCCACATGTCCCGAAAGTTCTACCCGGGAGGCTATTTGTTCTTCTTTTGGATTTTCTAAAATTTTGCCAACTAAATTAACTACGGCGTCATAGACCTTTTCAGGAAGGTTTCTATCCTCTGCTTTTAGATTGACCTTAAAGTCCTCGATCACCGGTTTAATATATCCTGTGATTTCTCCATTATTCACTACTGTCTCATTGTAAACACTCAGCATTCCACTTTCCAGTTCCAGGTTGGCATAGGCCTCTATAAAATTGTTGAACTTCACCAAATCGATGTCCTCAAAAGCCAGGTTTAGATCGAAATCCGGGATTTCTTTCAAAATGTTCACATGCATTTCCATGTCCATACTGCCTTTTCCCATTGCCTTTGAATCTATAAGAATAAAACCTGGAAGGATTTTTTCCTCATCCACTACATTACTCAGGTTCTCTCCCCGGAGGTTAAAGTTATCAAAATATACATCGACTTGAGGATCTACAGTGGGATCCAGATAAGATATCTTGGCGTTGGTGATCTTCAGATTGTTGATCTGAATGGGATTGAACTCCTGAATTGGTTCGGCCAAATGAAGTCTGGGTTCTTTTTCTTTCTCCTCCTCCTTTAACACAGTCAAATTGACCTTAAGGGAATCCATAGCTATTTCAGAGACAATTTTACCCTTTAAAAGAGCCCGCCAGTCCAGACTGAAATCCAAAATAGGAATAACGATAAAAGGTGTTTCGGGATCCTCTGAAGCTTCCTCATATATCACTAGGGCTCCAATTTTAAATGCACCCTTATAAAGACTCATGGACAGGTCATCGATAGATCCATGATAACCCTCTATGTTTGCCAATGCCTTATTG
>NZ_JBGTCA010000050.1:0-2963 GCF_041749095.1 Aquiflexum sp. | reverse complement strand
TACTATTGGGTTCATGGGGGGGAATAAAATTTTCATTAATGCGGAAGACATCAAAAGTCAAGGTTACCTAGGGGGCCGTTCCTTTATGAATAAAGGCTTAATTGATAACCTTTCAGATGAGGAAATAGCTGATTTGTTTGCGTTTATAAGAACTTTAAAATAAAATTTAATTGATATGGTAAGACATTTTGGTGTATTTAAATTCAAAAAAAATATTTCAATTGAGGAAATTGATGAATGTTTTATTTCAATGAATAAAATGGTGGGAGAAATCCCTGGTTTATTAGGTATGGAATATGGACCTTATAATGGAAATGAGGGTTTAAATGAAGATTTTACTCACGGATTTATCATGACTTTTGATTCTGAAGAATCCAGAGATGAATATCTGCCTCATCCCATTCATGACAAAGTTAAACTCCTGGTTGTTCCAAAACTGGAAAAAGTTATTGTTTTTGATATAGTTGTTTAGGATTATGACTCTAAAAAATAAGTCTATCCTAATGATTGGGTGCTTTGACACCAAAGAAGAAAACTTCAACTTTCTTCGGCAATGTATTATTTCCCATGGTGAAAGTGTGATTTCAATGAATACGGGAATATTTGGATCCACATCACTTTTTCCTGTTGAGTTAGAATCAGATTTAGTTGCAGCTGAAGCCGGTGAATCTATTGAAGATTTAAGAAAAAAAGCAGACAGGGGCCATGCAGTTGAAGTGATGGGTAAAGGTGCTGGAAAATTGATTTCCGGATTATTGACCGAAGGAAAAATCAAAGCAGTTATTGGTATGGGAGGCGGCGGTGGAACTTATATAGCACTAGCTGCGATGGAACCTTTGCCCATTGGCTTTCCCAAACTCTGTATTTCCACATTGGCATCCAAGGATGTCACCCGTCAGGTTGGTATGAAGGACATACTGTTGATGCCCTCAGTGGTTGATGTAGCCGGCCTGAACAGGATCAGCCGTCTCATCATGCGGAACGCCGCGGCTGCTGTTTCCGGAATGGCAAAGGTGAATTTGAAAATTGATGAAAAATCTTTAGGAACTATAGCTATCAGTATGTTTGGCAACACTACTGCCTGCGTGGACGAATGCACAAAACTTTTGGAAGCAAAAGGATATGAAGTCATGGCATTCCATGCCAACGGGCTGGGGGGCAATGCTATGGAAACCCTGATCAGGGAAGATTGCTTTGTTGGAATACTGGACATCACTACCACGGAGTTGGCCGATGAACTATGCGGCGGCATCTGCAGTGCTGGTTCCGGGCGCCTCACTGCTGCCGTTGAAATGGGGATACCCCAAGTGGTGGTACCTGGTTGTCTGGACATGGTCAATTTCGCCCACCCTGACACCGTTCCGGAGCAATACAAGGAACGACAGCTTTACAGCTGGGCGCCTGATGTCACCTTGATGAGAACTGATGCGCAGGAAAATATGGAATTGGCAAAAATGATTGCACAAAGGTTAAACCAATCTACCGTACCAACCACTGTTTTGCTACCCCTAAAAGGCCTGTCCCAAATTGATGCGGACGGGGGTATTTTCCATCATCCTGAGATCAACAGGGTTCTATTCGACACCTTAAAGCAGCATCTGAAGCAGCATGTAAATATTGTGGAGATTGATGGCAATATCAACGAAAAATTTTTTTCCGAATCCGCAGTCCAAGTTTTGTTGGAAAGTATGGAAATACAGAATCAAAGAACATAATTGAAATCCTTTGGGGATTAAATAAGAATTCATCTAAAAAAAAAATCAAAAAAATATGGCAAATCCATGGACAGGTAGGGGAAATCCCTACACTAGGCAGGAAGTTAAGGACAGATTACAAAAAGTGATCGATCAGAAAAAAGCAATTATCGCAGCAGGAGCCGGAACCGGTATCAGTGCAAAATTTATTGAAAAAGGAGGCGCAGATCTTATCATTATATATAACTCCGGGAGGTTTAGAATGTCTGGACATGGTTCAACTGCTGGATTAATGGCCTATGGTGATGCAAATGCTGTTGCCATGGAGATAGGTGAGTTTGAAGTACTTCCTATCGTTGAAGATATCCCGGTGATTTGTGGTGTCCATGGTTCGGATCCCAGAAGAAGGATATGGCACCATTTATTGAAAGTTAAAGAAATGGGGTTTTCCGGAATCAACAATTTTCCTACGCATTGCATCGTGGATGGACAGTTTAGGCAAGTTTTGGAAGAAACAGGGATGGGTTTTGATAAAGAGGTCGAAATGATCAGGATTGCAAATAAAATGGATTTATTTTCAATTGTTTATGTGGCAACACCGGAAGAAGCCATACAGATGGCAGAAGCTGGAGCAGATGCAATTATAGTCCATGTAGGTACAACTGTAGGGGGCTCAATTGGTGTGACGGGCGCCGCCTGTACAATGGAAGATGCAATAGAAATAACCAAAAATATAATTGCTGCGGTTAAAAGAATAAATCCAGGGATTTTTTTCCTTACCCATGGGGGACCTATAAATACTCCACAAGATGTCAATATTATCCTTGAAAAAACCAAAGCCCATGGATTTGTAGGAGCTTCATCATTGGAAAGAATGGGAGTGGAAAAATCCTTGACTGATTTAACAATGGAGTTTAAAAAGTTAAAAATTTACGTTTAGAATAAAAAGGAATCCCAACATGAAGTCCAAAGACACAGCCTTTGGACAACCGTTATCCGAAGCTTGTAGCTTCGGATTCCTGAGTGTTGAGACTCTGGCTCAATTCAAATAATCTCCAAGTTGAAAAATTGAATTTTTTGGCTTAAATTCCATACAAGCTTCAACCATAACTTTTTATGCTGAAACCTTTTCAAATAAGCGATCAAAATGGTGTGCAATTTTTGACATTCACTGTCATCGATTGGATAGATGTTTTCACAAGGAAAGAATACAAACTTGAGATTGTCGACAGTCTGAATTATTGTGTGGATAATAAAGGACTTGAAATT
>NZ_JBGTCA010000049.1:0-2522 GCF_041749095.1 Aquiflexum sp. | reverse complement strand
GAGGATAGTCCGATGAGCATGGGGGATGCTGAGAGGTTGTATTTCAAAAATATCAGGGCAGCTTACTATGATGTTGAGGTTAGAAGAGATGCAAAAATGACAATCTACCGGCTTGGAAAAAGGGCTAAAACGGAAGATAGTATGACGCTAGGATTGTCTATAATTCTAAACAGGGTCAAAAATGAGGCGTATATATTTGTGGAATCTACCTCTGAAGATTTGCCTTTAAAAATCAGATGGTCGAATCCGGATCAAGAAAATATAAATGGCGAATTGGTTTTTGTAGGAGGAGATAAATATAAACACCTCGCATTTGTAGAAGAATTCTATCCATTATTGACTGAAAACGCCAAATTTGAGTTATGGGACGAAGACAAATACATTACCATCTTGGATGAAGAGAATGATAAAGATGCGCTCCGAATAACCATTAATGACTATTATAAGTTGATCAACAATCCAAAATAAACCCAAATGGAACTCCCCAGGATAGACAATCTATGGAAGTTTCTAGGCATCAAAAATAACCTTACCGTCAATACTTATTCGGAAAATGGGATCAAGTATCATTTTAATCTTATACACAGGACACTTTGGGGCAAAAATTTTTTTGCTGAAGGGATTAGAAATTGATTTTAGTATTTTTTCAAAAAATTAATTGAAGTAATGGTATTGATTGCAAAATCCTGAGTGTTTGATTGATGGAAGTAACTTGGTTTTATCGCTAAATTTATTCCAGTAGAAAAATGCTCGAATTCAATCCTAAATCTAAAGCCATGAGATCCATGAAACCAATGAACAGATTATTTATCGCAAGCTTTTTGTTAGGGTTTTTGTTTTTTGATGCCAATGAAGCCCAAGCACAGAAACTAATGTTTATTTCGGACGAGCTTCATGAAAATGCAGACAGATTTGAAGTTGGGATGAAAGGAGGAACAGGGAGGATCAGATATCATTATAATTCCTTTAAAGTCACTAAAGTAAAAGTAGGATGGACTAAGAGTAAGTACAGGTCAAAATTGTTCAGTCCATTGGAGACAGCATCATCTGAAAGAAAGCTTTCATATGAGTTTATCTCTCACAAAGGGGATACCGCTTGGGTCAATTTGAACCGAAATATGAACTATGAGGGAATCAATAGAGAAGGGTTAACTTTTTTCGGTCGGAATACATCGATTAATATTGGCGGTTATCAAGAAGTGTTGGAAAATTCCGATAATCTGTTTGGTGTGATTGAAACCAATTCGGATGATGTGGTTTGGAGCTTTATTGTCAGCGAAAAATACGGAACCATTGTAGGTGACAGACCAATTTTTGTCGGTTGGTTAACAAATGGTGACCGAAAAATAGACATCCTGCCTGTATTTGATTATCAAAACCCTGGTAAGAAAAATTTGGTGGATATGATGTTCGGAACAGAAATCTGGTTGAAAGGCTTTGAATTTGTCGAAAATGCGAAGTCATTAGGGGCTGTCCAAATAGGTCCAATGAGAAAAATGTTTATTGTTTGGTTTTCCAAAAAAAATGATCCCATGACTGATTTTGTCATGGGATCAACTTTTGCAGCATTAATGTGGGAATACCAAATCGATATGGATTCAAATTTTTAGAACCTGACTTTTACGCCTGCAAGAAAATTGGTTCCTGCTTGTGGATAGTAAAAGTTTTCGGTAACAAGTTCTCTTCCCGTTGCTCCTTCTCCCGCCAGGAAATAGCTGAATGTATATCCGTTTGGTTCATACATCTGATTGAAAATATTATTGATCAAAACGGTAAATTCAAGATTTTTCACAAACCTAGGCCTTAAGGAATAATTCAATCTGATATCGTTGGTAAAGAAGGCATTGAGCTTTCTGTTGTCATTTTGAGTATTATCCATAAACTGATCCCCGACATATTTATTGAGGAGACTGATTTCAAAGTTTTTGAAAGGCCTAAAATCTATAATTGCGGCCCCGATCACATTTGGGGAGAAGGCGATATCGGTATCAGTATGCACAATCACTTCCTGTCTGAATTCTGCGGCTGCATAATCATCGATATACTCTGTGAATTCTGCGATTTTATTTCTACTCAATGTCAGGTTACCGCCAAATGTCCATTTATCCGAAACCCTATAAGCACCATCCAACTCGATCCCTGCCCTGAAAGAATTGGCAACATTTTCCCTGATATAAGCCCCCACATCATTCAACTGTCCGGTAAGCACCAATTGATCCCTGTAATTCATATAGAAGAAATTGGCATTGTAGGTCAGGTTTCCTTTTTGGTTCCTGATTCCGGCTTCTATATTTTGCAATGTTTCGTGTCTAGGTGTTTCCAGAATCGGGCTGTCTGTGAAATCCCTTCTGACCGGTTCCCTGTTGGCCACTGCATAAGACGCATACCAGGTTTTTCCTTTTTCTGTTTCATAAGAAAAACCAAGCTTGGGATTGAAGAACCTGTATTGATGCTCGCCACTAACAATCCTGAGGTCATTGTTGATCCCGGAAATGGAATAATCTATCCCCCTGTACTGCATG
>NZ_JBGTCA010000048.1:0-4664 GCF_041749095.1 Aquiflexum sp. | reverse complement strand
TCCACCAAAAACCTCGGAAGCGCAATCGAGATTTCAATAAAAGACAACGGCCCCGGCATCCCCGACGCCATCAAGGACAAAATCTTCCAGCCTTTCTTTACTACCAAGCCAACGGGGCAGGGAACGGGGTTGGGATTGAGTTTGAGTTATGATATTGTGAAGGCACATGGGGGAAGCATCAAGATCAATTCCCTAACAGGGCCAGGTACCGAATTTATCATAAACCTACCGATAAAACCCTTAAACCCGATGCTATGAAATTGTTTTTCTTTATTTTCTTTTTATTATTGTTGCAGACCATCAACTGTTTTTCCCGAGACCAAGGCAACACCGGAATTTATTTGGATAGTCTTCCTACAGAGGGCATAATTCTAAATAAAGGATGGAAATTTCATAGTGGTGATGATCCGGTTTTTGCCGACCCGGAATATGATGACAGTGGATGGGAGCCTATTGATCCTACCTCAAACGTATTAGATCTTCCTCCTGCTACCCGATCTGGCATTTGCTGGATTCGTTTAGGGGTTTCTACACACGGAGACTTAATAAAGGAAACCTTTGCTTTATCTATATTCCAAAATGTAGCTTCAGAAATATATATCAATGGCCGGTTATTATACCGATTTGGAACCATTAGTGAAAATCCAGATGAAATAATTGCAGTTAATCCGGGAATCAATTTTCTAAATTGGGGAAAGCCCTTTGCAGTACCAATTGAAAATAGTATAGAAGAAAAGTTGGTGGTGGCAATCCGTTTTGCTGTACAACCAAAAAACAACCATGATTTAGGGGGGAATTCCAGCCCTCTAATAAGGATAAGGTTAAATACAGTGAATGCTGCCTTCGAACAGGTTCGAAAAAATGAAAGGTATATACCCATTAACAATACCTTCAGGGTGGGGGTATTTTTTATCCTAGCAATTCTCCATTTGGCATTTTTTATTTATAACCCTAATCAGAAGGCATATTTGTTCTTTTTTCTCTATGCGATTTTTGTTATACCTGCAGATATACTTCAGTTTAATTTACCATCAGAAATTGGGCGTTCGTACTCCAGTATATTATTGTACTTTTCATTATGGCAAATTTCGGGGCTGTTCCTCATGACAGCCCTTTACATTTTATTAAATCAAAGGAGGGGCTGGATATATTGGACTTTAGTTCTTGCTTCTATTGTAGGGTTATTTTTATTCAGTTGGGTATATAGTGCTTTTGTGGTTTCAAATTTGGTAAATTTGGAATTGGTGCGGACGGCATTAAAGGCGTTAAAATTAAATATCAAAGGAGCTTGGGTTTTAGCAGCAGGAGCTGTTAGTTTTCTGATTTTCCAGGGAGCATTTGTAGTCGGGGTTTACTTTAACCTAGGCTATTGGTCTATACCGATTGGTGATTTTCATATACTTGCAGACTTTCTGTATGTCATTGCAGCTCTTAGTATTCCTGTAACCACTACCATATATATCGGTCTTGATTTTGCTTTTACCAACCATGCATTGCGGGAAAAAATGAGTCAGATAGAGGAGCTTTCTAAATTGACGATCGAACAGGAACAAGAAAAACGGGAAATCCTTGCCTCAATAAATGAAAATCTCGAAAAGCAAGTTTCTGACCGTACCCATGACCTTCAGGCTTCCCTCGAAAACCTCAAATCCACCCAAGCCCAACTCATCCAATCCGAAAAGATGGCCTCTCTCGGTGAACTCACAGCAGGCATCGCCCATGAGATACAGAATCCCCTGAATTTTGTGAATAATTTTAGTGAAGTAAGTGCAGAGTTGGTTGAGGAGATGAAAGAGGAGTTGGCAGTTGGCAATGGTCAGTTGGCAGTGGAGATCGCAGAGGATATCAAGCAGAACCTGGAGAAAATAAACCACCACGGCAAGCGGGCGGATGCGATTGTAAAGGGGATGTTGGAACATAGCCGGATAAATACCGGGGAGAAAGTACCTACAGATATCAATGCCTTGGCTGATGAATATTTGAGGTTGAGTTTCCATGGTATGAGAGCGAAGGACAAATCATTCAATGCAGACTTCAAAACCAATTTTGATCCCAATCTTCCAAAAGTCCATGTGGTGCCTCAGGATATCGGAAGGGTGTTGCTGAATATTATTAATAATGCCTTTCAGGCCTGTGCCCAGAAAGACCTGCCAGGTTTTGAAAACCTGGCAGGTCTAACCCCAAAGGTAACCGTCTCCACCAAAAACCTCGGAGACAAAATTGAGATATCGATATCAGACAACGGACCCGGCATCCCCACCTCCATCAAAGACAAAATCTTCCAGCCTTTCTTCACTACCAAGCCTACGGGGCAGGGTACGGGATTAGGATTGAGTTTGAGTTATGACATTGTGAAAGCACATAATGGAGAATTAAAAGTCAAATCAAAAGAAGTTGAGGGGACAGAATTTTTGATTATTCTTCCCTATATTTAATACATTCATATTCAAACCTTTATGAAAGACGCAAAGTCCCAAGCATTCTTTCTATGATCTTTTTCCCTTTTCAGAAATGAAGCAGATTCGAAAATGTGTCTTTCTTATCACTCTGGGATTATTTTCTCTCACTTTTTTGTTCCCATCATTTGCCCAAAAAGGGGTGGATCCCCAAGCTATGGCAGATCAGTATTATAAGTTAGGGAGAAGCTACTTTTTCTATCAAACTGATAGCTGTATCTATTATATGAATAAAAGTCTCCAAAAATCAGAAGAAATAGGATATCAATTGGGGATCGCCAAAGCCCTTAACTCACTTGGTGAAGTTTACAGGGTTTTGGGAGACATCCCTCATTCATTTTCCAATCAAATGAAGGCTTTGGAAATATATAGGGAATTGTCAAATATTGATGGGGAAGCGGCCACTCTGATATATATTGGATCTGCGTATGTTGAAATCTCGGACTTAGAACGGGGTTTTGAGTATCTCAGGCAGGCAGACCAATTACTAAAGGGAATTTATGATGCTGGTCAAAAGCCTATTTTAGCACACAGAGGGTTTCTCTGGACAAACATGGGCTATGCACACCAAATAAACCACCAACTGGATTCAGCGCTGAAATACCAATTGATGACTTTGGAGGATCCGGAAATGAAAAAAGATACAACCCCGGTAATTACCTTGGTATTGCGGAGGATTGGAAAAATTGAATATTTAAAGGGAAATTACAATGAAGCATTGGAGTATTACCGGAAGTCTTTTAATCAAGCTTCAGCAATGGGATATGCTTTTATGTGGGACGTGGCATTCAGATATACCGGTATGGCCGAGACTTATATAGGAATGGGGAAAATAGATTCCGCTCAACACTATGCCAAATTGGGTTATGAAAGTGCTGTCATCACCAATAGGTTTCCCGCCATTTTGGAAGCCAGCGAATTGCTAAGTAAGATTTATTCTGACAAAGGTCAATTTGACAGTGCTTATCATTTTCAGGAAATAACCATCCAACAGATGGAAAATCTCTTCGGTGTGGACAAATTGAACCAATTGCACCAATTGGTCATCAAACAAAAAGTGGGCGAGGAACATTTACTCAGGGAAAAGGAAAATGCCACCTTTAGGAGTTGGCTGATATTAATGGGATCAATACTTTTTATTTTCCTGATGCTCGCAATATTTCTTATCTGGAACAACAAGAATAGAAAAAAAGCGAATACTAAACTGCAAGAAGCCTACGATAAACTCAAATCCACCCAAGCCCAGCTTATCCAGTCCGAGAAAATGGCATCTCTAGGTGAACTCACAGCGGGCATTGCCCATGAGATTCAGAATCCGCTGAATTTTGTGAATAATTTTAGTGAGGTGAGTGCGGAGTTGGTTGGTGAGATTGAAGAAGTAAGAGCCAAGAGCCAAGAAGCGAGAGACGAGACTTTGGTCAGTGAAATCCTCGGGGATATCAAACAGAACTTAGAAAAGATAAACCACCACGGCAAGCGTGCGGATGCGATTGTGAAAGGGATGCTGGAGCATAGCCGGGCAGGTTCAGGAGAAAAGGTGCCGACAGATATCAATGCTTTGGCGGATGAATATTTGAGATTGAGTTTCCATGGTATGAGAGCGAAGGACAAATCATTCAATGCAGACTTCAAAACTGAATTTGATGCAAACCTCCCCAAAGTCAATGTGGTGCCACAGGATATCGGAAGGGTGCTGTTGAATATCATTAATAATGCCTTTCAGGCCTGTGCCCAGAAAGACCTGCCAGGTTTTCAAAACCTGGCAGGTCTAACCCCAAAGGTAACCGTCTCCACCAAAAACCTCGGAGACAAAATTGAGATATCGATATCAGACAACGGCCCTGGTATCCCCGATGCCATCAAAGACAAAATCTTTCAGCCATTTTTCACTACCAAGCCTACAGGACAGGGGACTGGACTCGGATTGTCATTAGCCTACGATATCGTGAAATCTCATGGGGGGGAATTGACGGTCAAAACCCATGAAGGTCAAGGAAGTGAATTCATTATTACGTTACCAATCAAACATTAAATTTAAAACACTATGTCAACCGATCGTAAAAAACTCTTGGAAAAAGTTTCAGAAACTTATTTCCAGGCACTAAGGAACAGGGATTTCAAAGCCATTCCGTTCAGTGATAACATTGTTTTCAGGGCACCACTTGCACCGGGTGGGTCTAAATATCCGATCAAAGGTAAAGAGGAACT
>NZ_JBGTCA010000047.1:0-1581 GCF_041749095.1 Aquiflexum sp. | reverse complement strand
GCCATTGATTTTTTCGAAATCTGTAAAAGCACATCCGCTTGAAATTTTTGTTGTTATCTTTGCCGGTGCAAAAATCGCCGGTATACTGGGGATGATCTTTGCAATCCCTGTTTATACCATTATCAGAGTGTCCGTGATGGAATTCTATATCGGGTACAGGGAATATAAAATCTTCAAAATCTAAAAAGAGAATAATTAATGGCTTTACAATGTGGTATCGTTGGACTCCCCAACGTAGGAAAATCTACTTTATTCAATGCGCTTTCAAGTGCCCGTGCCGAGGCAGCCAACTTTCCATTCTGTACCATCGAACCCAATGTCGGGGTAGTGACTGTTCCCGACAAGAGGCTAAATGTCCTGGAACTTTTGGTAAAACCCAACAAAGTGGTACCGACTGTAATTGAATTTGTGGATATTGCAGGCCTCGTCAAAGGAGCAAGTAAGGGTGAGGGATTGGGAAATAAGTTTTTGGCCAATATCCGTGAGGTTGATGCCATTATACATGTGATCAGGTGTTTTGAGGATGAGAATATTGTCCATGTTGCGGGCAGTGTGGATCCGCTTTTCGACAAAGAAGTCATTGACACAGAACTTCAGCTCAAAGACCTTGAATCAGTGGATAAAAAAATAGCACGGATAGAAAAAATAGCAAAATCCGGGGATGCCAAAGCTAGGAAAGAACTTGAAGCGCTACAGCTATTCAAGCAGGGACTTTTGGATGGCAAAAATGCCCGTGCAATTGAGGTGGATAAAGAGCAGTTGGAAGTAGTCCGTGATCTTCATCTTTTGACAATCAAGCCTGTGCTGTATGTGGCAAACGTGGATGAAGGAAGCATTATCACCGGAAATAAATTTGTAGACCAACTGAAAGAAAATGTAAAGGATGAACATGCTGATGTAATTGTACTTTGTGCTGCGATAGAGTCCCAAATTGCTGAATTGGACGAGCCGGAAGAGAAAGAAATGTTTCTTTCCGAATATGGATTGGATGAAAGCGGTTTAAACAAACTGATCTCAGGAGCCTATAAATTATTGGATCTGATCACCTATTTTACAGCAGGAGTACAGGAAGTCAGGGCGTGGACTATCAAAAAAGGCTGGAAAGCCCCACAAGCTGCAGGAGTGATCCATACGGACTTTGAAAGGGGATTTATTAAAGCCGAGGTAATCAAACTACCTGATTACGAAACATATAAAACTGAGGCTTTTTGCCGGGAAAACGGAAAAATTGCAATTGAAGGGAAAGAATATGTAGTTCAGGATGGGGATATCATGCATTTTAGATTCAATGTGTGACAAAAGAATAAAAAATATTTGTACTTTTGAGGGAAACCCATGTACTTGCATGTCGTTATAGATTAAAAATCAAAAAATTGTTTTATTTCATTTTTAAACAAAAACCGTGAGAATCAGATTAATATTTTCGTTAAAAAACAAAGGTGCTTATTTGCCTTTTCATCATCAGTACATCTTGGCTCAATTCCTGAAAGGTTTGATTGTCAAAGGTGGTAAGGAGGAATTTTTCAATTACAATTACTTCAACTTCTCTGGTCTGAAAGGACAGACCAAAGTAAGTAGAAG
>NZ_JBGTCA010000046.1:0-2691 GCF_041749095.1 Aquiflexum sp. | reverse complement strand
AATGGCAATGGCTCGTCATTGCCACTATTATAGTCATCGCAGGCACATATGGTGATCTGATAGAATCACTATTTAAGCGGAGTATTGAGATCAAAGACTCTGGAAAAGGTCTTCCTGGACATGGTGGATTTATGGACCGTTTTGACGGATTGTTATTATCCGCCCCATTTATAGCGGCATTTTTGAAAATCTTTTAAAATTGCCTATAGGATATTAAAAATCTGCTTAATATTGTACAAGATTTGATGATCAACTAAACGACCCCAATATGGCTTATATTGAACCGGCTCCAATCAAGGACAAAGAAAATCCTTTGGAGTCAATGATGGAAAGGTTTAACCTGGCAGCCGAAAAACTAGGTCTTTCCGATGAGGTATACAACGTCCTGAAAAACCCTGCCAAACAAGTTATCGTTTCTCTGCCAATAACTATGGATAATGGAAAAATCCAGGTATTTGAAGGTATCCGTGTGGTTCATTCCAACATCTTAGGTCCTGCAAAGGGTGGAATTAGGTTTGCTCCTGATGTACACCTGGATGAGGTGAAGGCATTGGCGGCCTGGATGACCTGGAAATGTGCAGTAGTAGATATTCCGTTTGGTGGGGGTAAAGGAGGAGTCAAATGTAATCCCAGAGAAATGTCAAAGGGAGAAATTGAGCGTCTCGTCAGGGCTTACACATTGGCCATGATTGATGTTTTCGGACCTGATAAAGATATTCCCGCACCGGATATGGGCACCGGACCCAGGGAAATGGCTTGGCTGATGGATGAATATTCAAAAGCACATGGAATGACGGTTAATGCCGTTGTAACTGGCAAACCGCTTGTTTTGGGAGGATCTTTGGGAAGGACAGAGGCAACCGGACGTGGGGTTATGGTCACAGCTTTGGCAGCCATGCAAAAATTGAAAATCAATCCCTTTCAGGCTACCTGTGCCGTTCAGGGATTTGGAAATGTAGGTTCATGGGCTTCTTTGCTTCTGGAAGAGCGGGGACTGAAAATAATATCTGTTTCCGATATCTCAGGTGCCTATTATAACAGTTCAGGGATAAATATTCAGGAGTCCATTGCTTATCGTGACAGCAACAAAGGTACTTTGGAAGGTTTTTTGGGTGCTGAAAAATTATCTGATGCCAACGAAATATTGGAACTTGAAGTTGACGTATTAGTGCCTGCCGCCGTTGAAGATGTCATTACCATTCACAATGTCGATAAAATCAAAGCACGACTTATTGTAGAAGGCGCCAATGGGCCCACTTCAGCAAAAGCAGATGCCATTATCAATGAAAAGGGAATTATGGCCGTACCTGATATTCTTGCAAATGCAGGTGGTGTGACTGTCTCCTATTTTGAATGGGTACAAAATAGACTTGGATACAAATGGACGGCCGAGCGGGTAAACAGAAGGTCTGATCGCATCATGAAGGATGCTTTTGATCATGTATATGAAGCAGCTGTAAAATACGATGTACCCATGAGGATAGCGGCCTATATAGTTGCCATTGAAAAAGTAGCCAAAACCTATACTTACAGAGGGGGATTTTAATCCCCAAAGAGAAAGTTTATTATATTTGAGGTGTGAAAGCAATCTTTCACACCTTTTTAAATTTTCAGCAGTTATGACAATCCATAAAGAAGGAAGAACGATTTTGTTTGTCTCATTGATCATTTTGGTAGCGATCAACGTGGTTTTACACCAATTTTTTTCTGATCAAAATCTGGCTTTAAACCTGGTTTTGCTGGCAAGTGTGATCATTTATTTAGCAATATTGCAGTTTTTTAGGAATCCATTTCTTACTTTACCCTCGGATGAAACCTTGGTTTATGCTCCGGCGGATGGTAAAGTCGTGGTGATTGAAGAAACCACAGAAGAAGAATATCTGAAGGACAGGCGAAAGCAAGTTTCTATATTTATGTCCCCTATAAACGTACACGTGAATCGGTCTCCCATCTCTGGAGTTGTTGAATATATTAAATATCATCCAGGTAAATTTTTGGTGGCCTGGCATCCAAAATCCAGCCTTGAAAATGAAAGGACTACAATAGTGATTTACAACCCTTCAGGCTTAAAGCTTTTGGTCAGACAGATTGCAGGAGCAGCCGCAAGGAGGATTAAATGGTATGTGAAGGAAGGATCCCCCATGATTCAGGGGGCAGAATTTGGTTTTATAAAGTTTGGTTCCAGAGTAGATGTATTTCTTCCTTTGGATGCAGAAGTTTTGGTGAAAATAAATGATAAAACAAAAGGCGGAAGTACACCCATCGCACGATTAAAAAGCCCAGCTCAAAAACATTAAAAAGCAATTATCCTTAATCCTTCAATTTTTATGAGAATGCCTTTATTTCTCCTGAATTTATTTTCCGGTAATAAAGATATCCAAGAATCAAGGTACTTAAGAAAAATACCAAAGTTGTCCATTCAAAAGTTCTTCTTTCCGATTTTTTCTCCATTACCATGCCTTCTTTGTCGGCCAAGGCACTTTTCAATTGAATGATTTCCCTTTCCTGTTTTTGGGAAATGAATTTATAGTCGTTTTTTTCGTAAGTGATCTCAGTTTTTTCAATTTCACTCAGTAATTTAAGTTCATCCATGATTTGATTGTCCTTTAGAATAATCCTTTCCATCCAGTTATGGGTTTCAATCATGTCTTTTTTCGTCCTTTTGCCAAAGATACCGGACTTCTTGCTTTC
>NZ_JBGTCA010000045.1:0-3406 GCF_041749095.1 Aquiflexum sp. | reverse complement strand
CGCATCAGTTGTCAACAGACTTCGATCGATTGTGGTATTGGTAGCAATCACTCCGTCAATTTTTGTTTCCAGAACAATCTCCACAATGTCATCCAATTGACCCACTGTAAGATCAGGGGCGATTTTTAGAAGAATGGGTTTCGGTTTATCTTTTCTCAGATTGGCTTTTTTAACTGCCATCAATAGCTTTTTGAGCGGTTCCTTTTCCTGCAAATCCCTAAGATTTGGCGTATTCGGAGAACTTACATTGACTACAAAATAGTCCACATATGGAAAAAGCGCTTCAAAACAATAGAGATAATCATCGACAGCTTTTTCATTGCTTGACACCTTGTTTTTGCCAATATTTCCGCCAATTAAAACATCTGAATTCCTTTCCTTGAGACTAATGATGGCCTCATCCACCCCACCATTGTTGAAACCCATTCTATTGATCAATGCATGGTCTGCAGGCAGTCTGAATAACCTTGGTTTTGGATTGCCTTCTTGGGGCCTTGGTGTTAGGGTCCCGATTTCAATAAATCCAAAGCCAAGCATGGCCATTTCATCTATTAATTTGGCATCTTTGTCAAAACCTGCAGCCAATCCCACAGGATTTTTGAAATTCAGACCAAATACCTTCCTTTCCAAAATAGGGTTTTGATAATCGTATATCCCTTCAATGATATTTTTAATAATTGGAAGGTTAAAGCTTTTTTTGATCAGGTCAAATGTAAAGTGGTGGGCGTCCTCTGGGTTTTTTCTAAAAAGTAATGGTTTGACGATGGATTTGTACACTTGAATGAAGATTAAATTGCTGCGCTAAATTACAGGTTTTAAAAAATTTTTACGAAGCAATTCAAAATTTTCAAAAGAAAAATCACGAAACATCATTTTAGGATCATTAACTAAACTTACTATACTCTTTAACGTAATAAAATACCAACGTAATTAACTCTTTAATACATTATTCATGAAAAAATCTCTTCCTCTCTTCTGCCTCTTTTTCTTTTTATGTTTTACGGCTTTTAGTCAAAAAAACATCTTGGGAATTCATATCAACACCAGAATCCCAACAGGTGATTTTAAATCAGAAGTAGGCAGCATGTTTTTTCCTTCGATCAGTGTTAATGGCTTGTTCCAACTTCCTAAAACTCCTATTTATTTTGGTGGCGAAATGGGGTACAGCAGGTATGGTACAATGATGACCCGAAGCAATAATGTCATTAATGGAACAGATCAAAGTTTTCGGATCCGGAGAAATAACAATGCTGTTTATCTTACAGGTGTAGTCAGAGTAATGCCTCAAACGTCATTTTGGGTAAAACCTTTTATAGAAGGTCAGTTTGGAGGAATCCACGCATACACTAGGTCAAGAGTAAGGGAAAACAGAATTTCAGAACCGATTTCCTCAGGAACTGAACTTGCCGATTGGTCGACAATCTATCAATTGGGGGGCGGAATATTGATTCCAATAGAAAAAGGGAAAGCAACTTTTATAGAATTGAGAGTAAACTATGTCAACACAGGAAACATGAATATCCTCACAAAAAATGACGCGCATTATAATGATCAGGGAAACGTTACCCTAAGCTCCCGGAATACTGCATTTCAACTTATTCAGCCCAGCATCGCAGTGAAATTTGCGTTCTAATTCAGATCAATTCAACTTGCTTTTCCAGAAAGATGAGTTTATCCAATTTATCTTATTGGGAGTTGGAAGACTTAAGATTGTGTCAAAGTTTAGCAACCCCGAATAGATCTAATTTTATTCTTGTACTACCTGAAAAATCCAATTCCGATCATTAAAAGATCTTTTGATAAAAAAGAATGGAATTCCTGTAGCTGCTATTATTAATCCTGTTCCACTAGGCGAAATTGTATTATCACTGAATGGTGTTACACTTACAACAACGGCTGAAACCATAACTTCTAACATCGTAACTGTCCATCCAAGGGTGATTAGACCTACGCCGACCACTTTTGGCCCTATTGGATTTCGCATAATTTTAGCAATTTCATTGATTTCAACTTCCCGGCCTTTCACAAAAACTCTATCATCATCCAAAATAGTTATTCTTCCTTTGAAGCGCTTCCCGTCAAATGTCCTGATGATCACTCTTTTTCCATTATTGATATATTGAATATTTCCATTGGACTTGTGGAATAGACCAAGTTGATATTTTTCTACCTGTTGACCGAACAAAACACCTGTGCCCAAGAAAAGAATAAAATGGTTACTCTGAGAATATGCATAAAGAATATAGTTTCTAACAAAGATGAATTCAATTCTGTGAAAACTAACTTTTTTTTAAAAGAATGCAAATCATCCTATGTTATTTAATCTTTATAATTCCTAATCATCCCCGCGGATGAAACTCATTCAGTACCTGCCTGAGGTAATCCCTATCCAAGTGTGTATAGATTTCAGTGGTAGTGATACTTTCATGACCTAGCATTTCCTGAACAGCCCTCAAATCAGCCCCTCCTTCGATCATGTGGGTGGCAAAGCTATGTCTGAAAGTATGGGGACTCACGTTTTTTTTCAGGCCAATCAATTCCACTTGCTTTTTGATGATCAAGAAAACCATCACCCGTGTGAGCTTTTTGCCCCTTTGGTTTAGGAAAACATATTGTTCATGACCTTTGACCGGTGTCATGTGGTTGCGGACTTCTTCTGTGTATATTTTCAAATATTTCAGGGCATCTTTTCCAATAGGCACAAGTCTTTCTTTATTTCCTTTTCCTATGACCCTTAAAAATCCTACATCTGCATAGACATTTCCGATTATCAGTTCGGTCAATTCCGTAACCCTCAAACCTGAACTGTACAGCACTTCCAACATTGCCCTGTTCCTATGTCCTTGGGCTTCTCCTAAAGGAACACTTTCCAAAATCTGATTGATTTCATGAAAGCTTAAAGTATCCGGTAATTTCCTTCCCAGTTTAGGCGCTTCCAAAAGTTGTGCGGGATCTTCTGATATCCTGTCCTCGTACATCAGAAAGCGGTAAAAAGCTTTGATCCCGGAGATGATACGGGCTTGGGTGTATTCCGAGATTTCAAGTTCGGCCAATCCATTGACAAAATACCTTAGGTGCTCCAATTTAACCTGAGTAGGTTGTACATCGGGAAAATTATTCTCCATATACCTGCTCAGTTTTTCCATGTCCTGCTGATAGGCAAGCATGGAATTTTTACTCAATGACCTTTCGATTTTCAGGTGATGTTGGAATTGGCGGAGAAATGGGGTCCATATGGACATATATTTTATGCGATTAAAATATCAATTGAATAATTGTAGATTGCTTCCTAAAGCAATGTGGTCAAAATCTCTATCTCTGTGCCAAATTGGAATATCAAAATAAAGTGCATTCCATGCAATCAAACAATCATTGCTTTTCCTAATTGAAATCCCTTTTTTCTTCA
>NZ_JBGTCA010000044.1:0-4029 GCF_041749095.1 Aquiflexum sp. | reverse complement strand
GGTACGACACTAAATTAGGTTTGTTGCGTTTAAAATATAAAGTTAATTTGCGAACAATAAGTAAAACACAACATGATCAAAACGACCATCACCCTGATTTTTGTATACTTTTTCGGAATTATATTTATTCCTTTAGTGGCGCAAGAAGTGGTAATTGAACTTGGCCCAGACGAGATAGCTTTAAATGAAACTTTCAGCATTAAGGTAACGATTTCCAATGATAAAATAAAATCTTATAATGAATTTCCTGATATTGTGGGATTCCAGAAACAAGGGATTTCCCAATCCTCCTCCATGAATGTAATCAATGGGCAAGTAAGCAGTACAAACAGCATTATTCAATATTATAAGCCTGTAAGGAAAGGGGAGTTTACATTGTCAGGTTTCAGTATAAAAATCAACGGAGCGGATTATACCTCCCCCGGAAAAACAATAAATGTGGTCGATGCCAGGGCAGCCCAACGGCAATCCAATGTTTTCGATCCTTTTGACGACCTCTTTGGAAAAACAAGAGAAGAACCTGAATTTATTGAAATTGAAGATGATGCCTTTTTTGCATCTTCAATAGATAAGGAAGAGGTCTTTGTAGGAGAAGGATTCAATGTCAGTTTGGCTTTCTACATGTCAGAAACCAATCAGGCCCCCTTTCAATTTTATGAACCGGGAAAACAACTCGATGGGATTCTCAAAAAAATGAAGCCATCCAATGCCTGGGAGGAAAATTTCAACATCACCAACATCCAACCGGAAAGGGTAAGTTTCAACGGAAAAACCTGGATCAAGTACAAGGTTTATGAGGCCACATTTTTCCCTTTTTCAGAAGGAGAAATAACAATCCCACCGATTTCCTGGGAAATGATCAAATATCGGGTAGCCAAAAACCCATCATTCTTTGGCAGCAATAGGTTAGAGGATTTCAAAACTTTCTATTCTTCCTCCAAAAAAGTAAAAGTAAAAGCGCTTCCTCCCCATCCTCTCCGGAATGAAGTAAGTGTGGGCAATTTTCAGTTGAGGGAAAATATTGCCCAGTTCGAAGCGCAGACGGGTGAAGGTTTCACTTATAATTTTGGAATCAGCGGGGAAGGAAATATCAACTCAATCTCTGTACCCAAAACAAAGCAAATCCATAAACTGAATACCTACGACCCCAATGTAAGGCAACAGGTAAACAGAGGAATGGGAAAAATCACCGGAATCAAGGAATTCACTTATTACCTTACCATCAACGAGCCCAGTCAAGTTAATCTTGCCGACCATTTTGAGTGGATTTATTTTAATCCAGTGCAATCCAAATACGATACGCTACGGCCGAAGGCAATTGTAAATGTCACAGGTGAGTCAAAAGTCAATCAGGCTATTTCCAATCAGCGGTTGGGCGGGATTTATGATTTGATTGAAGTTGAGAGCAATAAACTTTCTTACGAAAGATATAAGTATTATTTTTCCATCTTTATCAATTTATTGTTGGCAGGATCGGTCATTTTATTGGCTGTACTGATTATGAGAAAAGGTAATGGGTAACACTTTCGGAAAATTATTCAAGATTTCAACATTTGGAGAATCCCATGGTTTGGGTTTGGGTGTGGTGATCGATGGCTGTCCTGCAGGACTCACAATCGATGAGGATTTTATTCGGGCAGAAATGCAGCGCAGGAAACCAGGCCAATCAAAAATTACGACACAAAGAAAAGAAGAAGATGTGTTTCAGATTCTTTCTGGTGTATTTGAGGGAAAAAGTACAGGCACACCCATAGGCTTGGTCATCATGAATACTGACCAAAAAAGTAAAGATTATAGCCATATTTCTGACAAATTCAGACCTTCACATGCCGATTATACCTATTTCGAAAAATATGGTACGCGAGATTATAGAGGTGGAGGCAGAAGCAGTGCCAGGGAAACAGCCGCAAGGGTTGCTGCCGGTTCAATAGCCAAAATGTTGCTCAAGCATTATGGGATAAGTGTACAGGCTTATGTAAGTCAAGTGGGTGATCTAAAACTGGAAAAGGCCTATCTGGAACTTGATCTTGACAAAACGGAAGATAATATTGTACGATGTCCTGACCAAAATACCGCAGAACGGATGATCGATTATATCGATGAAGTGAGGAAAAGTAGGGATACAGTCGGAGGCATCGTCAGTTGTGTGGCTAAGGGTGTTCCTCCCGGTATTGGAGAACCCGTTTTCGACAGGTTACATGCTGAATTGGGCAAAGCCATGCTTTCCATCAATGCGGTCAAAGGTTTTGAATATGGAAGCGGTTTTGAAGGAGTGAAAATGAGGGGCTCCGAACACAATGATGCCTTTTATCAAGATGGAGATCGGGTGAGAACAAGGACAAATTACTCAGGAGGCATTCAAGGGGGTATCTCTAATGGAGAGGATATCTATTTCAATGTAGCATTCAAGCCAGTAGCAACCATTATGCAAGACCAGGAATCCGTCAATGAATCAGGGGAAACTGTCACTGTTTCCGGAAAAGGAAGACACGACCCTTGTGTGGTTCCCAGAGCCGTACCCATAGTGGAAGCCATGTGTGCCTTGGTTTTGGCCGATTATATATTGATCAGCAGGACCAATAAATTGTAAAATATTTAAACCCAGTAAATATGTTTAAAAAGATACCTCTGCACACCCAGATCATCGCAGGTCTGATCTTAGGGCTTGTTTTCGGATTGGTGATCATCAAGTTTGGAATTGATCCTGAGTTTACCATCAATTTTATCAAGCCAATAGGTACCATTTTTATCAATTCATTAAAAATGATAGCAGTGCCATTGGTATTTGCTTCATTGGTCATTGGGGTAGCCAACTTGGGTGATATTTCAAAACTATCCAGAATCGGTGGCAAGACTATTTTTGCATACTTTATTACCACCATCATTGCCATTACTATCGGGCTTTTGCTTGTCAATATCATCAAGCCCGGAGACAGTCTGCCCCAGGAAACAAGGGAAAGCCTGATGTCATTATATGATGATGCTGTGGGTACCAAAGCCGAAAAAGCTGCGGAAGTTTCCAGTCAGGGCCCTTTACAGCCCTTGATTGAAATTGTCCCCGAAAATATTGTAAAGGCTGCTGCGGACAATAGCAGCATGTTGCAGGTAGTGTTTTTTGCGATTATTGTCGGTATTGCCCTACTTCAAATTCCAAAAGAGAAAGCAAAAAATTTCATCAACTTTTTTGATGCCTTCAATGACGTGATCATCAAAATTGTGGAGTACATCATGATGATTGCTCCTTATGGTGTATTTGCCTTGATGGCTTCGCTGATTGTGGAGATAGCAGGAGAAAATCCTGACTCTGCGGTGGAATTGCTGTTGGCCTTGTTAAAATATACTTTGGTTGTTTTGGGAGGTTTGATCTTGATAATTGTTGGTATTTACTCAGTCATCTTAAAATCCTTTACGAAGATCAAATTCGGAGATTTTCTCAAAGCTATGAGACCGGCCATGCTGTTGGGTTTTTCCACTTCCTCAAGTTCTGCAACCCTACCTGTCACCATGAAACTGGTAGAAGAGGAATTGGGTGTATCTGAAGAAGTCAGCAGCTTTGTATTGCCATTGGGTGCTACGATCAACATGAACGGTACTAGTTTGTACCAAGCGGTTGCAGCGGTATTTATCGCACAGGCATTGGGAATGGACCTTACCATTTCCCAGCAGTTGACCATTGTGCTGACCGCAACTTTGGCGGCCATCGGTTCGGCAGGTGTGCCCGGTGCGGGTTTGATCATGTTGATCATTGTGTTGGAAGCCATTGGTGTTCCCGGTGCAGGAGTTGCTTTGATCATCGCACCTGATAGGATATTGGATATGTTCAGGACCGTCGTCAATATCACAGGTGACGCAACAGTCTGCGTGGCAGTCGCCTCTACAGAAGGTGAGCTTCCGGATGGCCTAATCCGTCAGTCCAATCCATTTACAGCAAATGTGGAAGAGGGGGTTGGGTAATCAGAACCTTCTTAACTTTTGATTCATTTTTGTTTGGAATACTCCTTATTGGGTGATCAGATATTTGTGGATACT
>NZ_JBGTCA010000043.1:0-5230 GCF_041749095.1 Aquiflexum sp. | reverse complement strand
CATTTCTAAAATGTTTAGAATTGATAATGACATCAGGCCATAGACCTCTCCTGACGTCGAGGTGACAAGGCAAAGTAATTTACAAGATTTGAATGCTATTGATAGTTCTAAAACATCAATTTCTAATTCTGTCATTGGTAGGTACGAAGGATCTCCAAGGGTACAATTAGACGGATGAATTACTGGAAAAGTATTCAATTCTTATGGTCAAAATCATCCTTTTCCTGAACTTCATGAGATGCTACCTTCGTCAGCATGACGGCTGTCCCGAATTCTGTCATTGGTAGGCACGAGGAATCTCTTGAGGTTCTATTTATGTTAAATTTATCATTTCCTGCTCCTCGTGAGACCCCCCGAAAGGATCGGGGCAGGCTTTCCTACGTCAGGGTGACGGCCGCTCCGATTTATGTCATTGGTACGAAAGGAGAGGTCTTTTTTATATCTGACCGTTTACAATCTTTTTAATGTTCCAATTTCAAAACCCAATTACTTTCAATTCTTTTAAAAACTCCCTCGTTGAATTTCCGGTTTGAAGGGTTCAAAAGGATAAGTTCTAGGAAATACCTCCACTCCTGTAGTGAACTTGATTGGGGTTTGTCCAGGATAGGTAATCTCTACAAAGTAGCCTGTAAAACCTTTTGAAGGCTCTTTCAACTCCACTTCATATTTTCCGCTTTCGTTGATCAGGATTTCGGAAGAAGTCCAATTTGGCCCTAAAACATCAATTCTAAAATCTCTTGACTCTTCGTTGATTGCTGACCACAATTTGATGGAAGCAGGTTTCTGGTTTGGGTCAATAGTAATATCTATGCTTTTATCATTGATTGACCAGGAGTATTTTGGTCTTGGAACTTCATTCAGAATTGAAGCATAAAAAGCAATCAGATTGGGAAAAGCATCCGACTCACTGAGATCATGCCCATAATTTGGAACATATTGCAGGTGTTTTTCACCCTCAAGATCATCCCAATAAAACTTCCAACTGTCAGGAAGAAAAAACTGATCTCCTGCTGCATTGATCAATAATTTAGGCATGTCCTTATATTCATCCAAATAGGAATAAGGTTCTGTAATTTCCAAAAGCCTATCAAACTCTTTGGAACCCATCCAGTCCATAATTCCTTCCCGCACGTAATCATCTACCGCCGGGGCCCAAAAACCATAATTCTGCCAATGATGCATAAATGAGGGCACAATATTGAGCATGTCAATTACCACCGGAACCATTCCTACTACTCTATCGTCTACCGCAGCCGTTGTCCATGTCGTCCAACCTCTTTTAGAAGCTCCAGCTACAACATATTTGTCCAAAATTTTTTCATGTTTGTCTTCAGAGATTTCAGTCACCACATCCATGGCCAACTTCACTGCCCTGGTCATTGGCAATCTGGCCAGCCAAATGGCGTCCTCATCTTTCGCCCCACCCTCCATGAATTTTCTCCAGCCATAGGCAATAATGGCATCTTCATAACGCTCACCAAATGTATCATTGGCAAATATTAAAGGTTGAAAAGGAACATTATGTATCTGTGCAACAATGGAATTGGTGCGTATTGCAGCTTCATAGATTATAGGATCCGGTTTTTCGGGCATCTTGGAGTTTTTACTTCCCCCTCCTATCCACATCATCCCCGTTTCATGTTCTGTTTCTTTGGGAATTACCATAGAGACATAGTGCCACCATTCGGTTTCATTCACTATATCATTTTGTAGCCAATGTTGTGAGTACATTTTTGCCACATGATAGTCAAATCCATCCCCTTCAAGAGAATGAATTATTTCATATCTAAATGTAGGGTCTTCGGCATGCACATAGTCTTTAAGAATCGTTGCAGACTGTTCCAAAGTCCTACTTTCTACCTCGGCATTCTGCGTCTGACAACTTAGAAATATTGTGATAAAAAAAGCTGGGATTAATCCTTTGAGGATTATTTCATTTAGTTTCCTGACCATAAATTATTTTGGGTTGAGTTCAATTCAAAAGATAGCTAAAAAATAAAAAACGTACAAAAGTGATTTCCTAAGTGCCTTTTTCAGATTCAATTTATGCGCTGATAATTTTATCAAACATTTTATCAATGTCAAATACTTTGTCAACCACGATCTGATATAAGTCTTTAAAAGTTTCAAATGCCTCTTTTGATTTTAACTCCTCTGTTGAATATTTTACGTAGTCTTCTTCCATCCAGGTGAGAGTACTTGATAAATAGTCAATTAACGCCTCTTTAGATGGAAAAAAATATACTGAATAGGAATCCCCACTATTATCCCTTTCAATAGCCCATTTAAATTCTCCATCAAACAAAAAGAAATATAAGCTACCAAGCGGTTTTACATTGGTGATTTTATCTTTTTTCTCAATAATTGAGTTCAAAACCTGTATAATTTTCATTTTACCCTCCTTTATTCTTGATTAAAATCTTTGAATCTATCCAATTCTAAATTTCTCAAACTTTCTCTTAATTCACTAACCAAACTCCTTTTTTTTGGTTCACTTAAATTGAAAGGAAAATCATTAAATTCCTTTATTTTGATAAATTGTTTATCCATCAACATTCTTAATTTTTCATTACCTTGAATTTGGCCTTGAATTTCGTGTAAGATTTCAATAATGGCCCTTTTACCTTCATCCGAATTTACGTTATAGTCATTTAGACGTTCGATTTTATTTTTCAACTCAGATAATGTCAAGTGAAATGAATATGAAAGAAGAAAGTTAAAAGCGGATTTTATTTTTGATTTATTTTTGAAAAATAAAAATATTACCAGCCCTGATGCAATAATGGTCATCACATTCGAAAAAAAACTAACAAAGTTTACAAAACAATCCATTTAAGAATTTTTGAAGCTTTAGATTTGATAAAAATGTTAAATCGAAAATGAATAAGATAACCTCATATTAATTGTTTCACTAATTTGGAAAAAAAATAGCATAAAGGAAAGTCTCTTTATGCTATTTTTTAAATCATTCCTTTAATGTATGTTACCTATTTTATGGTTTGGAAAATAAAACTTCTATTTCATATACAACTGATTGAACAGCAGCTTGAAGGTATTATGTGCCTGGGCTCTGAATGTAATCTCAGGGCCGAAAGCGTATAGCTTTCCTTTGCCAATCGGTGCTTCAAAAGCCACCACGCCGTTTCTCAGGTAAGATTCTCCCCATGCCCAACCGGACACCAAGGGTGATTCTGTTCCAAACCAAGCTAATGGTTTTACTCCCTGCATCAATGCATCGGGAGCCAGATTGAAAACAGGGCTGTTATTGTACACCATATTGGCTGTACTTCCCATACCCCAATTGGCTGGATGATTGGGATCCAATCTGGCCTTCAAAATACTTCCGGGTATATAAAACTTATCACCTGGCAAGTTTCTTTGTTTTCCATCAGCCAATGTTTCCATTAGGGCATTGCTAATAGGCAAACCTAAATCATAAGCTAATGAAGTACTGGCACCAACTGCTACAACATTACCTCCCTCTTCCATAAATTTCTTCAATTCAGGAACTGATTTGTCTTTGGTTAGATTGCCTAACAATTTATGGTATTGTGAATCAATATCTTCTTCTTTTGGTTGACCGCTCCAATTTCTTATTGTTCCCGGTGCGCCAGCGCCAATAAACAGAATCACATCATATTTGGCTTTCAGATTACCTGCATCGATATCCTTAGGATAAATCACTTGGAAGGGGAAATTGTATTGTTCCAACATCCACCTGACCCAGCCTGATGGCATAGAACCTCCATAGTGATCAAACAGGGCTACTTTGGCAGGTTTAACAGGGACTGTTCCCGATGGCCGGGAGGCAGAAATCATTTTCACTCCATAATCTTTCGCAGCTTTCTCCAAAATGGCTTTTCCACCGGAAACAAAGAAACTTCCCGCAGGCAAATCGGAAACTGTGCTTGTGGTACGGGAAACATTCACCCCTGCTTTCAACAGATCATTTACAACAATAAATGCATTGTTAGCCCTTGCATCGATCAGAACTGATCCACCTGGAACCCTTGTTGCCGGGAAATCCAAAACTTCTCCATAAGGCAGTGCTTCAAAAGGGCCATCAAAACCATCCAATATCCTATCAAACTCCACTCCCATTTGGAAGGCCAAGGTCCAGCCTGCTGCATCATAAGGTCTTTTTGGAGGTCCACCCGGAAATTCAAAATCATTGGGATGATCTTGGGGCTCAAACATATCCAACAAATGGGGCCTAAATGCCTGTGCGGAATTAAAAACAAGTGATCCCTTGGGGTAATTTTTACCTGCAACTGTAAATGCATCCGTAGCCCGGTGAACCTGAATACCTGATTTGATCAAGGCATTGGCGAAGCGGATAGCTGTCGGAAAATCAGGTTGATCAGAAGAAAGAATAAATCCTCTTGGGTCTCTAAGATTCAAATCCTTAAATACAGAATCAAAAAACTGAACCGGCAAACCACTTCTCATGCCGTAATAGGCCATCTCAGGATCATCAGCAGATTTTTTGGCTTTAGAATCTTCAAATGCTTGCTGAACAGCTGCAGATCTTTTTGGATACTTGGTCCAATGATCCATATTACCTCTTTCTATACTGTTTCTACCCATTTTATAGATATTGTATAAAAGTGCGTCTGAATTTCGACTCGCAAAATCCAAAATCGCATAATTCATGGTAACTGAATAATCGATTGATTTTTTGAAGTTCCAAGGTTGAGGCTCAATCGGGTAAGGAGTGGCATGAGTGGGGATCAATCTTTCCGGAACCAAGGGGATTTCAGAAGGTGTCGGTCCACCGGTTGTCTCGGTCAGGATTCCGATCATATTGTGGAAATAGGGCGTGGTACGAAGACCACCATTCCACCAGGATGAGAAAACAGAACCTCCCAATCGGGTGTATCCAGGTTTGCCTTCGATATTCAATCTGTTGATCATGGCAGCACCTACCCCATCCAAACTTGTCATGATCAAAGGATCAAACACATGGTTGAAAGGATCACGGTAGGGAGGTCCCGCCACAACAGTTCCTGCCGGTGAAGTTTGATGGTGATTATAAATGATCTGAGGCAACCACTCAACATATTGTTGACGGGAAGTATTGATGGACTCCTTCATATTGTTCATAAAGAAATCCCTGTTATTGTCATGCCCTACGTATTTTTGGTACATGTAGGGGGAGCTCATATTTCTCTTTTTGACATCCTCCTGACCCATATACCAATTGGTAATGATCTCATGGCCATCAGGGTTG
>NZ_JBGTCA010000042.1:0-1718 GCF_041749095.1 Aquiflexum sp. | reverse complement strand
TTTAGGTCTGCTGATCAGTATTCCATCATTGGAGATCGTATTTTACAGGACGATGATTGCTACGGTCATCCTTGCGATCATATTTGTATTTAAAAAGTCTTCCATCCGTATTCCGCAAAAGGAGTTGATCAAAATTGTAGCAACAGGATTTATCATCTCTCTGCATTGGATCCTGTTTTTTTGGGCGGCGAGGGTTTCTACTGCATCTGTTTGTTTAGCGGGGATGGCCACCACCTCCTTGTGGACGGCATTTTTGGAACCACTTGTCAACAAGAACAAGGTCAAACCTTTTGAAATATTTTTGGGGCTGATGGTGATTGGGGGATTATATGTGATTTTCAGGTTCGAATTGGATTATTGGTTGGGACTGGTGATGGCAATTGGTTCAGCTTTCCTGAGTGCTGTCTTCACTGTCATCAATGGCCGTTTGATCAAAAAACATAATCCCTATGTTTTGACTTTTTATGAGATGTTTGGCGCTTTTGTTTTTGCGGCTTTGATGTTGCCGGTGTATAGTCATTTCTTTGCTTCGGAAGGCCTGCAATTGATACCATCTGCCATGGATTGGTTGTGGTTGCTTTTGTTGGGGGGAGTCTGTACCGTCTATGCTTTTTCCGTTTCTGTGGAATTGATGCGTAGGATCACCGCCTTTGCGGTCAACCTGACCATCAACCTGGAGCCGGTGTATGGAATTATCTTGGCAGTCCTGATTTTTGGTGAAAAGGAACAGATGACAGGAGGGTTTTATTTGGGGACTTTGATCATTTTGATTTCGGTGTTGATTTATCCGGTGTATAATTATTGGAATAGGAGAAAAGTTTTGAAAAAAAATCCTTTGGGAGTTTAAAGGTTTTTTTTTACAACTTTTTCTGGCAAGATAGACAACCCCAGCATCCATCTCTCAAAAAGAACATCATATACTTCATAGTACGCCGCCCCGTCTGTAGTGCACTCTTTGTAGATCATTTTCTTTTCCAATGAATGGATTTAAAAACCGTCGCTGAACTTCCAAGTTGATGTTGGGCTATAAAATCTTTTGAGGTTGGTGCTGACACAGTTCCGGATTTGGCTGTGGCCACAAGTGATTTACCTTTAGTAAATTACAAATGGTAAATTACTTTTAGTAAATCCATCCCTAATCTCAAAGTTTAAATTTATTCCCGTTATAGACTTCTAATCCTTTAAAGTTATAACTTTACGGGAATGTAATCCTTTAAAGTTATAACTTTACGGGAATATAATCCTTTAAAGTTATATATTTGCATAGAGCTAGATGCAAATCCTTTGAAATTTAACCGAAAAATCCGTTTGTCTATTGAGGAGAAATTTTTTTCTGGAAAAGCTATTTTATTGCTTGGACCGAGACAAGTAGGTAAAACTACCCTGATCAAGTCCATCTTGGAAAACAGGGCCGAAAAACACTTATATCTGGACGGTGATGATCCTACGGTCGTAGAAATTCTGGAAAATTCCAATACTGAGACTTTAAGGAGTCTTATCGGCGACAATCAAATTGTTTATATAGACGAAGCGCAACGGATCAATAATATTGGCATTAAAGCAAAGATAATAGTTGATCAATTTAAGGATGTACAACTTTTGATTAGTGGTTCATCTTCATTTGAACTTAACCAACAAATCCAAGAACCACTTACCGGAAGAAAGTGGACCTATAACTTGTGGCCCATCTCTTGGGGTGAGTATGAAAAGGAGGTTGG
>NZ_JBGTCA010000041.1:0-7786 GCF_041749095.1 Aquiflexum sp. | reverse complement strand
GGGGAGAACGGACTTATCCACAACCGCAACCTGTTTTTTGATGCCACATCCTATGTAGGCAAAGAAGGTTATAAGGGATTGCCCGATGGAATGAAGGTCCACAGTTCAGGAACCATCTTCGCAACCGGACCGGGAGGAGTGTGGATATTTGATCCAAATGGAAAACCTCAGGCAAGAATCGCAACAGGAGAAGCTACTTCCAATTGTGCATTTTCCACGGATGAAAAGACATTTTTTATGACAGCGGATAGTTATGTGTTGAAGTTGGGGTTGAAGTGAGGAGTAGATGTGAGACGTAAGACGTGAGATTTGAACAAGAGATGAAACATTTGAAAAATGTTGGGGACTACCAATTTCATAATCAGAGTTGCCGGCAACCTGATAATGTTGGCATAGAGATTCCTCATACTAGGAAAAAGATGTCTCTCCCGTAGTTTTGTCGGGATCGACATGACAAGGAGATGTTTTATGAGGTATTAAACGTTCAAATTTATATAGGCTCAAATGTCATAAATGGTCTAGCTTCTCGTCTCTCGCTTCTCGCTTCTTTTTCTTGGCTCCCCGATACTCGGGGCAGGCTTTGGTTCTTGGCTCTAAAAAATCTCCATTCCTACCAACTCCTTCCACCACCTCCCCAAGGTCTTCCTGTGGGTTGGTCTGCGCCTCTTTCGGGCTGCTTGAAGTTACCGAGGTTATAGGTGAAGGAAAGAAGGGCATATCTGGTCAATACCCTGGTAAAGGTATCCTCTATGGTCACGTCATTGACAGTTCGGGCGATGGCATTGTTTTGATTGAGCAAATCAAATACACTCAGTTTAATTTCTCCTTTGTTTCCTTTCATAAATCTGTAGCCTGCCTCTATATTCCAAAGCCAAACGGATTGGTCCAACCCAGGTGACAATCCCCTAAACAAATTATTGCCTACTACATTGGAAACAAACAGCTTCCCATTGTTGGGAGAGTAATAGAATCTGATGTTGGTATTCTGAATGTAGTAATCATTGTTGAGATTGGCTTGAAGGGAACTGTTAACAATTGTGTAAGTACCTGTGGTCGAAAGGGTAAAATCCACATCCTTGCTGATATTGCTGGTCAGGGTAAGTCCTTGGCTGAGGTCAATGTTGTCATTGAAGTTTTTCTGTCCATTGATCATTCCCGGGGTCCTGTTGTAGGCAAGGCTTGAATTCATATTGAATTGGGACTTTAATTTTTTGATGGGCGTTCCGTAAGTGACGAATAACCTGGACCGAAACTGTCCTGAAAGATTTTCCGGACGGCTGATCTGTCCGCCCGGTCTCAAGAGAACTTCCCCATTGACAAGGGTATCTGTTTGGGCTACAAAGGTGTTATTTCCAATAAAATTCTCTGTCACATTCAGGAAGAGAAAGGTGAAGAAGGTATTTGATTTCTCCAGATTGATTTTAGAATAATTGGTAAATACTGTGTGGTTGAATGCCTGTCCCAAATTAGGATTACCAATAGAAAGCTGTAATGGGTTTTGGTTATTGATCACGTTCTGAAGTTGGTTCACTCCAGGTTCCTGGGTATTGGTTCGATACCTTAATCTGAGTGAGGTGCCTTTTTCCTGATTTCTGTAAGAGGCGTTCATGCCCGGTAGAAAATTGCTGAAAGACCTGTTGAAAGTCTGTTCTTGTGGGAAAAAACTTTCATTGTCCTGAACCGCATATTGATAATCCAAGTTGGCATTGACATTCCAGTTTTTAAGATTGTAGCTATATCCCACACTTGGCCGCTGCACGATAAACTTGTTGTCAAACACGTTGCTGAGGGCAGTATCCAATACCATGATGCCAAGCTCGGGAATCATGCTGAAGGTTTTTTGATCCGCGGTGGTTTTGTTGTTGCCTACCTGATAGGACATGGTCATAAGGGCATTTTCACCCACAGGTTCGGTCAATTGTAAAGTTGCGCGGTAATTGAATCCGTCGGATAACCCAAAGGTCTCCTGATTGATGGTGTCATTGATATCCCTGATATAGTCCCTATTGGCAGCAATCAGTTCGGAAAGCTGATCCCTTTTGTTCCAAGAGGTAAAAACTGTAGTGGATAGCGTTCTTTTGGGCTTCTCAAATTTATACCTGTAAACGAAATTATTGGAAATATTATATCCCTCAGTAATGGCATCAGAAAGTGTCCTTGCGCTGCTCAAGGGATCCCGGATTGCCGATAGATTCAATCCATCCCGGTCACTGTAATTGGTGTTGTTCTGAAAATTGATCGAAGGGGTTATGATAATGGCATGTTTGGGATTCAGGTCATACTCAATCCTACTGTTGATCCGATGATTGTTGTTTTTGACTGTATTGATCAATCTTTCATCATAAAACTGTCTGTTGGTTTCGGACAGGATTATTTCTCTATTGGTCAATTTGAACAGGTTGTTTTGGGTGGAATTGAAGAAATAACTTCCTGTGAAATTCATCTTCTTTCCAAACTTGTCGCTGTAGTTCAAACCCAGACTATTTGTGGTAATGATACCCTGATCCTGACCGACGAGGAAGTTGTCGTTACCGCCTCCACCAGGTCTTCCACCACCCCTACCTCCCTGCCTTCCACCACCACCTTGTCCTCCTGCTGATACGCCGACAAGATCCTGGGAAGAGAAGTTTTGCTGGTTGATGTTATTAAAAAGGCCGATGATGGAGAATCTTTTGTCTCCCTTAAAGAAATTCAAATTTCCTCCTGCGGCATACCTTTCCTGTGTTCCTCCCCCGACATATACCCTTCCGAACTGTCCATTTCTTTTGCCCGGTTGGGTGACGATGTTGATGGTTCTTGCATAATTGCCATCATCAAATCCCGTCAACCTTGATTGGTCAGATCTTTGATCCAATATCTCTACCCGGTCAATAATATCGGCAGGCAGATTCCTTAAAGCCAAAAACGGATCATTTCCAAAAAACTCCCTTCCATCTACCAATACCTTTTGGACAGTTTCTCCTTTGGCCTGGATTTCACCGTTCTGAATGGTAACTCCAGGGATTTTTCTCACCAAATCCTCTGCGTCTGCATTTTCCCGTGTTTTAAAAGCATTGGCATTGAAAGAGGTGGTATCGCCTTTGACTTCGCCGACAGGAATCTGTCCTTCAATGACCACTTCTCCCAATAGCTTGCTGTCTTCTATCAAAACCAATGTCCCAAGATCGAGGGCATCTCCCCTGTTATGAATCCTGGTTATTTTTTGATATCCCAAAAATGTTATTTCCAATTTGACACTTGGAATTCTTGGCCTGCCTATTTCAAAAGAACCATCCACTCCCGTTACGGTGGAACGGAGAAGTGAATCCGTCACAGTTTTGATCAAAACATTGGCACCGATCATGGTCTCCTGGTTTGTCCCTTCAATAACTTTTCCTTTTAAAAGCATTTCCTGCCCTCTGGCTTCTCCCCTTTGTGCCTGTAAATCAAAGGAATAGGCTATGAAAAAAAGAAGTAAAAATAATCTGAATGTAGAAATCTTCATATTGCTGCTAAATTAAATCAACCATTAGACTTCGGGGATGGCCAAAAAGTTTAATTCAATAATGCCGAAAATTTTGAGTGGATTTTTTTTAGGTTAGAAGGCAGAAAAAAGGGTTAAATCAACTGTCATTTAATTTTTAGTTAAAAAGGAAAAATTCCCATCAAACACACTTCGAAAACATGTCGGATGGGGATCAAAAGATCAGGACTTTTCCTGAATATTCACCTGAATGGAAAGCTCCTTTAATTGTTCATCGGCAATGGTACTTGGGGAATCGATCATCACATCCCTGCCCGAGTTGTTTTTTGGAAAAGCTATGTAATCCCTAATGGAATCCGACCCTCCGAAAATCGCACAAAGCCTGTCAAAGCCAAAAGCAATGCCACCGTGCGGAGGTGCGCCGTATTCAAATGCCTCCATCAGAAATCCGAATTGCTTTTGCGCTTCCTCATCTGTAAAACCAAGGTGCTTGAACATCAACTGCTGGGTGGTCCGGTCATGAATCCTGATGGAACCTCCACCGATTTCCACACCGTTGATGACCAAATCGTATGCGTTAGCCCTTACTTCCCCGGGATTGGTTTCCAAAAGCGGAATATCTTCCTTCTTGGGTGAAGTAAATGGATGGTGCATCGCATGGAATCTTTGGGTCTCTTCATCCCATTCCAATAAGGGAAAATCCACCACCCAAAGCGGTTTGAATATATTTCTGTTCCTCAGTCCCAATTCCTCCCCCATTTTAAGACGGAGTTCGGACATCTGTTTCCTTGTCGACTTTTCGTCGCCACTAAGTACAAGCAGCAAATCTCCGGGTTCAGCTCCCATCAAATCCGCCCAGACTTTAAGGTCTTCATTGGAATAGAACTTATCTACTGTGGACTTAAATGTCCCATCAGCATTACATTTTACATATACCAGTCCTTTTGCTCCGATTTGGGGCCTTTTTACCCAATTGGTCAATTCATCCAATTGCTTACGGGTATATTCTCCTGCACCTTTGGCACAGATACCTAGAATGATTTCTGCCTGATCAAAAATCCCAAAACCATTACCTTGGGTCAATTCATTGAGTTCAGCAAATTTCATATCAAAACGCAGGTCAGGCTTGTCATTGCCATAAAACTTCATGGCATCTGCATAGGTCATTCTTTTAACTTCTTCCAATGCTACACCTTTTACATTATTGAAAAGATGCTTGACCAGACCTTCAAAAGTATTCAATATATCTTCTTGGGTGACAAAGGCCATTTCGCAGTCTATCTGAGTAAACTCCGGCTGTCTGTCCGCCCTGAGATCTTCATCACGAAAGCATTTCACAATCTGAAAATACCTGTCAAAACCACTCACCATTAGCAATTGCTTGAAAGTCTGCGGTGATTGGGGCAAGGCATAAAATTCGCCCGGATTTACCCTGCTTGGCACTACAAAGTCGCGGGCACCTTCAGGGGTTGATTTGATCAGAACGGGGGTTTCCACTTCGATGAAATTTTCACCATCCATATATTTTCTGGTCTCCTGCATCATCCTGTGACGAAGTTGGAGTTTTTCCCTGACCACATTTCTCCTAAGATCCAGGTATCGGTATTTCATTCTCAACTCTTCTCCACCATCAGTTTCATCCTCAATGATGAATGGGGGCACCTTGGCGGCATTGAGTATTTCAAGTTGTTTTACTTTGATTTCGATGTCCCCCGTGGGAATTTTATCATTTTTTGAAGTTCGCTCAATTACCAACCCCGTGGCCCGGATCACAAATTCCCTTCCGAGGGATGCTGCTTTTTCCAAAAGTTCTTTCTCGGTCGAATCCTCTTCAAAAATCAATTGGGTAACGCCATATCGGTCCCTCAAATCCACCCAAATCAAGCCTCCTTTGTTTCTGACCCGCTGTACCCAACCCGAAAGGCTTACCTCTTTATTTACATCTGAAATCCTTAACTCTCCGCAAGTGTGTGTCCTAAGCATTTTTTGAATAGTATTTTTTTAAGTGGTCAAAGATAAACAAAGCTTATGGACAATTCTAAAATGACTAAAAAGAATGGTAAAACTTTTTTTATCTTCAAAATCAAGGCATTATTTATGGCAATTCCATAAAATCCGCCGCTTATAATCATTTAATTGTCCTTTAGATGAAATCATTCGAAAAATTGAACGTTATCAATTTGTAGCTGGATATTATTTATATCCAAAAAATTTGGAAATTGGCTTTAATTTAAATTTATTTGACAAATACACCATGATTCACCCCATCAGTTATGAATAAAAAATGGATTTTTGCTGCATCTGCCTTTATGGCTTTCGCCATATTATATTACTTCCAAAACAATGGATCTAATATGACTGAAGATTTTCAACCCCTGAATGAGATTATTATTGAGGAAGAGGAGGAGGAGGAGAGTTTACTATATGGCATTAAAGTCAATGAACTCGACATCATCGAAGGCGTAGTTGGCAAGAATGAAACGCTGTCATCCATCCTGGCGCCATTCAATGTTTCCTATCAAATGATAGATGAAATCGCAAGAAAGTCAAAGGACGTTTTTGATGTAAGAAAAATCGCTTTCAACAAAAAATTCACAGTTCTCAGTTCTAAGGACACCTCTCTTGCCCAGTTCTTTATCTATGAACCCAATCCTGCCGAGTATGTGGTTTTCAAATTGGATGAGGGTGAGGTTTACAAAGAAGAAAAACCTGTTGAGTGGAAAAAAGTAGAAATAGGAGGAACCATCAGCAGCAGCCTATATGTGAACATGACCGAGTTGGGACTGGGCCCGGATCTGATCAACCAATTTGCCGATTTGTACGGATGGAATGTGAACTTTGGTGGCCTTCAAAAGGGTGATAAATTCAAAGTTGTGTTTTCTGAAAAAATAGTAGAAGATCAGATTGTGGGAATTGGGGAAATTGAAGCAGCTTTTTTTGAGCATAAAGGAACGCCCTACCATGCAATCCCTTTTGAGCAAAATGGAGAAAGGACCTTCTTCGATCAGGATGGAAACAGCTTTAAAAAAGCCTTTTTGAAATATCCCGTAAAATTCACAAGAATCAGTTCAGCATATAACCTCAAGAGATTTCATCCTGTCCAAAAAAGATACAAGGCTCACCTAGGTACTGATTTTGCAGCACCGACCGGCACAGAGATCAGGACTGTGGGAGACGGAACCGTTGTCGAAGCAAGATATACCAGTGCCAATGGTAACTTTGTAAAAATCAAACACAACGGTACCTATACCACGCAGTATTTGCACATGTCCAAAATTGCTCGGGGAATGAAGCCCGGTGCAAGGGTAAGCCAAGGACAGGTCATCGGTTATGTTGGCAGCACCGGATTGGCGACGGGACCTCACCTATGTTTCAGATTTTGGAAAAACGGTAAGCAGGTAGATTGGCAAAGAGAAAAAATCCCACCTTCTGAGCCTATTTCAAATGAAAACAAATTGGCTTTTGAGCAAGTGAAAATGGAAAAAGCACGGCAGATTGCAGCTATTCCATACAGTATTGCACCGGCAAAATTGGTCGCTCGAAATAATTGACAGAATTGATCATCATAATTTTGATTGGGCTTAGGGAAGATGTTCCCTAAGCCTTTTTAATTTAAATCTTCTCAAAAATCCTCCTAAAGCTACATTCCATACTCAACCTGCCATGAAGATCTGAAATCGCTACTCTTTCCTGTTGGGTGGTATCCCTGTGCCGGATGGTAACGGTATTGTCCTCCAAGGTCTGATGGTCCACAGCAATACAATAGGGTGTACCTATCAAATCCTGTCGGGCATATCGCTTACCAATCGAAGCAGCGTCCTCATAAATGATGTTGAAATCATATTTCAAGGCATCAAAGACTTCTTTTCCTTTTTCAGGCAATCCATCTTTTTTGGTCAGTGGAAGGATTGCTGCCTTCACAGGGGCTATGGCGGGATGGAATTTAAGATAAGTTCTTTGCTTGCCCTCTACTTCTTCTTCCACAAAGGAATTGCATAATACCATTAAAAACAGCCTGTCGGCACCAATGGAAGTCTCAATCACAAAAGGAATATAATTCTGATTGATTTCAGGATCGAAATATTGCTGTTTCTTTTTGGAGAATTCCTGATGGCTTTTCAGGTCAAAATCAGTCCTTGAATGGATGCCTTCTACCTCTTTGAAACCAAAAGGGAACTGATATTCTATATCCATGGCGGCATTGGCATAATGCGCCAATTTCTCATGGTCGTGTCTCCTCAGCTTTTCTTCGGGAATTCCCAAAGCCCTGTGCCATTTCATCCTGGTTTCTGCCCATTCTTTATACCATTCCAATTCACTGCC
>NZ_JBGTCA010000040.1:0-11741 GCF_041749095.1 Aquiflexum sp. | reverse complement strand
CGGGCACAGGCATTGGGTAATCTTCTACATGGCAAAGTAAATATCACTTTTGAAACGGCGGACGAAAAAGTCTATCAGGTAAATACCACAGTATGGGCGGTGGGCAATCAATTTATTTCCCTCAAGTGCAACACCTATATTCCCATCAATTCCATTTTGGAGGTTGACTAAAAAAACAGGACAGTCTTAATTAGGTTTGTCCTGTTTTTTTAGGATAAACAATCTCTCTACAACATTTTTTCGATTGCCTCTTCAAGTTTCATTGAATCCTGCTGACCGGTAGCAAGATTTTTTAAGCTGACTACTCCGTTATTGATTTCAGTGTCCCCCAACACAATTACATAAGGAATTCCTTTTTTATCAGCATAGGTAAACTGCTTTTTGATCTTGGCGATCTCCGGGAAAAGCTCTGAAGAAACACCACTTTTTCTCAACTGATTCAATACTTTAAGTCCGTATGCAAAACCCTTCTCATCGAAATGGGTAATCAGGACTTTGGTTTTGTCGAGGTTTTCTTCAGGAAAAATCCCCAATTCATCCATTACGTCATAAAGTCTGTCAACTCCGAAAGAAAACCCAACTCCGGAAACACCCTCAAGCCCAAATACCCCGGTCAAGTTATCATACCGGCCTCCACCACTCACCGAACCAATGGAAACATTGTTGACCTTCACTTCAAAAATGGCTCCTGTATAATATGACAGTCCTCTTGCCAATACCACATCAAAATCAACATGTTCTTCAGTTTCCCCATAAGCCTGCAACAAACCAAATACCTCTTCCAATTCCTCTAATCCTTTGAGACCATTTTCAGAATTGGCTAAAAAAGTCTTCAAAAATCCAAGTTTTTCTTTGTTGGACTGCTTCAGATTGATGACCGGTTCCAACTTCTCAATGGAGTTTTGCCCAAAATTCTTTTGCAATAATTCCTCCTGTACCTTTTCCCATCCTATCTTATCCAATTTGTCTATTGCGATGCACAATTCCCCTTCTCTGCCTTTTTCGCCAATGACCTCAGATATCCCTGTAAGGATCTTCCTGTTGTTTATTTTAATACTATAGTCTTTAATGCCCAAATTCGCAAAAACTCTTTTGATCATAAGCAGGATTTCGAGTTCGCAGACAAGGCTGTCTGTACCTACTACATCTGCATCGCATTGATGAAACTCCCTGTACCTGCCTTTCTGAGGCCTATCTGCCCTCCATACCGGTTGGATCTGAAATCTTTTGAATGGGAAAGTGATGTCATTTCGGTTCATCACCACAAATCGTGCAAAAGGAACGGTAAGGTCGTATCGGAGACCTTTTTCGGACACCTTTGGTAGAACTACTGCGGTCCCGAATTCCACATCCCCTACCTCTACATTCTTTAGAAAATCTCCGCTGTTCAAAATCTTAAAAAGCAACTGATCTCCCTCATCTCCGTATTTTCCGGTCAATGTACTCAGATTTTCCATTGCCGGAGTTTCCAACTGCTGGAATCCAAAAAGCTTAAAAGTATCTTTGATGGTATCCAAAATGTAATTTCTTCTCGCCATCTGTAATGGCCCAAAATCTCTGGTTCCTTTTGGCAGGCTTGGTTTCTGAACGGACATGTTTTATTTTTAAATTTGGCCAAAGTTAAGTAAAATCAAAATTTTATTTTAATTTTGCACCTCATTTGAGACAACATAAACAGATAAGACGATGGCTGTTACTACTTTAAAAAGAAAATTGAGAAGAAAGAGACAAGGTCAAACTACGAGAGTTATAAAAATCAAACAATTGATTGCCAAGCCGGTAATCAAAAATGTGGATATAGAAGAATTGAAAAAAAGCTTCAAAAAATAATTCAAGACCACTCTTTGACAAGAAATAGGAAAGGCAACGTGAAGACGTTGTCTTTTTTATTTTATACCCCTCTTCTCCCCAATTCAACTACTCTTAAGTTTTGGACTTTCCCATTGTCGATTTCAAACAAAAGCATCGTCCTCACCACATGGAATCCATGTTGCCCAATGGCACCGGGATTCATGTAAAGACAATTTAGCGACTTGTCATATTCTACCTTGCATATATGGGAATGACCACAGACCAATAGCTGTGCTTTGTTGAGTTTGATCTTTTCTTTGATTCCCTTGGCATACTTTGGGGGTTTTCCGGCGATATGGATCATTCCGGTTTTTATACCTTCTAATTCTTCCCAAATTTCCTCCGGAAATGATTGTCTGGCCGTTTGGTCATCAATGTTTCCTGTAACTATTCTTTTGACCTTGTTTTTTGGGAGGCTTTCCAGAACCCTTAAATCTCCAATATCACCTGCATGCCATACCTCATCCACATCCTGCAAATGGTCAATGACTTTTTGATCGATATATCCATGGGAATCAGAGATCAAACCTATTTTAATCATTTCAACAATATTTATCTAACAGTTTGTCAGTAAAGACAAATATAATTACTTGAAAAATAGCAAATGAGATTTAAAAATTTTTAAATGCCGCATGCTGGACTTATCAATATTAAAGAGTATGACACTGCTATACAGGTACAGGAAAAGTAACCCGACGAGAAATACCATTTGAACTCTGATAAAACAAAATTAAAATAACAGGCCGATCACCAAAAGCAGTTTTGGATTTGAGGGATTACTTCCTATTTTTACCGTCGAAAATATTGTTTAAATAATGAGAGTAATTCAATTTAGAGAAGCTTTAAGAGAAGCCATGTCAGAAGAAATGAGACGCGACAAAAACGTGTTTCTCATGGGTGAAGAAGTGGCAGAATATAACGGGGCCTATAAAGTCTCCCAAGGAATGTTGGACGAATTCGGTCCTGATCGCGTCATTGACACACCAATATCGGAGCTGGGATTTGCCGGCCTCGGTGTAGGTGCAGCCATGAATGGACTCAGACCCATCATTGAGTTTATGACCTTCAACTTCTCATTGGTAGCCATAGATCAGATTGTGAATTCTGCAGCAAAAATGCTTGCTATGTCAGGAGGTGCCTATAATGTGCCGATTGTATTCAGAGGGGCAACCGGCAACGCAGGACAACTTGGGGCAACGCACTCTTCAAACTTTGAAAATTGGTTCGCAAACACACCTGGCCTTAAGGTAGTTGTACCATCTAACCCTTATGATGCTAAAGGACTTTTAAAAGCATCTATCAGAGACAATGACCCTGTTATATATATGGAGTCGGAATTGATGTATGGGGATAAGGGTGAAGTGCCTGAAGGTGAATACCTTCTTCCAATCGGAGTAGCTGATGTCAAAAGGAAAGGCAAAGATGTCACCATCGTATCTTTTGGTAAAATGATGAAAGTAGCCCTGGAAGCAGCCGAAGAATTGGCAAAAGACGGGGTCGATGCTGAAGTAATAGATCTTAGAACTGTCAGGCCTATCGATTATGCTGCTGTAGTGGAATCCGTTAAAAAAACCAATAGATGTGTCGTAGTGGAAGAGGCCAATCCTCTAGCTGCCATTTCATCTGAAATCGCTTACCATTTGCAAAGAAATGCTTTTGATTATTTGGACGCACCTGTCATCCGGGTAAATTCCATGGATATTCCATTGAGTTATGCACCAACTTATATTGAGGCTACTTTACCAAATGTGAAAAGAACCTTGGCAGCTGTTAAGCAAGTGATGTATAAGTAAATAAGTAGAGATGTTAGGTGACCGATGACCGATGCACTCTAAATCAATAATCGGTGATGTGAGGTATAATAAGAAAAAACCACATGGTAAGCCATGTGGTTTTTTTATAACTTTAACCCAATCAACTAAACAGTCCTAGTTGTTATTCATGACGGCACCTGCGCCGCTTTCAGATCCTTCTTTCAAATCGTCATTGGAAACCCCTCTCTTCTTCCTTCTGGAGGGTTCCATACTTAACTTTCCAATTCTGTAGGAAAAGTTTATTTTGAAGTTCATATTTCTTAGTCCAATAGTACTTTGCTGCATGATTGTTGGTGTCCGCAATTCATTGTTGATTGTGAATTCTTTGGTGAAGAAGTTTTCTGCTCCAAATCCTATGCTTCCTCTTTTCTCGTTGAACTGCTTGTTCAGGTTAAGGCCATAGACTCCGAATCCTCCTGCTGTACCCTGTAATTGGACCTGTCTGCCTCTTGCAAAAGTAAAACTCTGGATTTGCCAGTTATTCGGCAGGGAATAGTTGGCAAAAAGCCTTCCGCTCAGCACAAAGCCTTCATTGGATGCAGCATACAATGGATCATCAAGACCATTGTCCAACCTTGCATAATATCCGTCCACACTTCCGTTAAGAGAGAATTTACCAGACAGGTTTACATTTGAGAAGATGGAGAATCCGTAAGCTTTTTCCTGTCCGATATTTTCAAAGGTGGTAAAGATGATATCATCTTCAAGCACATTCCTTACCGGCTGAATAGACCCGGATGTATTTCTGAAATAAGAGGTGAAGTTCAAAGATGAACCTTTGAAGAATGTGCTGTAAGACATCTCATAGTTGTCTGTCAATTCCGGATCCAACAAAGGGTTACCCTGACTTATCTGCTGCGGGTTTGCAGCATTGATGTTGGGGTTCAGGAAGTTAAGAGAAGGTCTTTGCACCCTTCTGTTATAGGCAGCTTTGACCATGTTTCCATTGGCCATTTTACGGCTCAAGTTCACACTAGGCACCCAAAGTCCAAATGATGGAATATCTGCTTCCAATTCAGAATTCCTGAAATCTGCCTCGATATTGGTATATTCATACCTCATGCCTGCTTTTAGGGAATACTTTTCCAGAATACTCGTAGTAAATGAAGCATAAGCCGCAGTCACATTTTGGTCATAGCTGAATTCATTGGAAAATCTTACATCGGTATCTTCCACAAATTCCCCATCAGAACCATCTGCCCTCAAATATGTAAAATCAGAAACAGCCTTTCTTAAGATGTTTTTTGCACCATATTCCAGGATCTGATTTTTACCTGTACCTATTGGAGTCACATAATCCAACTGAATGGTGAATTCCTGGTTGATGCCTGCGTTGTTGTTTTTTACTCTGCTGATAATATCATCAAATGTTCCGTTGTAAAGACTATTGATAAAATCATTGGTCAGGTTATTTTGACTGTATAAGGCCGATATGCTGAATTCCTTCATTGGCTTCTCATACGTCTTGGTATAATTGAAATTGAAATCAACATTATTGGAAAGGTTGGCCACATTGACATCTCTTAACAGGGAATTGACCAAAATATCCTCAAAGAATGTCTCTGTCAAAAGTCCGTCCTGATTATTTCTCATGTTCCGGACCCCAAAGCTCAAAGATGAAGTAAGGAAGTTGTATTTGTCTATTTCAAAATCCCAACCAAGGTTATACCTGCCAAAAAGCATTTGGTTTCTGGTATCAGCAGATTGTTTAATGTTCAAAGTAGTGCCATCGGCATTGGTAATATATTGTTGGTTTTCAAACGAGCCTAGGATATTATACCCTGCTCTTCCAAAGCCACCTAGAGTCCAGGCCATTTTTCCTTTTTTCAAGCTTGCGTTTAATCCCAAATTAGAACCCCTCAAACCGGCACTGCTGTTGATGTTCAGAGAAGCTCCTTGTAGGTTGTTCTTTTTGGTAACTATATTGATGACTCCACCGGTACCCTCAGCATCATACTTTGCAGAAGGGGAAGTGATCACTTCTATTGCCTTAATTTCTTCAGCAGGTATTTGTTTTAGAGCATCAGCAACATTGGATGCCACGATGGCAGATTGCTTTCCGTTGATCAAAACCAGGATATTGGAACTGCCCCGCATGGAAACATTTCCATCCAAATCCACTGAAAGCATAGGAACCCTTCTCATCACATCAGCCGCATCGCCCCCGATTAGGGTTTTATCATATTCAGCATTATAAATCGTCCTGTCCACTTTTTCCTCAATCAGGTCTCTTTGCCCCATCACTGTTACCTCCTGAAGCGCTACAGCTTCAGTTTCCAAAGAAATATTGGTCAGATTAATGTTGCTGTTCTGTTCCGTTACCTCAATGATAGGAGAGTTAAAAGTCTGGAAACCCATAAAAGTTACCTGCACTTGGTAAGATCCTATGCCGAATCCTGTAATGACAAAAACACCGTCAAAATCAGCGATTGTTCCTACGATACTCTTTTGCGATTCTACGTCGATAAGCGCGACCGCAGCATAAGCCACGGAGGTATCATTTCCTTTCTCAAGGATTCTACCTGTGATCTTATAGACAGGTTTCTCTTCTTCGGCATTTTGCGCATACACGGTCTGAACACTTCCTGTAAGGATAAGCAAACCTGCAAATAATAATTGAATAAGCGTTTTCATGTTTCTTTTGAGCTAATGTGGTACTGTTGGACAGTTTACAGCAACAAAGGAACATGAAGTTAAAATCATAAAAAAATCAAATAGACCATGAGGATATATCCCTCGACCAATAAGGTAAAACACCTGACGAATGGGGCAAGCTTAAGAAAGCACCATATTTCATCTATAGAATTCGCCGTTTCGCCGATAATATGACCCTATTGGTAGATTCCGGTGGCTTGCTAGCAAAATTTAATTTTAGTTTGCATAAAAATTGCCTAATTTAATTCATATGCAAGAGACTTCCATTAAGAAGAATATCCCAATACTTATCCATATTCTGGGATGGGCCTTGTTCGGATGTGTCATCTTTGTCCTTTCCCCATTGTCTGCAGGAGTCGAGAGGCCGAATGAGTTTTGGCTCAAACAAGGAATTAACTTTTCTTTATTAATAGGTATCTTCTATTTCAACTTTCTTTATTTGATTCCAAAAATCCTTTTCAACAATAAGATTTCACTTTTCCTTATCATCAATTTCGTTGCAGGACTGGCCTATGTCGCTTTATTGATTGTGTATGATGACTGGACCAATATGCAGGAACTGATGCATAAAGCCTTCAGACCTGATGTGCCTTATACTCCAAGACCACGTAATTTTTATTGGGATATTTCACAGTTACTTATATTTTACATGGCTGTCGGGATCAGTACCAGCATTGCGGCTGTACAAAAATGGCAGTCAGACGAGCAGCTCAGACTCAAGCTAACGGAAGAGAAGGTCAATTCAGAACTTACATATCTTAAAGCCCAGATAAATCCCCATTTCTTTTTCAATACCTTGAACAACATCTATGCGCTGACCAATATCGATGTGGAGAAGGCTAAGACCGCTCTCCTTAAGTTGAGTCGAATGATGCGTTATGTTCTGTACGAAACTGAAAAAAACCATACCCTTCTTTCCAAGGAATTGGACTTCCTGAAGGACTTTATCGAATTGATGAAATTAAGGCTGCCTTCCAGGATCAAACTGAACATTAATATTCCCGAAAAAGTTGAAGAGGCTGAAATCGCACCGATGTTATTACTGCCATTTATTGAAAATTGCTTCAAACATGGCATCAGTTCCCAAAAAGAAAGTGAAATTGAAATTTCCTTGATAAAGCAGGGGAATAAATTGACCTTAGAAACTCAAAACACGATTTTCAATTCTTCAGAAAATACTCCTGAGGGAAAATCCAGCGGAATTGGTCTCGTCAATACCATGAGAAGATTAGAACTGCTTTATCCCAATAAATTTCAGTTGACCTTTGACAGAGAAAATCCTGAAAACCAATACAGAGTTTACCTTACTATTGATCTCAAATGAAACTTAAATGTATAGCTGTTGATGATGAACCCCTTGCCCTGGATTTGGTTTCCAAGTTCATAGAACAGACCTCATTTCTGAGTTTGGAGGCCAAATTTGACAATGCCATCCAAGCATTAGGGTATCTCAATACCAATGATATTGACCTGATCTTTTTGGATATTCAGATGCCGGACCTTTCGGGAATGGAGCTTGCAAGGATTATTGATGGCAAAAACAACTTTAAAAAACCGAAGATTATTTTTTCAACCGCTTACAATCAATTTGCCATTGAAGGATACAAAGTAGAAGCCCTTGATTATTTGTTGAAGCCATTTAGCTATGAGGAATTTTTAAAAGCTTCTACCAAAGCATACCAATATTATGAAAATCAGTCCAGGCAATTATCGGAAAAAAGAGAAAATGGTAAACCATCAGAATATATTTTCTTAAAAGTAGAGTATTCTTTGGTGAAGGTGATGCTCAAAGAAATTGCCTATATCGAAGCCTATAAAGATTATGTAAAAGTACATTTGGCCGGCAAGCCAAATCCGTTGCTTTCACTTACAAGTTTGAAAAACATGGAAGAAATCCTACCTTCTGACAAATTCATGCGGATCCACCGCTCATTCATTATCAACCTTGATCATATTGATTCTATTTCAAGAAACACCGTAAATATTGGAGATGCCAATATTTCGGTCAGTGAAAATTACAAAGACAATTTTATGGAATTTCTGAACCGATGGGCCGGTTAAACCCAACATTATTAGATTTTAAGAATATTGTAAATATTTTTTTTATATTTTTAAAATTTAATATCAAAATCAATAGCTTTCTGAATCAATTCAGATGATTATGCCGTAACAATCTCCCGGAAGTCGTAAATTCAATGAATTATTGTGAAGACATGTTTGTTAGTTAATTGGTCTGATGGAACAAAATCATGAATTCTATATGCGTATGGCCATTGAACTTTCCCGTAATGGAATGGTTCAAGGTAAAGGCGGGCCGTTCGGTTGTGTGATTGTAAAGGATGGAAATGTGATTGGAAAAGGTTCCAATTCAGTCTTATTGACCAATGATCCGACTGCCCATGCAGAAATAATGGCTATCAGAGATGCCTGCAAGAATCTTGGTCATTTTCAGCTTGATGGATGTGAGCTTTACACTTCTTGCGAACCATGTCCCATGTGTATGGGAGCTATTTATTGGGCAAGACCTTCCAGGGTTTTTTACGCCAACACAAAAATGGATGCTGCTGAAATAGGCTTTGATGATGATTTTATCTATCAAGAACTAGAACTTCCGAAAGCAAATAGGAAAATACCTTTTGAACAGATTTCACAAATTGAAGCCAAAAAGGTATTTCAAGACTGGCTGAAAAAAGAAAATAAAAATTTATATTGAAAAAAAACCAAATTAAATTATGAAAAAGTTAATGATAATTACATTAAGTATCATCTTTATGAGCGCCTGTTCGACTGAGAAATCTGTAGAAGAAAGGTATATCTACGAAGGTGAAAAAATAGTAGATGTCGAGACCGGTGATGAATATTTGATGGAAGAAGAAGGTAAAATCACTGTAGTCCATACGGATGGCAGCAAGGAAAAAATGGCCATTGATGAGACCCCTTTTTATGAAACAGCTCTTTCTAATGAGTTTATACAATCCTTGGAATCAAATTATGCAGAAAGAAAACAAGTACTTCTGGAGGAAAAGAAAAAAATGTTAAAGGAAAACAGAAGGTCTAGATATGCTGACATCCCAGATGAGGAGTTATTGGAGCGATTTCAACAGGCACACAAGGACGGACTGGATATGGGAAGACAAATGGATATGGTTGCCGAATTGATTGAAAGAGGGGCCGTTTCAGAAGATCAGGCACCGGGTTTATTGGAGATTGAACCTGAACTGATCAATTTTGACATCGATATCGACAAGCCGGGAGAGAAAGAGAATTAATAAGATTTCTAATTATTTACCGTATTAAAATAATAAAAAATCCCCTAGTCCAAATAGACAAGGGGATTTTTTATGAAATGTGATGAGTATTACTTTTTATTGTTGCCCTTGGTTTAAATTTAGCATTAATAAAAAATCACCTCACATAAAACCCTTCCAAATACTAATTAAAAGTTGACTAAATTTCCGGCGAATTAATACATTCACTGATTCAGGGAAATGAGAAGATGCTTTCTTACTGTTATTTTGTTCAATTTAATAGCCTTTGCTTTTGGGCAAGTATTGATGGTACGGGATGCAGAATCCAATCATCCACTGGAGTTGGTAAGTATTATGGATCAAAAAACCAAAATAATACGATACACGGATGGTGAGGGAAAGGTTGAAATCAAGGACTTTATTGGAGTGGAGAAAATTGACATTAGACTTTTTGGTTATAAAAGTATCAGTAAAAGCTACAGCGAACTCTCCGATATAGGATATACCATTTCTTTGACGCCAAATACCATTTATTTACAGCAAGCCGTAGTTTCCGCTACCCGCTGGAGCCAATCCAGACAGGAAATCCCGGCCCGCATTACTACCATTACAACAGAGGAAAGAGAACTTCTAAACCCACAGACCACGGCAGACTTATTGGGGATTTCCGGTGAGGTATTTGTACAAAAAAGCCAACAAGGGGGCGGTAGTCCCATGATTCGGGGTTTTTCCACCAACAGGCTATTATACACTGTGGATGGAGTCCGGATGAATACCGCAATTTTCAGAAGTGGTAACCTGCACAATGTCATTTCTATTGATCCATTTGCCACAGAAAGTACAGAGGTTTTCTTTGGACCTGGATCAATCATATATGGCAGCGACGCCATTGGAGCAGTGATGAGCTTTCAGACCCTTCAACCTGTTCTCATCAAAAAAGGAGACCCCGCCGTCACAGGTTCTGCTGTGATCCGTGCCAATACAGCCAATGAAGAAAAAACAGGTCATGTACATGTCAAATACGGAGGCGAAAAATGGGCAGGTGTAACCAGTCTCAGCAGAAATAGATTTGGTGATCTGAAAATGGGAAGTCGTGGACCTGAAGAATTTCTCAGAACTACATATGTGCAGGTCAGGGAAGATCAGGACTTTTTGGTAGAAAACAGCAATCCTAAAATTCAGCTTCCGACAGGATACGACCAATTTAATATCCTACAAAAAATCCGGTTTTCCCCAAATAAAAAATGGGATTTTCAATATGCTTTCCATTATTCAGAGACCTCAACATTTTCAAGATATGATAGATTGATCCGATTTAGGCCAAATGGTCAGCCTAGAAGTGCTGAATGGAAATATGGCCCCCAAATCTGGATGATGAACCACTTGAAGATATCCCATTCTTCTGACGGCAACCTGTTTGATGAGATGTCGATAAATCTGGCTCATCAGAAATTTGAAGAAAGCAGAATAGACAGGAATTTCAACGATGTGATCAGAAGGACAAGGGTGGAACAGGTCAATGCCTATTCGGTAAACCTAGATTTTCTGAAAAATCTCGCTCGGCAATCTACTTTATTTTATGGGTTGGAATGGATCTTAAATGATGTGACTTCTGTAGGAACTGATGAAAACATACAAACAGGTCAATTAGGGCAGGGTCCGGCACGTTATCCTGATTCCAAATGGAATTCTTACGCTATATATACTACCTATCAACAGAAAGTCTCACCCAAATCTATGCTTCAGGCAGGTATGCGATACAATAGATTTGGACTGGATGCCGACTTTAGAAACAACACTGAATTCTATCCCTTCCCTTTTGAAAAAAGCAGCAACAACGAAGGGGCCCTCACTGCCAGCGCTGGCTGGGTTTACCATCCTACAGACACCTGGACTATGCACTTGAGTGCATCCACAGGTTTCAGAGCACCAAATGTGGACGATATCGGTAAAGTATTCGATTCAGAACCCGGAACGGTCATGGTTCCCAATCCTCAACTCCAGGCAGAATATGCCTATAATCTTGAACTTAATGTGGGAAAAGTCATCAATGACAATATCATGATCGACCTGACCTCCTATTACACGCTTTTGGACAATGCCCTGGTCAGGAGAGAATTTACCCTGAGCGGTCAGGACAGTATCATGTATGATGGGGAATTAAGCCGTGTGT
>NZ_JBGTCA010000039.1:0-5628 GCF_041749095.1 Aquiflexum sp. | reverse complement strand
CCTACGTTTCTAGCTTTTTCTTGATTTCATTAAGCTTGATCAATGCTTCAATAGGAGAAATCGTATTGATGTCTATGCTGCCCAACATTTCCTGTGCTTCCTTGAATTTTGGATCGAGGTCAAATAGGCTCAATTGGAAATTGTTTTTGGGCATCTCCCTCATTTTTTCTTTAGAAGGAGACATTTCCTTGTCTTTTTCCAAATGCCCCATTATTTCGGACGCCCTCAAGACAATTGGGTTAGGCATCCCGGCCATTTGGGCGACATGGATACCAAAGCTATGTTCGCTTCCTCCTTCTTTTAGCTTTCGAAGGAATATTACCTTATTGCCGACTTCCTTTACGGAAACATTGAAATTTTTGATTTTTGGGAAATCGTCAGCCAATTGGTTGAGTTCATGGTAATGCGTTGCAAAAAGAGTTTTTGCCCTGAATTTGGGGTGGTTGTGCAGGTATTCTACGATGGACCATGCGATGGATATTCCATCGTAGGTTGAAGTACCTCTTCCAATTTCGTCCATCAAGACCAAGCTGCTATCCGAAAGGTTGTTAAGGATACTTGCTGTTTCGGTCATTTCAACCATAAATGTTGACTCCCCTTTGGCAAGGTTATCCGAGGCTCCAACTCTTGTAAACACTTTGTCGATGATACCGATCCTTGCATATGAGGCGGGAACAAAGCTGCCCATTTGTGCCATCAGTACAATCAAAGCCGTCTGCCTGAGCAAAGCGGATTTACCGGCCATATTTGGACCCGTTATGATCATGATCTGTTGGCTTTCATTGTCCAGATAGATATCATTGGGCACATAGGGTTCACCGATCGGAAGTTGTTTTTCTATGACAGGGTGCCGACCGTCTTTTATTTCAAGTGTATCGGTATCCGCAATTTTTGGTTTACAATAATTGTTTGCTTTGGCTACCCAAGCAAAAGAGATAAGACAGTCAATTGTTGCCAAAACCCTGGCATTTTGTTGAATTTGGGTGACGTATTCAGAAGCATCCTGCACCAAGGCCATAAAGTATTTCTGCTCAATGGCGATCATCCTTTCTTCCGCATTGAGGATTTTTTCCTCATATTCCTTAAGTTCCGGGGTAATGTATCTTTCTGCATTGACCAAAGTCTGTTTTCTGATCCATTCCTGAGGAACCTTGTCTTTATGTGAATTGGTGACTTCAAGATAATAACCAAAAACCTTATTGAATGCTACCTTCAATGACGTAATGCCGGTACGTTGTACTTCTCTTTGTTGCATGGAAACCAGAAAATCTTTGCCGGTATTGGCCAGGCCTCTGTACTCATCCAGGTCTGCATCCACACCTGATTTGATGATACCGCCCTGATGTACCAGCATGGGTGCGTCCTCCTGAAGTTCACGGTCGATTTTATCCAGGAGAAATTCGCAGGAATTGATCTGATCTGCCAGTTTTTTGAGAGATCCACTTTTGGAAGCAGATAAGAGTGATTTGATGGGGATGGTGTTTTTAAGGGCTTTTTTCAGCTGATTCATTTCCCGTGGGTTGATCCTTCCCACAGCGACCTTTGAAATCAACCTTTCCAGATCTCCTATTTGCTTGAGAGAAGCATGGATTTCTTCCCTAATTTCCACGCCTTCATAAAAGTAATCCACAATCTTTAACCTGTCTTCAATCGGTTCCTTTTCTTTTAAGGGAAGGACAAGCCATTTTCTCATCATCCTGGAGCCCATTGGAGTCACGGTATGGTCGAGGATATGGATCAAAGGAATTCCACCCTCTTGCTGGGGATAAACCAGTTCAAGGTTGCGAATGGTGAATTTATCCAACCAGACAAATTTTTCCTCCGCAATTCTTGAGATAGAGGCAATATGTTTGACCTCATTATGTTCTGTTTCCTCCAGATAATACAAAACTGCCCCTGCCGCCACGATGCCGTGCTCGAGGTTTTCTATCGCAAAGCCTTTCAGATTATTGGTCGCAAAATGATTCTTCAGCTTCTCATATGTATAGTCGAATTGGAATACCCAATCTTCACAGTGAAAAGTGGTGTACTGATCTTTAAGCATTTCCTGGGCTCTTGATTTTAAGGCTTTTGAATAAATGACCTCTGAAGGGCTGAAGCTTTGCAGCAGTTTTTCGATGTAGGGCTGGGTACCCTCCGCACACATAAATTCACCCGTCGAAAGGTCAAGGAAAGCAATTCCGAGAATCTCTTTTCCAAAATAAATAGAAGCGAGGTAATTGTTTTTTCTTTTATCCAGGACATTGTCATTGAAGGAAAGCCCGGGAGTGACCAGTTCGGTTACCCCTCTTTTGACTATCCCCTTGACTTCTTTTGGGTCTTCCAATTGATCACAAATGGCCACTCTGTTTCCTGCCCGTACCAATTTGGGCAAATAGGTATCGAGTGAGTGGTGGGGAAATCCGGCCAATTCGATATGCGAAGCGGATCCATTTGCTCTTTTGGTCAGAACAATATCCAATATTTTGGAAGCAACAACTGCATCTTGCCCGAAGGTCTCATAAAAATCACCCACCCGAAACAACAAAAGTGCTCCGGGATGTTTGGATTTGATGGCATTGTATTGTTTCATCAAGGGAGTTTCTTTCACTTCCTTTTCCTTCGCTTTGGCCATTTTGTCCCTGAATTAATTCTTTATGTTAATTTTGAAAATATTGAAAGCCTGAAATTAAAATATATCAAAAGGGAAACAAAACCACATGAGAAAATTAAACATGGAAGAACTCAATCGTTTGTCGGTGGAGGAATTCAAAGAAGTAAAAAAATCACCCATTGTCATTGTATTGGACAATGTGAGAAGCCTTAACAATGTAGGTTCGGCTTTTCGTACTTCTGATGCTTTTTTGATCGAAAAAATTTATTTATGTGGTATAACCGGAACGCCTCCCCATAAAGAAATCCATAAGACGGCCTTGGGGGCAACAGAATCAGTGGCATGGGAATATTTACCGACTACAATAGAGGCCATCGACCGATTAAAGACTACAGGATATCAGATATGTTCATTTGAGCAAGTGGATCGAAGTATTATGCTGGATAAGTTTGTTCCTATTGAAGATAGAAAATATGCCCTTATTTTTGGAAATGAGGTTTTTGGTGTGGAACAGGAAGTAATTGAAATCAGTGACCATGTCATCGAAATTCCACAATTAGGAACAAAGCATTCACTCAATATTTCGGTAACAATGGGAATTGCAATTTGGGACTTTGTAGTGAAGATGGGTGTTTTAAAAGCATAAAATGATGACAAAAAAAAAGAGCCTACTTAGACCCTTTTTTTCTTTTTGAGGTTTATTGGTATTTGCATTAATCTTCCTTGAATTTGTCCACGATATATAAAAAGAGGTTAAATGATAAAGTGGACATTCCTTCTTTTTTAATTTCCTTCTCACCACCCATTTTATAGAGGGGATTATCTTTTTTGGTTTGAGTGGTATTGGTCCCTGTTTTGATTTCTACTGTAGGAGATGCTGATTGCCTTTGGAAATTTTCAGATTTCTGTTCTGAAATTGATGACTCAGGACTTTCGAATTGATTGACAGCGTCACTGTTTCTTGGTGAGTCAGGAATATTTCTGTCCCTTTCGTTTTGGGCAAATGAAGCAAAATTGAAAAAAAGACAAAACAAAATTAAAAATGGAATTGCTTTACTGCCATTTGAATAAATTTTGATTCGATTTGTCATTTATGTGAAAGGTTTGATAGATATAACTGAATATTTTCAGCTAAGTTTCCAAAGTTATAAAATAAATTCTTCAATGCAAACGATTGACTTCATTGATTTTCAAAGAATAGACATCAGAATTGGCACTATTGTCAAAGTGGAAAATTTCGAAAAAGCCAGAAATCCTGCCTATAAACTTTGGGTGGATCTAGGTGATTTAGGTGTCAAAAAATCCTCAGCACAGATTACGGACCTTTATACATCCGATACCCTAATAGGGAAGCAGGTGATTTGTGTCTGTAATTTTGCACCAAGACAAATTGCAGATTTTATGTCCGAAGTTTTGGTGACCGGTTTTGATAATGGTAAAGGGCAGATAATCTTAGCCACCTCAGATACCATGGCTCCCAATGGAGCAAAACTTCATTAAATATTAATTTGATCTGTTTGTCAGGAATAAGCCGCAGAACCTGTTCTTTGCTCGTTCCTAAAGTAAAGGTTTTCATTAGAATTTGTAAAACGTTAAATTCGAAAGTAAACTAAACATAAACACATTATGAGAAAAATCATAGCATTGTTGATCATGTTAATGCCGGGAGTGCTATTTGCACAGTCTCTTGAAGGTGCATGGAAAATGACGCACCAAAACGGTAAACCCATGACTAATGTAGAATACATAAAAATCATTCAGGATGGTTATTTTGCATTTGGAGCTAAAGAGATAGGCACAAATAAATTTCACAGTGCAGGTGGTGGTGAATTTATCCTAAAAGACAATGCCTATCAGGAAACGCTGGATTTTTTTACCATCAAGCCCGAGTTAGTTGGTGAGACCACAGTTTTCAAACTGGATTTGGCAGAAGGGAAAATGGTGATTTCAGGTCGGGTGCAAGGTCAGACCTTGGTAGAAATATGGGAAAAAGTTGGAGATAGAAAAGATGATTTAACCGCAAACTGGGTTTTTACAGGAAGAAAGAAAGATGGGGAAATCTTCAGAAGTACACCCGGGGCAAGAAGGACTGTCAAAATCTTAAGTGGCGGCAGGTTCCAATGGATTGCCTTTAATTCTGCAACCAAGGAGTTTATGGGTACAGGAGGCGGTACTTATACTGCTGAAAATGGAAAATATAACGAGCAGATTACTTTTTTCTCCAGAGATGATTCCAGGGTAGGTGCCAGTTTGGGATTTGAATTTGAAGTGATTGAAAGTGAATGGCACCACAGTGGTCAAAGTTCTACCGGAAATCCGATTTATGAAATATGGACCAGGTATAAAGATGCCTATACGCCGATTAAGTAAAAACATGGTTCATCGCTATTTTTCCATTAAAGTAAAATCTGTGTTTTCACTGTGCCAGTAGACGGATGACCGTTGTAATGTGCATTTGAAGCATTTAACCATAGTTTGGATGATTTGACAGGTTTCTGGTAGGATGGCGTTTAATGATTAAAGAAATTGATTTTATAAATCGAACTTCAGGTTTCTCCATTTGGGAAGGAGCCTGAATTCTTTTTCAACCTAGCATCGGTCATCGGTCATCGGACATTTCATTAACCTTCTTTCTATTGTTTTCCCCCAACTTCCCTATGTCTCCAACAATCCACTAAATGGTCATTGACCAATCCGGTTGCCTGCATGTGTGCATAGATGATGGTGCTGCCTAGGAATTTGAAGCCACGTTTTTTTAGGTCTTTGGAAAGTCTATCTGAAACAGGTGTTGTTGCCGGAACTTCTGAAAGAGTTTTGAAGGAATTTTGTATCGGCTTACCATCTACGAAATCCCAAATGTATGTTGAAAAACTTCCGAAAGAGGCTTGGATTTCCATAAAACGACGGGCATTATTGATGGCAGACCTGATTTTTAATTCATTCCTGATGATTTCCTTGTTCTGTAAAAGTTCCTGAACATAACCCTCCGGTAAATCTGCGATAACTTTATAGTCAAATTCAGCAAAAGCCTTCCG
>NZ_JBGTCA010000038.1:0-5188 GCF_041749095.1 Aquiflexum sp. | reverse complement strand
TACTTGCTTCACTGCCTTACACTTTTTTGCAACACCTTTATGAACAATTTCCCGAGAGCAATAAATTTGGCAGAACAGCTGTGGAACAATATTACATCTGGCGGGAACAAAGGGAAATCTCACTTTTGACAGATTCGGCCAGTGAGCGGTATGTAAAGCTCATGCAGAAATACCCCGTGTATCTGGAACAGGTTCCTTTAAAACATCTTGCCTCCTACCTCAACATCAAACCTGAATCCCTGAGCAGGATCAGAAAAAAGTTAATGGAGAAAAGAAAAGTACGTTCTTAACCTAGATCAATTTTTACCTCATCATCATCCCCCAACTTTGTACCTGTAAATCAATCAGGTATAATCATGAAAATTCAAACTATCAAAAAAATCCTAGTATGCTTCTCAATTATGGTTCCCTTGGCCATGTTTAATTCAGAAGCCCAAGAATTGCGTAAAACTTCAAAAAAACCTTACAAATCCCAAACCTACTTTAGCTTTGGCGCGGGGGTAAGTTTCCTTCAAGGTGTTCCTGATAACTTTTATCAAGATGGACACGGCAATGTCCAAATAGGCCTAATGAAGGAATTGCCGTTCAACAAAAGGCTGTCATTTATTACCGGATTAGAACTGGAGAGATTGACTTATAATCTCGATTTCTTTCCGGTCTTAGGTGAAAGCAATTATTTTATCCAAGCTCCGGACGGAATAAAATATACCAGGGTATTTCAAAACAGCCTTAACCTTTCAGCTCAGACCAGATTTTATTTTCGGGAAAACAACAGTAAACAAACTCCAAACATTTTCATTCAAACAGGTTTGAGAGGCGGTTATAACCTCAGTACCACATTTACCTACAGGGATGATAACCAGAATCAGACCATCAGCTTGTCAGAAGTGGCCAGTCCATTTAATTTTCAGGCAGAGTTGATGCTTGGGTTTAAGGGCAATTACTTCAAAAAACTGGAAATCCTAAATGCATCAACTTTTGGTCTTACCTACCAATTTAACCCTCTTCTGCAAGCCGGAAATGTTGAAAATATCAGGCCGATTAATCTGACATGGCGATTCTTGTTTTAAAAATAGAATTTCCCCTTGCTGTGCGATGATTAGCATATCAAGGGTAAATTCTTTTTTTCAGGAATTTCTTGGATCATTTTTCTAAATCGACACGACACTATTGCCCAATCACTATTTCAGCTTTATGGTAAGCACTGGCATTAAAATATCCCACTACTGCAATATCTGAAATCAAATTGGATTTAGGGTTGTAGGCCGGTGAATCGAAGAAACTCTCCTGTGTCAATGCCTGCATATAGATGTCAAATAAATACTGGTAAAACATATTGCTGATAGATTGTTGGTAAACGACTATTTCATCCCCTTCCTGAAATGGATCAAAGGTCAAATCAAGCCCTGCTACCAGATTCCCATCCACACGGTCATCCTCCAACACCATAATCTGGCGTGGATCATTTGAAAGCACTCCGTTCACCTTTACTTTCCACCTGTAGTTGTTCCCTTTTCCTTTTGGATCATATGTATCTATCAACAGGTAATACCCTTCTTCAAAAACCAAACTTTCCGGTTTGTATTCATAATTAATTGCGGTGATTTCGGATACTGGATCGAGTTTCTCAGTATCACTTAATATCACCTTACGGCTGAAATTTTCATGGCCTGGGATATCCGGTAAAGTAATCTCAATTTTATATTCACTTCCTATTTTACCTTTATAGTCCAATAAATACTCCCCTTCTTTGATGTAAGAATATGTACCTATAAGATTATTTTCTTCAAATAAGTTAACTACAGCTTCTTCAATGATAATCTTTTGGCTGCTTTGAAAATACGGCTGGGTTATGGACAATTTTAATGACTGCACATCATCCATATTATTTATTTCTCCATCTACCACTACCATGGCTTCATAGGATTTTACATCCAACTCAATGGTATCCATGCAGGAGAACATGGTAAACAAGAACAAAACGATCAATATATTTTTTACAATTTTCATCTTCGTTAAAATTTAAAGTTATAGGTTACACTAGGGATTACTGATCCTAAAATCGATAGTCTCACTGCCTCTGTCTGAGGGGAATTTTCCTGCTGTCTGAAAAAGACAGAGTAGGCATTCCTTCGGGCGTAGACATTATAAAGTCCAAAACTCCATGATCCTCTTTTGCCTTCGGGACTTAGGTTGGCAGAAATATCCAGTCTATGATAGGTTGGAATCCTATGGGCATTCCTTTCTCCCATTACTGGCAGGACCATTCCCTCCCATTCATACTTTCCAATAGGTTGGGTAAATGGTCTTCCTGATGCCAGAACAAAGTTGGCCGAGAAATCCCACTTTTTGTTAAGCTGGTACAAACCATATATACTAAGGTCATGAGGTTTGTCAAAATTGGCCCTATACCACTCACCTTGATTGATTCCGGCCACCTTTCTTTCTGACCTCGAAAGGGTATAGCTGATCCGTCCTGTAAACCTGCCTTCCTTTTTTTCTATGGACGCCTCCAATCCATAGGCCCGACCTATACCTTCCAACACTTCTGTTTCCAAGGTTTCATTAAAGGCCAGCCTAGCTCCATCCTTAAAGTCCTGAACCCTTCTGTAATCCTTATAATAACTTTCGACTACCAATTCGAAGTTGTTGTTTTGGATTCCCTTGACAAATGCCAAGGATAGCTGATCCACTTGTGCAGGTTTCAGATAGGCATTGGATGGCTTCCAAACATCTATTGGAGAAGGAGCATTGGTGTTGGAAATCAGGTGAACAAATTGATTGGCCCTGTGAAAACTTGCCTTGATGGCAGTGGTTTTATTGGGAGTGTAACTCAGGTTAAACCTTGGTTCAATACCATTGTAACTGGCCATGGTCTGATGTCTTGAAAACCTGACCGAGTCAATAATCGCATCTCTTTCCATTACTCCATCCTGATAAATATATTGAGTTCCGCCAAGTCTTCTGAAGTCCACGTACCTGAGTCCCAGTTCCAATTTCCATTGTTCATTGATCTTTTCATTCCATGACACATAGGCTCCTGATTCAATGGCATGTTCTTTGGCCATTTCTATTGAATTCACCGCAGATTCTTCCCCTGTTGGCAAGATAGTTCCCGGTACATAATCCTGCATATTTGATTGGAGACCAAAATCTATTGTCCTGTTTGGGTTTACAAAATATGCAGCATCAGCTTTAAAGGTCTGGTTCAGAATACTTGATTTCCAATCCCAGGAATCAGGACCATGGCTGCCTATGATATGGTAAAAATAATTGCTGTTGGTGACAGTGATATTTGTAAACAACCTGGGATTGAACACATGGTTCCATCTAAAGGTCATGGTGTTGTTTCCCCAACTGCTGCTGAAAAGATCACCCAACTTCATCACATCGTTGCCAGAATAATAGGAAAGAAAAACCCTGTCTTTATCTGAAAACTTATGGTTCACCTTTGCATTGAAATCATAGAAATAGAGGTTGTTGTTTTTCAGTTCTTCGTCACCGGATAGTCTGGTGAAGACATCCATATAGGAACGTCTGCCTGCTACCAAAAATGAAGTTTTGTCTTTTTGGATGGGACCTTCCACAGTAAGCCTACTGCTCAAAAGTCCAATTCCTCCTTTAACCTGTAACTTTTTGGAATTGCCTTCCAATTGCCTTACATCAAGGACAGAAGACAACCTTCCTCCATACTGGGCCGGCAATCCACCCTTATAGATTTTGACATCCTTGATCGCATCGGAATTGAAAACTGAGAAAAAGCCCATCACATGTGCGGCATTAAATACAGTTGCTTCATCGAGCAAAATCAGGTTTTCATCTGCTCCACCACCACGGACATTAAACCCGGAAGTGCCCTCTCCTACTGTGGATATACCCGGAAGCAACTGAATGTTTCTGATAAGATCAACCTCTCCCAATAGCTTGGGCATCTTTCTCATCTGATCCATGGATACCCTTTCTATTCCGCTCCCAATTTCAAGGATTTTTTCGTCTTTGGAGATTGCGGACACTTCCACCGTTTCCAGTGAAAGATTGTTTGGCATCAATTCTATGGAAAAATTGAGATCGTCTTGCAATTCAAGTTCAATTGTCCTGGATTCAAATCCCATATAGCTTATTGCAACCGTATGATGACCAGGATTCAGGGAAATGGAGTAAAATCCATAAAGGTTGGTAACAGCCCCTTCCGAGGTACCTTTGATCAGGACAGTTGCTCCAAGAAGCTCCTCTCCTGTCGAAACATCCCGGACATACCCGCTTAGGGTCTTTTTTTCTTGTTGAGCCTTCAAAAGGCCCACACTCAGAAAAAGTAAAAGGATAATTAATGTGGTTTTTTTCATTGTGGTTTTGTTTAAATGATAAATGGTTAAGTTTAATTTAACTTGAAAATTCTTTGAGTTCCGTTTGGAATTCCCTTCAAAATTGGGGGACTGAACCATTAAAAAAGTTCTATTTAGAAAAGTGGAACATATTTTTTTAATGATGAAAAGAATTTATACCCCATTAATTTTCAAGCAGTTATGTAAAATGGGCGAAACCAGTACAATAGAGGTGTTTTTGGTTATTGAGAATCAAAAGAAAAATGCAAAGAATAAGTTATGGAGAATTTCATATAGACAATGAAGAAATTGCATTAAACCCCAAAATGAAAAAGTTCTGGTTTGAAAAGCTGAACCATCCACCCTCAGAAAGCATTTATTTGCCCAAATATGGAATGACCCTTCCTTACGTTTTTAAAGGAAGAATACTATGGATGGAGGAAATTAGTGATGTTTTGAAAAAGAAGTAGTCACCAGCTTAAGCTTTTCTATTTATAAAATAGTGCCTTCAGGAATTCTTGGAAAATGCATATAATTTAACCCTACTTTGTCATGTTTGGGAATGGGCTAAAACCTGCCAGGTTTTATAACCTTTAAACTGTTAATCCTTTGCATGTACAGTTAATAAACCTGGTAGGTTTCTTTTAACAATGTTTAATTTGACAAATTAGGGTTAAAATAAAGCCTCTTTTTTAAATTGGCTTGGAGTCATTCCGGTATGTTTTTTAAAAGCAGTATTGAATGCAGTCTTTGAACTGAATCCTGCTTCGAATGCAATTCCGATCATGGAAAGATGGTTTAACTTTTCATCCATCATCAGGTTTTTGGATTCTTCAACCCGATAGCCATTGACCAACTCGAAAAAA
>NZ_JBGTCA010000037.1:0-19423 GCF_041749095.1 Aquiflexum sp. | reverse complement strand
TATCCCAATGCTGCAAGATTGCTACAATCAGATCTACCCCGATTTATTCGATTTATAAAAAAAGTCTATGGAATTTCTTTGCTTCTAGGGCTTTTGGGTTCCTTGACAACTTTTATCCTGGCTCCATTTATCATTCAAATACTTTCACGAACAGAACTGCAAGAATCTGTCTTATTTATGAAAATTCTGGCTTTTATACCCTTTCTTGCATGCCTGAATATAGTCAATGTCGTTATTTTCCTGGCGAAGAATCAAAAATCCCTCATGTTTAAATCCTCTTGGCTGATGTCTATCTATATGATTTCGGCATCCATATTTCTGACAGACCAATTTGGTGCATTGGGCCTTTGTTATGCCTTATTGTCCACAGAGATCATTGTCCTGCTGATTTCCAGTATACTGAATTGGATTTACAATAAGCAGTTAGTTATAAGTATCATAAAGACCTTTCGAAAAGATTAATGGATCATTAAAAGGAAATAATCCTGTAAAATGGGTGGGTGGAAAAAAGAGAATCAAATTTCAGCAAAAAGCAAAAACTCTGAATCGAGGAGATCAGGCATGTTTCTATCTTGAGAAAGCCTGAATTAATAGAAGGGAAATTAATTGTTAAAATTACTGAGGATATTACATGAAAAATGAAGGGAATCCCTCTGTTGGATTAGTGATTATCAATTGGAACAGTTTTGATCATACAGATCATTGCCTGCTCTCATTGAAGAAAGTCACCTACCCCAATTTTAAGGTTTTTATTGTAGACAACGGATCCACAGATGGTTCCGGAAAGCAATTGGAGGAAAAGTATGGGGATTTTGCCCATTTTATTTGCCACCATGAAAATGCGGGCTTTGCAGGTGGCAACAATATCGGTATCGCTGAGGTAATAAAGCAAGGCTATGATTACCTGATGCTTCTCAATAATGACACTGAAACTGAACCTGATTTTCTGGATCATTTGGTGAACAGATTGGAAACTGACCGCTCCTTTGGGGCTGTTCAACCCAAATTCAATTTTCTTCTGGAAAAAAATAAAATCTGGAATGCAGGCGGAAAATTTATTTCTTTTTTTGGCATATCAAAGACCATCGGCTATAATCAGGTTGACCGGGATATTCATCACCAACCCAAAACCATTGATTGGATAACAGGCTGTGGTTTTATGGTTTCCTCTGCTATCGTGAAGGAAGTGGGTATGTTGAATGAGAAATTCTTTATCTACTACGAAGATGTGGATTGGTCATTTCGTATCAAGAAAGCAGGTTTTAAACTGGCCTATGAACCCAAATCAGTAGTGTATCATGAGGCAGGGATGTCCCAAAAATCCAAAGTGAAGAAAGAAGAAGGATATGTCAATCCCTTTGTTCATTACCTTAGAAGCAGAAATCAGATTTGGCTTCTCAGGAAACATACGCCATGGTATTACGCTCCCACTGTTATCATGTTTGTGGTGGTCAAGCACCTTTCCATTATGGGATACTTTATTTTCCGTAAAAGATTTAAAAAGCTTACTTTTGCAGCCAAAGGTTTAAAAGAAGGAATTTTCCACGAAGGGATTTAATTTAAGGAATGAAATCTATATTAATTACGGGTGTAGCCGGGCTATTGGGATCCAGACTTGCAGATTGGTTGCTCACGAACAAAAAAGAATACCGGATTATAGGAATAGATAACCTTTCGGGGGGATATATCGAAAATATTCCTTCAGGTGTTGGATTTCACAATGTGGACATTGCCACAGGCGATTTATCTGATATTTTTTCAAAAAATGAAGTGGAATATGTCTATCATCTCGCTGCCTATGCCGCGGAAGGCCTAAGCCCGTTTATCCGGAAATTCAATTACACCAGCAACTTGGTAGCTACAGCCAATGTTGTCAATAACTGTATAATCTACAATACCAAAAGATTGGTTTTTACATCGAGTATGGCCACTTATGGTATTGGCACGCCCCCTTTTGAAGAGAGTCATCAACCTGCCCCCATTGATCCATATGGAGTCGCCAAATACGCCTGTGAATTGGATATTCGGATTGCGGGAGAGCAGCATGGGCTTGATTGGTGCATCATCCGCCCACATAATGTGTATGGTCTGAACCAAAATATCTGGGACAAATACAGAAATGTCCTTGGAATATGGATGTATCAGAAAATTACTGGAGAACCTTTCTCCATTTTTGGGACGGGAGAGCAACTGCGTGCTTTTACTTATATAGACGACATATTGGAACCCCTTTGGCTTACAGCTTCCAAGCCTGAGGCCTCCAGGCAAATCATCAACTTGGGAGGAACCAAGGAATATAGTATAACAGAATCTGCAGAACTGCTTGCCGAAATAGTCGGTGGCCATGAAATCCAATATTTTGAGGGAAGGCATGAAGTGAAGTTGGCTTATGCAACCCATGATAAGGCCAAAAAAATATTGGGTTTTGAAGACAGGACAAGTCTCAGGGACGGCCTGCAAAAAATGTGGGATTGGGCCAAAATTCAGCCAAAAAGAGAGCAGTTTCAATGGGAGGAATATGAAGTTGACAAAGGGATGTATTCCTTTTGGAAGAAATAGAATGTCTTCCAATACCAACATTGATGAAAACGTTTTTATTGATATAGAGGCCTATTCCAATGAAATAGATCTCCCACCTGAAATTCCTATAGAAGCGTTTCAATTAAGCCTGAAAACCATTGATAGAATACGTGCTGTTTATTTTTGTCTTATTGGGTTTTGTACCGCTCCTGTACCTGACCCTACAAGCCATGGTCTTCAAAGGAAAATGGGAATATGTGGTATATTTTCTTTTGGCCTATCTTCCGTTTCACATTACAGCTTTAAGCATTGTCTATCAGGCAACCTATTCCGGTTTATTGGTGTCTTTTTTTCAAGTGGCCAAAGATTTTCTGGTCATTTTGGCATTTTTGCTTTTCATTCTTTATCATAAAAATATTTTTCAATACCCATTTCGCCTGACCAAGGTGGATAAGCTTTTTTCGGTTTTTATTGGGCTGGCGTTTGTGTACATGTTATTGCCCCTGGGTGAAGCTACCCTTATCAGCAAAGTACTGTACTTCAAAAATATGCTTATACCTGCGATGGTTTATTTTTTGGGAAGAAACACAAACTTTGACGATAAGGAAATTACCAACGTGTTCCGGATTATTTTCACCATTGCCATAGCAGCTTTTATTTTCAATATTGTAGAGAACATGTTGGATACACATCTTCAAAGTTATACCGGTTACGCCCTTTTCCTTCAGGGAATCAATCAGATCGAAACAACCGGTAATTTTGGTCTCCAATGGACATTTGAAACACAGGCAGTCACCAAACGTTTTGCATCTTTTTTTGCAGATCCGCTTGAATTGGCAAGCTCTGTCCTGATGGGTTTTTCCGCAGGATTGATATGGTATCTCACCACGAAAAGGGAATATTCATTCTTCTATATAGTGGTCATGTTCTGTTCCATGGGCAGTCTCATTTTTTCATCATCAAGAGCAGCTTTTGCTTCCTTTTTTATCATGATTTTTTTCATAGCTATGGTTTTTAAGCTTTATAAACTTATCCTTTTTGGTTTTTCAGCAGCTGTCTTATTTTTAGTCTATATTTTGTTTTTTGCCTCGGAGGAATTCTATTTCTTTGTGGTGGATACCATTACCTTTCAAAATGCCTCAAGTGTAGGACATTTGGTTGAATGGCTGATAGGAGTGGATTCCATGATAGAAAGCCCATTGGGAATTGGACTTGCCATGAGCGGAAACCTTGGAAGTGTGACTGATGAGCTCCGGGTAGGTGGGGAAAACCAATTCCTGATCTATGGGGTGCAACTGGGAATTATCGGATTGTCACTGTATATTTTAATGCTGTACTTTGCTATTTCCCACAGCATTAGGGTCTTCCGGGATGCAGAAAATGTAATGACTGCCCGGGTAGCATTTGTAGGGGCTACGGTTAAGTTCGGGATGTTGCTGCCATTGTTTACAGCAAATGCAGAAATGTACAACTATGTAAGCTGGATATCTTGGTGGATGGTCGGCTATGCCATGAACCATTATTCTAAAAGGAAAATAATTGATGGGAAAGGCTAGGATTCTTATCGACGTTTATTACCTGCATGTGGCACGGACAGGTATCAGAACTTATATCACTTCCCTATGTGAAGAGATATTAAAGCGGGAAGAAACGGACTTTGAATACATCATCAATCCTGATTTCCATGCTACCAAAAGCAAACAATTTTTCAAGGGAAATACACCGAAGTGGAAAAACATATTATTCCAGTTCCTTTATTTCTTTAGAAAACAGGTTACGCTTCCTTTGTTATCCTATTACCATCAAGCCGATCTGGTGTTCAGTCCTGATATCCTCAGTCCGTTATGGTCAAGGGGAAAAAAAGTTTCGGTCATCCATGATACCTTTTTTTGGGACAATCCGGAACATTACCAAGCGCTTTGGCTTAAGTACTATTTGTTCTTTTTGAAAATGGGACTAAAGCATCATGGAGAAATCATTACCATCACCAACTTTTCCAAAGAAAGACTTCGGGAGATAAATGCTTTCAGGCATATCCCCAAAAGAGTGGTGTATCCTTCCACAGGTTTGGTATCGAAAAAGGAAATAAGGAACCAAAAACCCAGGTTCCAATATTTCCTCCATGTAGGTGTCATGGAGAAGCGGAAAAACCTGGGGATGCTTATAGAAGCCTTTGCCGGGCTTATACAGCAGGAAGAACACAAAGACCTCAAATTGGTTTTGGTGGGTTCAAAGGGACCCAGAAAAGCTTTGGATGATCATGACCATCTGATCAATCTTGTCAAAATGCTTCATGTAGAGGAGAAAGTGATGTTGCCAGGTTATGTAACTGAGGATGAATTATCAGGATATTTTAACCATGCCATCGCATACGTCTTCCCTTCCCTGAATGAAGGATTTGGTCTGCCAATATTGGAGGCCTTTTCATTTGGCTTGCCGGTTATCATCTCCAATCAGGGTGCCTTGATGGAAGTGGCAGGTGATGCGGCAATTGTATTGGAAGAAAATACCAAAGAAGCGCTCCAATCTGCCATGGTCCGGTTATTGGAAGACCCGACGCTTAGGAATGAACTTTCAAAAAAAGGCAGAATCAGACTCAATGAATTTTCAACGGAGAAGTTTTTCCTATCTTTGGAAGACACTTTTAAACACATTTTGAATGGGTAGCTTCTTGGGTAAATCCATCAGTAATCTTACCAACAACAATTTCAGTGACCGCTTTGGGTCTGAATGGGACAGACTTTCCACTTCCGCTGTATTGTTTAGAATGGGTATTTGTTGGCTGAGAGGCATATTGGTCCGATGGCGCTTGGGATCTTCAGGGGGTTTATTCCTGGTCGGAAAGCGGGTGACCATCCGTCAGGCTTCATATATCCATGTTGGTAAAAATTTTATCGCCCAGGACCATTGTGAGATCAACGGACTTTCCCAAAAAGGCCTGGTCTTTGGTGACAAAGTCACTATAGGTAGTTATGCCATTATTAGGCCAACCAATCTATATGGCGGTGAAGCCGGGGTTGGATTAAAAGTAGGGAATAACAGCAATATCGGGCCATACAGTTATATCGGTTGCTCGGGTTATATCGAGATCGGAAACAACGTGATGATGTCTCCCAGGGTCAGTATATATTCAGAAAACCATAACTTTTCCAATCCGGAAATCCCGATGAACGAACAGGGAGTCACCCGTTCATTTGTAAAGATCGGGGATGATTGCTGGATTGCTGCCAACTCAGTAATTTTGGCCGGAGTAACCATAGGAAAGGGTTCTGTAATCGCCGCAGGCAGCATCGTAACCAAGGATGTGCCACCTTATAGCATTGTAGGAGGTAATCCTGCCAAAATCTTAAAGAGTAGAATCCAATGAAGACGAATACCATAAAAACCTGGAAGCATTTCGGAAAAGAGGATCCTTACTATGGGGTGCTTTCAGAGCAAAAATATAAATCCGAAAACATCACCTCAGCAGATCTGAGCGGGTTTTTTGAAACAGGGCAGGTCTATGTATCCGAGACCCTGCAGAGAATACAGAAGCTTTATGGTTCAGATTTGTCCAGCTCGGATATCCTGGATTTCGGTTGTGGTGTTGGCCGTTTGGCGATTCCCTTTTCATATGTCACAAATAACAGGACGGTAGGTATTGATGTGTCTCCTGAGATTCTGGAAAAAGCAAAAGCCCATGCCTTAGAAATGGGTACTGAAAACGTGGAGTTCCTGCTATCAGAAGGCAAAATCCTTCCCCAAACAGGCAAGTTTGATTTTATCAATTCCTATATCGTATTGCAGCATATCGAAACAGAGGTTGGGATGTCCATTATCCAACAGCTATTGGACAGACTGAAAATCGGGGGTATCATGCAGATTCATGCCACCTATGGCAATAATTGGTCAAAAATCAGGTATTTTCATTATTACCTTAGGTCAACGAATACATTATACAACTTTGTGTATTCCAGTCTCAAGAACCGGAAACTGGAAGCGGAACCCATGATGCAGATGAACAGCTACGATCCCAAGATGCTGTTTGGTCTTTTTTCTAAATTTTCAAATTCCATCCACGTGGAATTGACGGATCATACCGGATTTTTGGGAGCTTCCTATATGTTCAAAAGGGAATTTTAATACGCAACTTTCATAAATTGAGAAAAACTGCAATATTTAAAAACTGACATTTAACTAAGAAATACATGATTAATTTTGATGAGATAGAAAAAAACTTAGCGCAGTTTAGGTTAGCATATCATACAGCCCAACCATTTCCCCATTTGGTTATTGATAATTTTTGTGATGAAGCCAAACTTCATCTTGCATACAATTCAATTCCGGAATTGGTCAATAAAAGTAGAGATTATGTATTTGCCAATAATAAGTTTGAAAAGTCAAATTACAAGGAACTTTGTCCGGAACTGAATGAACTTTACGAGGATTATAGTTCAGATAGGTTCAATAGACTGCTTTCTTTCATTACCTCCAAAGAGGTTTTTGTAGATCCTAAAAACTTCGGAGGAGGACTTCATCAGGGGAAAAAGAATAGTTTTTTGGATATGCATCTCGATTTTAATTATCATCCACTCCATAAAAACTGGTATCGGGAACTGAATCTCTTGCTGTATTTAAACAAGGATTGGAAACCTGAATACAAAGGCGGCTTGAGGGTCAAAGACCTGAGAAGTGGCAAGGAAACTGAAATCGCTGTTCCATTTAACCGTTTGATTATTCAACAATGTGCCCCATACACCCTGCACGGCTATGACATGACGGCGTTTCCGGAGGGAAAATACCGCACTTCCATCGCCACTTATGCTTATCAAATCCACGAACATCTTATAGAGAAACCAAGGACTACGGATTGGTTTCCGAAGGAAAACTCTTCATTTTTAAAAAAGATTCTGGCGAATAATTATAATTTTCTCGTACAGACAAAAAATAAATTCTTCGGAAGCGCTACAGCCAAAAACCAATAAACCATGTCCAACAGACGGGTCTTAGTGATCCATAGTGCCGCTGACCTTTATGGCGCGAGTAAAAATCTCGTAAGGTCTCTTTCAGCTTTTAAGAAACTGGGATGGAAAGTATTTATCGTGTTACCACATGATGGTCCTCTTGTAAATGAAATCCGGGCAGAGGGTTTTGAAGTTATGATGATGGAACACGGTGTGCTTCGCCGACAAAACTTGAATCCAAAAGGGATGCTGCTGTTGGCAAACCAATTACGGAAGTCGTTTTTTTTCCTTTCGCGATTGATCAAAAAAGAAAAGATTGATCTCATTTATACCAACTCCAATGCCAATATCATAGGTGGCTTTTTGAGTCTCAGACATAGACTGCCACATATCTGGCATGTCCACGAAATCGTACTTCAGCCGAAGTGGTTTAAAAATCTACTTGAATTTTTCATCAAAGTAACTGGTGATCAGGTGCTTTGTGTTTCGGAAGCCGTGAAGAACAACTTTTCACAAATTGAGCCTGAACGTCTAAAACTGATTTATAATGGTATAGAAATCAATACTTACAAGCAGGCAGAATATGATCTAAAATCTGAACTGGGCATTCCATCTGATACCATATTGATAGGTATGATCGCAAGGGTCAGTTTCTGGAAAGGACAAATCTATTTCCTGGATATTGCAGCCCAACTTTGTCAAAAGTTCCCAAACCTACATTTCGTGATGGTAGGAGATGCTTTTACTGGTTATGAATATCTCTATGAAGAAATCGATCTGCACATCCAAAAACTCAATTTGATTGAACATGTCTCTTTCCTTGGGTATAGACTTGATGTGCCTCAAATTCTGAATGGGCTAGACATTTTCATATTACCCAGCATCCTGCCGGATCCCCTGCCTACTACGGTACTGGAAGCCATGGCTGCTGGTAAGCCGGTGGTGGCTACTAATCAAGGGGGCGCCACTGAGATGGTTGTTGACAAAGAAACAGGCCTGTTGATTCCGTACGACAATCCTGAGGAATCAGCAGTTAAAGTTCAGCAATTGATTGAGAATCCTGAGCTTAGAAGACAAATGGGAAGGAAAGGGCAAGAAAGGGCAAAGGAATTTTTTTCCATCGATAAATATTTGGAGAATTTTGGAAAAGCTGTTTTGGAGGTCCGAAAAAAATAATGATTAACTTTAGTAAAGGCTCTATAAATGATATCCTTCATACATCCGGGATTACTGCCGTAGGTAGGGGTAATCTGATGTCATTACCAATTCTGAATCATTTTCAAATATTGTAGGTCACGACAAGATAGACCTCTCCTGACGTCGAGGTGACAAGGCAAAGTCCTCTCCAAGATTTGAACGCTATCCATAGCTCACATTTTATAACTCTTAACGACAAAAAGTCAAATGTCACTTAGTTTAAATATCTTTGGCCTCCTTAACAAAGATATTCAGTCAAACTTTTTAAGCATGAATAAAAATAAAGCGCCATTAAAAGTTGCCATACTTGGATCAAGGGGCTATCCCTATGTCTATAGTGGCTACGAAACCTTGGTCAAGGAACTTGGGGAGCGGCTCCAAAAAAGAGGTGTGGAAGTACGGGTTTATTGCCACCGCTCACTTTTTGAAAACAAACCCGCAGCAGTCAACGGCATCAAACTGATCTATATGCCTGCCATAGAACAAAAGAGCTTGGCACAATTGACCCATTCATTTTTCTCCATGATCCATGCCTGTTTTTCGGATGTGGATGTCATTTTTATGGTCAACAGTGGCAATGGTTTATTTGGTATTATCTCCAGGATTTTCAGAAAACCAACCGCCATCAATGTGGATGGATTGGAATGGTTGCGTCCAAAGTGGAAAGGGCTGGGAGCAAAGTATTTCCTTTTTGCTTCAAAGATGGCCACCAAATTCTATGACCGCATTATCAATGATTCCGATGAAATGCAAAAGGTCTACATAGAATTGTTCAACGCCAAATCCACTGTTATCGCATACGGCGCCAATCCCTCCTACAAATCTGATCCAAGCAAAATAGAAAAATGGGGGCTTGAAAAAGAAGGCTATTACCTGATTGTGGGTAGGATGATCCCTGACAACAATGCCGACCTGATCCTCGAAGGTTTTATCCAATCGGATTCAACCCGAAAATTGGTTATCGTAGGAGATGTTCCTTTTCAGGATGAATATGCTATCAAACTTAAGAACATGAAAGATGACAGGTTGCTATTCACAGGTTATATCACCGACCCCGAAGAACTGAAAGCCCTATACCACAATTGCTTTGCTTACTTCCACGGCCATGAATACGGTGGCACCAATCCCACCCTGCTCAAAGCTATGGCTTATGGCTGTGCCATCCTTGCTTTGGATACCCGCTTCAGCCGGGAAACCTTGCAAGACGGAAAGTATGGATGGTTTTTTGGGAAAGATGCGGCTTCGGTTGCGAAATTGATTGCAAAAGCAGAGGAATCACCCAAAGAAATGCAGATACTCCGCGAAACCGCTAGAGAAGGATTGACTGATAAATACAATTGGGATAGGGTAACGGATAGGTATTTGGAGGTTTTTGAGGATTTAAGATCTAAGATTTTAGAGGGTAGATTTTAGATTTTTGACCCAAGCCATCGGGATCCCTGTTTGCCGACTGGAGGGAGGTGACAAGGATAAGTCTTTGGATGCTCTTGAATGCTATTTTACGTTCAATTTAACTTCTCATTTGTCATTTCGAGTACCCAACATTCTGAAAATGTTCAAAATAGGTAATGACATCAGATTTCTCCTACCTACGGGAGGCAGGCGTCATCCCGAGGCACGAGGGATCTCCAGCGGTACAATTAGACGATTGATTTACTGGAAAAACATTTAACCTTTTGGGTCAAAATCATCCTTTTCCTGAACCTCGAGAGATGCTTCCTACATCATGACGGCTGTTCCGATTTATGTCATTTCGACCCCGATGGCTATCGGGGGAGAAATCTGTAGCTCCCACTAAGGGCAATAGACCTCTTTCCATGCTATCGGGAGTAGAGGGTTGATTTTAGACCCTATAGCTTGTGTTTTGATTGGTGGCGAAATAACCCTGAAAGGGTGACATGTTTATAGACTAGTTGATGAGTTACCTAGGTTGGTTTTGGCTAATTTGATGGTCAATTGATAAAGCGACTTCTCGCCAAAACAAGGTAGAGTTTTCGGGTTTGAAATTTGAAAGTTTTGAAATGTTAATATAATCTAGGATAACCTATTTATTCGTTAAAAATTCTAAAAAAGATAGAATTAAAGGAAAAGAGGGTTATATTTAATCAATGTGTTAATACCATGAAATATATAGACATTCCAGACAGTTATTTAAAAGGGTTTAAATCATTAAGTACTTTCGAGGAGGAAGAATATAAAAAATTCAAAGAAATTGTTTCAACAATTAAATTTGATGGTCAAAAAGAAATTTTTGATAACCTTGATCAATTCATTGAGGCATTAAGTAAAGAGTATAAAGATACATTCAAAGCTTTGATAAGCGTTTTGTTGTTACACGCAGATTTCGGTGAAATATCCAATGAATTTATTGTAGGTTTTTCTGAGTCATTCACAAAAAAAGGGAAACCTAAAGACAAAAATCAAACAATATTATTGACTGAAAGGATTAAAGATCTTTTTGATTCCAGTCCTTTATTAATTTTAAGCCTGAAGGCAGCGGGGCTTTACCAAGAAGCTGAACATTTATATAGTCAAGGTAGAATATTTACAGATATCAGACCCATCTTTAATAAGGATGCGACTGAATTTTCCGGAAAATATGCCATGGTAATGCATAGGTTAAAAATTGAATATAATGAAGAAGACGGTAGAAAAGACATTTATTTTACAATGACGAGAAATCAAATAATAGAACTTTCCGAAACATTGTCACGTGCAATTGAAAAAGAGAATACCATAAAGTCACAGACGGATTTTAAATTTCTATAATATGCATATGAATACCCAAATAAGAAATGTTTCCAAAATAAGAAATGATTACAGATTAAAACCTCTATCCAGAAATACCCAACAAAATAATAGGGAGTGGGGTATTGGTGAAAAAAATCCTCGATCCGGATTAGTTGGAATTTCTGTGCAACACACAAAATTTCATCCTGTTTATACAAAAACAGGAATTGAAGATTTTACCCTTGGTTCAAAATTTGAAGAAGAAATAAGGGAAATAGCAGATCTGAATGACAACTGGGACGAAGAAGGTGCTTTGAAGCCTGATTATTCTAATTTAAAAAATGCTACTTTATTTGTTTTAAAATACGGGAATAGCATATTAAAAACATTTGGAAAGAATTTATCATATCCTGAAATTAATCCTTGCAAAGATGGGTCGATTGATCTTGTTTGGAGGGATAAAACTAATTTTCTTATTTTGAATTTTCGGGAACCTAATGGTCAAATAGCAAATTTTTATTTTGACCAATATGATCCTAATTTAGGTAGACAAGGTGGATTTGTACCATCTGAATTAGATCAAGACATTCTTAATTATTTAAAGAAATTTGTTTAATTGAAATGTGGGAAAAAGAAACTATCCCAGATCCTGATAAACTTTACTTTTTTATCCATATTCATGCAATGAGATATGATAAAGAAGGAAATAATCCTTTTGTCCCGGAATCAAGTTTAACGAATACTCCAGACAGTGGACCCAATAAATCAAGTGATTGGAGTAAATATCATCGCCCAGAAGATACTCGATTTTTGAGAGGTGAAGAATATAAATTTGGGCAGAAAATTTTCAAAAAACCTGATGAATATTTTATTTACAGTACACTTGTTTCCGATTGGAGGAGTATAGACCAACAGCATGGTAAACAATCTGTAGAACATGACCCAATTTATAATGATCCTATTCCAATTGGTACACCTAATAACAGGGCCCATAGCATCATCATTGGAAATAAAGATGATCTTAAACTTAGAACTATAATTGCGAGAAGTATAAAATGGGAAATTGCTCCGCCGGATACTAAAATTGAGTGTAAGGAATATAAAAAAACTTTAGGGCTTTAGTGAAAATCTGTAAATCTAAAATGCGATAGGTTAGCTATAAAAAGAAGAGTTTTATTGGGATACCACATAGTATCATAGAGCACATAGTTCATAAAAAACACTTTCTCCAAGGCTGTGTAATTTCATATGGTATTCAAAATAATGTAAAGGACGTCTTAAGACTTGAACCAAAAAGTCTACGAAGAGTTGTTCAACGCCAAATCCACCGTCATCGCCTATGGTGCCAATCCCTCATTTGACTCTGATCCGAGTAAAATAGAAAAATGGGGGCTTGAAAAGGAAGGCTATTACCTAATTGTAGGTAGGATGATCCCTGACAACAATGCCGACCTGATCCTCGAAGGTTTTATCCAATCGGATTCAACCAAAAAACTGGTCATCGTAGGTGATGTTCCCTTTCAGGATGAATATGCCATCCGACTCAAAATCATGAAAGATGAGCGCCTACTTTTTACAGGCTATGTCACCGACCCCGAAGAACTGAAGTCCCTATATCACAATTGCTTTGCCTACTTCCATGGGCATGAGTATGGCGGCACCAACCCTACCTTGATCAAGGCAATGGCTTATGGCTGTGCCATCCTAGCCTTGGATACCCGCTTTAGTCGGGAGACATTGCAAAACGGTAAACATGGATGGTTTTTTGGGAAGAATCCCACTGACCTGAAAAACATCATTTCCAAAGCCAAGTCCGAACATGAAAAAATTCAGGAACTCCGGGATACCGCAAGAGATGGATTGACTGATAAATATAATTGGGATAGGGTGACGGGTAGGTATTTGGAGGTTTTTGAGGGGTTGAGGAATCCCTAGACCTTTGAGGTTTTTTTTTAACCTCATAGGTCCTTCACCTGATGATATCTTTCTTTTTTTACCACAAAGAAAAATAGAGCACGAATTATACAACTTTAGTTTTTTTGTAGGATCTCAACTGACGTGTTTTTCAGTGAGTGACGTTTATCTCATTTTTTTACATTAATTCTCTTACTTTTTTGCTTATCCAAACCCGCCTTCCGGAGGGCAGGAAAGTGTTGGATTTAAGCTTTTATACTAGCAGCCCTGAAAGGGCTGAACATTGATTAGCCCCGGGTATGGTGTTATTATTAGTTGTCGGTTTCTCCTAACCTTAATGCACCGAGACCCGGGGTCATGATGGCGATGATTCAGGAAATTTCGGTCACTGAGTCTGTTTTGGAACACTGACTTTTCTTTCCGAAATGTGGAACGTAAGTTTATTGAGAGGGATTATTTTAGAGGTGGTCTTTAGTGGGTGCCGTTTAGCGCAATTTTTCTATTAATTCTCTTGATTTTTTGCCCAAAAAAAATCGGGACAGGCTATGATACAAAAAATAACAATCCTGATAGCGATCGGGACTAGCGAAATGACCCTACTCCCCATTTCGCTTCCTCTCCACTATCCCACAGATAAATAAGGTGGTGTTGAAATCCAGAAATTGTTGTTGTTGCCCTGATGAGCCTGTCCCGTGAATTGTGAGGATGAATGTACTGAAAGAACCTAGCAGTTAAATTTTTATAAGAAGTATTCAAATTTGGATAAAAACTAAAAAATAATTATCTATAGAATTAAATAAAAGAAGCCTCACGAGGAGGCTTCTTGGTATTTAAGGAAGTAGAGAAGAAATGCGGAATTGTATCCAGTACCAGATCTACCTATCTTCCTTTTCTATCTTTAATACTTCAGAATTAGAAGTTTGATTTCTTAAACAAATGTAATACAATTTCAATTTAAAATGCAAATAATATCACATCAAAACACGAGCCTAAGTATCACCCAAAAGTTTTTTATTGAAAAATCCATTGAGTTATTGTATCTCGGAACGATTGATTCTTACCGAGTTAGGCTTAACAATCCCAAAACTATCTTGGAAGAACTTCGATATTGTTTGAAAGAATTTAATAATGGTCGAATAAAACATTTTCATACTATCAAAGGTAAGGAAAAAAAGAATAAAGCCATTGTTGATGAAGCAATTGAATTGATTAAAAGCGAGGATAATTACCTTACATTTTCCACTTTTTCTAAAGAATATTTTTTGACTATTCTTCGTGAACTTCAAGAAAATGATTTTAAAAAAGCCATATCGTGTGTCGATGTCTTGATGAAAGACAATACAGATTATATTCAAAATATATTAATTGCCATCGAAGGTTATATTATTTCTAATGACCTTTCTGTAGATGGTTTATTTAAAATAGATAGATGTGTTAATTTTTTATTTAGTGAGTTGATCCATAAAGGTTTTGCAAAGGGATTCCTATATAGATTATTCTATGGAATATTTGTAAAAACTTTAACTAATGCTAAATCTTTTGATGAGAATTTTTCCAATTTTAAAGAACGGATTTTAGGGGGAGAATCAAGCTATAAAGTTGTATTTAGAATTGACACTACCCAAAAGGTATATGAAGCCATTTCGGAATTAACAACAGGCACAAACCTGGAATTAAAGGACAATATTGATGAAATCAGAGATATCGTTAGGGAAAACCGAGAGATGGCCAATTTTAATCAGCCTGGAGCTTCCAGAAAATTTCTAATCTGTATTGTTTCAGCATTTGACTTTTTATCTGCTCTTAAAAAGGCGAAAGCGGAACTGTCCGAATATCTTGATGTAATTAACCTTGGATTGTCTGATGAAACGATGGATATTCATAATAGGGTTTTAGTGATAGATCTGAGGTCCCCTGAAAGGGGCAATTTTCAGCATAATATAAATTTCCTCGATGGAAAATACAAAGTCGAAAAAGAGCATTACCTGCATTTCAGACAAAAAATTCCCACCATACTTAGCAATGAGAAAATAACTATCGAAACAAAAGAAAAGATAAAATCGGCTGTACGCTATTTGCGCTTGGGAAACCAATCCACTGAAGTCGAACACAAGTTTATTAACTATTGGATAGGGTTGGAATATCTCTTTTCCAATTACGAGAGTCAAAGTACCATAGTGAGATTAAAAGACCATTTTATCAATGCACATTCTTTGGCATATACCAAGAGAAATATATACAGCTTTTTAAAAGCATTTAATCAGTTGAGCTCTGAGGATAAAGTTTTAATATCATCATATTCAGTTGAAAACAATGACTTCCTTAAACAGGAAGATTTTTACGGGCAAATAGAATCTGAATTATTGAACAAATATCCATTGCTTACCTATAGGGCTATGAGGTTGAAGAAATGGTTTTTTTCAGGTGGAGAAAGAACTGTCAATGCCAAAGGATATATAGAATCACATATGCAAAATCTGGAAATACATTTTACAAGAATTTATAGACTTCGAAATGAAATTATACATGATGCTGCCACAAATACAAATAATGAACTGATCACATCAAATCTCAGGTATTATCTTACATTTATATTGAATGAGCTCATTACATTTTTCTCAGAAAACCACAATGAGGAAATTAGTATGGAAGATTTTTTCATACTTAACGAAATGAAACTCGGAAATATCAAGCACGCCGGGTATAAATTGGAGGATCTTTTATCCATAGATTGTTCTATCGATTTTATTTCCTGAATATAATTTGAATAAAGATTTATCCATTTAATGGAGCTACACTTTTATGATTGCTGTATTGCTTAATTGGTCTTCCGCCAAAACAGGGGGAGGTTTGTTTACCACAGAGGAATTTGTTCTTTTACCACATAGAAGCATAGGGCACGAAATATACACCTAAAGTTTTTTGGAGATTTTTATCGTGCGCGTTTTTCAGTGAGTGACGTTTATTCCATTTTTCTTCCATTAATTCTCTTACTTTTTTGCTTGTCCAAAAAAGTAACAAAAAAGACAAGACAATGAAATCCTTCTCCCCACTAGGCCATCACTGGCGCGGTTCATTGTCTTCCCGCCCTATGGCCTTCAGAATTCAGGTGGGTTTTATAATTAAAGGTTTACAGCAGTAGCCCTGAAGGGGCTGAACTTTGATTAGCCTCGGGTAAGGTGCTTGACAAAGTTTTCGGTAATATCTAACCTACCTGCACCGCAACCCGGGGTTTTGAAGGCGGCGATTCAGGCAATTTCGGTCTTAAAGTGCGTTTGGAATCCTAAGCGTATTTACCGAAATGGGTAGGTTAAGTTTATTCAGGCGGGTGTCAACTAGCTTGATTTTTAGTAAACCTGTATTGTGGAACAGAAATTTTAGTAAGTCATTAACATGCACGATTATCAGTGAGTGACGTTTATCTCATTTTTTTACATTAATTCTCTTACTTTTTTGCTTGTCCAAAAAAGACAAGACAATGAAATCTCCCGCAATTCTGCGGGACGGGCTTGCTTCCCTCAATGCCTGCGCTGGCTCGGTTCATTGTCTTCCCACCCTATGTCCTTCAAAATTCCGCAAGTTGTCGAAATAGGGTTTTCTAAAATCAACTCTGAAAAGCTTTTACAATACTTACTCAAAGGCTATGTGATCTTCATGTCCTGTGTGGTAATCAAAAAAATTAAAACTTAGAGGGGGGTAAGGTCGCACTATCCCTTACTTTGGTGGGGCTTTGATGCAACTTTGGTAGGGCTTTGGTTCGAAATAAAAAAACCTTCGAGGTCCTGGCGTCGCGGATGGAAGACCTCAAAGGTTGTGCTTGCTACTACTTTGGTGGGGAGTATGAAATGATAAGGAAGAAAGTCTGAAGACTTGAACCAATTGATGAAATTGGCCTAATTCCTAGAAAAAAACCTTCGATTCCGCAAGTGCGGAATCAAAGGTTAAGACTTAATATGCATTGCCATTATTTACAAACAAACATTTTACAGTCAAGAGGATGATTTTGAAGTCGAATAGGACACTCCAATTTTTGATGTAGAAGAGATCATATTTCAGACGGGAATTGATGTCATGCATATTTCTGATTTCACCTCGATAGCCTTGGGCCTGGGCAAGTCCTGTGATACCTGGCTTGACGATATGCCTGCACATAAAATATTCAACCTTCTCCGCAATCTCCTGGTTCATGATGATGGCATGAGGTCTTGGGCCAACCAAGGACATTTCCCCCATCAGGACATTGAATAACTGGGGCAATTCATCCAAACTGGTTTTTCTAAGAAACAAACCTGCTTTTGTTATCCTAGGATCACCAATAGTCGCTTGCGCAAAATGACCATTTGGGTCATATTTCATACTTCGGAACTTCAGACAGTAAAATGGTGCATTGTTCCGTCCATGACGTAATTGCTTGAACATCACAGGGCCTTTGGATTCCAACTTGATAAAAATCGCGATGATGGTAAAAAGCCAACTACCGATTAATATCAGAAAGAGGATCGCAAAAACCAAATCGAAGGTTCTTTTAGTCCCTGTCTGAATGGTATCAAACAAATTTACCGATGATCTAGGCGCAATAAACTCAACATCTCTTAATAAAAAACTTGAGTGGTTCAATTTTGAAATGACAGTGGCCATATTAACAGATCTTTAACAGTTATACTTTACTTTTGATATGAAAAAACAGCTTATTATACTGCTGTAATTTTTTGGACTTTGGACCTATTGTTATTAAATTACTTTAGGGCTGGCTTGATATTTATACATCAATGAAATCAATTTGATTGCGGCAAGGTATCTTGGAATATATAGATTTGGTTTTTCTACACACCTGACCAACCAACCAAGGAACAGTTTATCTGCCCAATCCGGGATGTTGGCCTGCTCTCCGGTCATAAATGCAATGGCAGCACCTGTACAGATGATTGCCGGCTTGTAACTCAGGTTTTCTTTTAGGTAAGCCCCCAATATTTCCTGCACTCCTCCACCTAAGTTGACAAGCACATATTTTGGCTTCTTTTCTTCAATCGTTCTCAGGAGTTCCACATCTTCGATCCTTTCTTTATCATAAAAAGGTGCGAGGTAGGAATTATACTCAGTCAAACTGAATCCGCATTGCTGTAAATAGCTGAGGTTGATGTCAGCTTCTTTTTTACTGGGGTTTACCAATAGAATGTTTGAATTCTTTTGTATTTCAGTATCTGATAAGAATGCACTTATAAATTCCAGTCCAGAGACTCTGTTTATTTTTTCTTTTTGGGTGAGGTTCCATAATAAAGCCATGTACCCACTGTCTGCAATCACAAGGTCTGCGGCTTTCAATGACTGATGGTATTTCTCATCGGTTTTGATCGTCGCCAATCCCGGACCAGATGGAAAAACGAACAGACCTCCCTCTTCCAAAGCCGAAACAACTTCGTCTACTTCTCCATTAAAGAAATCCAAACCAATAATGTTGATGGTCTTACTTTTCATCACTTTTCATCTTATAGTGCATTAAAAATAGAAGCAGATAAGGTCTTGGGGGGATTTATTCGGTGAATGACGTTATTTGTTATTTGAAATGAATAAAAGTGACGTTGAAAAAATTACCAATAAAAATGATTTCATTAAATTTTCTTTTTTGGGAGTTTTGAAAAGGATTTTTGATGTTTTTTTAATTCTTTAAAAATTTATATTAATGGAATAAAATATTGATTTAGACTTTAATTTCAATAATAAACACTTTTATTAGTTTTAAAAATATTGTTATAATCATATGAACTTTTTCTTGTTTCCCTAGAAAATTCACTTTGTAAAGATAAACTCACCCTTCAAAAAGTCTGATTCACCTAATTTTTAACCCATTTCACCGAAAAGTAAATCTTGGTGCCTTTCTTCTTCACATATTTGGGTTCACTTTAAAATCAAACACTCAAATTTAATAGTAGGCATAAAATACTTTTAGAATATCCTGTTACTTAAAATTCATTTGCTGCTCCAACACCCCAAAAATCTTCAACGGATATTCTAAAAATACATTCTGTAAAACTGTTCAGGTTATTTCGCATAAAAACTATAATCGATATTCCTAAAGGGGGCATCAGAGCCCAGATTGAAATAACCGGCAAAATCAAAAA
>NZ_JBGTCA010000036.1:0-56869 GCF_041749095.1 Aquiflexum sp. | reverse complement strand
GGTATTGGCACGTGGTGCCCATACTGAAACTGTAAATTCTGTACTCTTGGAAAGGTCAATGTTTTCATCCATCATGATAAATGAACCTCCCCATGGCTGGCCGGCATTTTTTACCATCCTCGCCACTTTGGCACTTGTATTACCATTTGTATCCGGATTGTCAATTACGGTAAGTTCACCACCATCAAAATTGGTGATCGCTTCACTCCAAGCAATATCTTCTTCGAAAGTAATCGGGAAAATAATTACTGAAGTTCCACCATTTCCTCCATCATTTTCTGCAAGGAAGACCATATCATCAAAATAATAAGTCTTTTCTCCAGCCTGTGCACCTGTCACTCCAAAATTGAAGAAGATGGATGCTTTGTTAAAGTTATGGGAAAGGTTCAAAGCTTCAGTGCCAGGTGCCTGATTGGAAAAATCAAAGGAGAGTGTTTGCCACTCACCAGCTACTGTAGCTGTCGCTTCTGTTTCTACGGATTTGGTAGGGTCAAGATGGTCTTCGACTTTTAACCGAACTTTTATTCCTGTATCAGGTGACCATACTCTGACAGACATTTTGGTTTGTGAGGCAGTAAAAGGAATCTTGCTGGAAAAACCTATCTGCACGCCATTCGTCACTGCGGTTACAGTAGCACCGGCCCAGGTTTCTGCTGCTGCATTTTTGGTAACCCTGGCAACCTTGTTATTGGAATCAGTCGGGTCATCTACGATAGCTGAGTCATCGGCACCTCCAAAACCAACAATGCCATAATTGACATTGGGTTCATCAAAGGTAACGGGAAGGTTCATCTGTGACTGCGCTTTTAGATTAAAAACAGCCACCAGGATGAAAAAGAAAATGAATGTAAAATTTTTCATAGGCACTTAATGATTCTATTGGGAAATTGTTATAAAGTTGATTTGTAACTATTTGCGAACCACTAAAAGTAGCAGTTAGAAAAATGAATGGATATTTCACGCCTACATCATAATTACATCAAGGCTTTTTAAAAAATACATCTTAACTACATCAAGGCTTATTTTGATTTAATCCAAGGCGCTTTTCAACTCCTCAAGTTGATATTGGTAATCATATTGAAGGTCTTCATGCACTCCGGATATCATTCTTTCAATTTTTCTTATCTGCATTGCGTAGAGGTTTTCGATGACAGGATGGTGAAATGTCAAATAACCATAAAGTCTCAACTTCTCACAAAAAAATAAAATCAGTTCAATTTGTGCAGTTTTGTCTTTGGTAAGTTTGAGGAGTTTATTCAACTTCCTTCGAACAGCCTGTGCCGATTTTTTTGCGAAATGGTAATGTTTTGTATTTGCTTTTACAAACTCAAACTCTATTTCTTCCTTCACCATTTCAACATATAACCTGGGATTTTCCCTTTCAAACAATTTAAAAAATAAATAGGCTTTATTGTCTGTACTGAATTTGCTGAGGTCAAGAATCAGGTCTTTTAGCTCCTTCTCGTTGAGGTAAGACAGTTCTTTTTTGATTTCGGCAAGGCTTGCAATTTTCATAGTCTATTCAATAAAATTTTAGGAAAAGGTCAAACCTTTACCTAAAATCCTAAATAAAAATGGGTTTCTGATATGCTGACAAAGGGCTACTGCACCAATTTCACTTCAATAGCGCTTAAGCCTTTAGGTGTTTTTTCGGTTTCGTAAGTTACCTTGTCGTTTTCTTTAATGGGGTCAATACAGGCCTTGAAGTGAACAAATAGACTTTCCTGGGTTTGATCGTCCTTTATAAATCCATAACCTTTAGAGTCGTTAAAAAATGTCACTTTACCTGTTTTTGGAAGACCTTCATCTTCACCTTCCACTTGTTTTGAAGTACCGATCTGAATACTTTCAACGTCAATCTTTTTCTTTTTGGTAGGGTCAGGTGGGGTTGAAGTGATATTACCATCCTCATCAACATAGGCGATCATATCTTCATAGTCGGCAGTTTCATTGGATTTACGTGCCTCTTTCTTTTCTTCCTTTTCCTTTTTCTTTTTAAGCCTTAATTTTTCTTTTTCCTTTTTGTTGAAGGTTTCTCTTGATTTTGACATTCAGTAATTTATCTAATTAAACATTATTTTATCCAAAAAATCTATACTTCTAATCTCATACATTTTGGTTCAACTTCCAAAAATGTAATTGAAGAATTACAAAAATACCATGAATTTCTGTGCATTCCCTAATTTATGTTAAAAGTATTTGATTTATCCCGCAAAAGGGTATATCCATATAAAAACATAAGCCTGAAATGGATAATAGTTGTAAATTTTGATCAGATTTTTTTAGCTTAGTTCAAAAATCTGATTGTCATTATATCCATGAAGGAACTCCAACAAATCATCCAAGCATACGAAAAAAGTAAAACCGGAAATCAGAGTACAGCCTTGGCAACAGTGGTAAAAGTAGATGGTTCGGCTTATAGAAGACCGGGGGCCAGAATGTTGGTTACTGGAGACGGTGAACTTACAGGTGCCATTAGCGGAGGATGTCTGGAAGGAGATGCATTGAGAAAGGCACAAGCGGTTATTTTTCAGCAACAGTCCATGGTGGTCACCTACGACACTACCGATGAAGATGATCAGAAATTTGGTGTGGGTCTGGGCTGCAATGGTATCATTCAGGTTTTGATCGAACCCATAGACTTGGATGATATGGGTAATCCGGTCGAATTGTTAAAAACAGCTTTGATGGACAGACAATCGAGTACATTGGTCACTGTGTTTTCCTTGAAAAACTCCCGTTCCGAACAAGTTGGGACAAAAATCCTAAAGAAAGCAGAAACAATCCATGGTTCTCCGGAAAAGATAGATGAAAAATTATTAAATCAAATTCATGATGATATTAATTATTCAATTGATAAACAGCCAAATATAATTAAAAATTATCCTGAACATGATGATGTTTTTGTATTCTATGAAAGTATCAGACCACCTGTTCAACTTTTTCTTTTCGGAGCAGGAAATGATACGATTCCCTTGGCAAAAATGGCAGCTATCTTAGGTTGGCAGATTCAATTGATAGATGGAAGAAAGAACCATGCGACAAAAGAAAGATTTCCTGATGCTTCGACAATTATCACCGGAAATCCTTCTGAAGTGGTTCAGCATCTCCATCCTGATTCCAATTCGGTAGCTTTACTGATGACACATAACTTCGAATATGAACTGGAGGTATTACATCACCTGATTCCACTCAACTTACCTTATATAGGAATTTTGGGTCCAAAGAAAAAGACCGAAAAACTTGTTTCCAGATTAGCGGAGAAAGGTATAAAGATTTCTATGGATAACATATTTGCACCTACAGGGCTGAATCTTGGAGCAGAAGGATCTGAGGAAATTGCCTTATCTGTTCTTGCTGAAATCAAGGCAGTGTTGAATTTAAAGAAACCGATTTTCCTAAGAGACAAATCTGGACCTATACATGAAGAAGAGAATGAGTCCTTCTAAAACCGGAATCATCATATTAGCAGCAGGAAGCTCCTCCCGACTTGGTCAGCCAAAGCAATTATTAACCTATAAAGGAAAAACTTTGGTCAGAAGGGCTGTTGATATGGCATTAGAAAGTAATTCTTCTGCAAATGTTTTAGTCCTTGGTGCCAGTTTCGAATTGATCAGCAAAGAAGTTCAGCATACAAAAATTGATATGGTTATCAATCATGATTGGGAAAAAGGCATGGCATCCGGGATGAAAAAGGGATTGGAATATCTGGAAAAAAAACACAGTCCGGATCAGGTAATCTTAATGCTTTGTGATCAACCTTTTGTAGATTCTGGACTCCTAAACAATTTGATCAAAAAACAAGCTGAAACCGGAAAAGGTATAATTGCCTGTCACTACAATGATATTTTTGGTGTTCCTGCTCTTTTTTCAAAAAAATACTTTTCTGAATTATATTCCCTTAAAGGTGCCGAAGGTGCTAAAAAGGTAATTTATAATCATCAGGATGAAATGGACATAGTTGATTTTCCGGATGCAGCCATCGATATTGATACAGTAGAGGATTATGAGAGATTGATCAAAGGGAATTAATGGCCTTTCAGTTCTTTCACCACTTTTTCAACATAGTCTGTTGTAAACGCTATATCCGTTTCAGTGGTATCCTTTCCCAAGCTGAATCTGATTGAAGCCCTTCCCAAATCGGAATCAAGTCCCATAGCTGCCAAAACATGGGAAGGTTTAGGCAAAATACTGGTACATGCCGAACCCGAGCTTACTGCAATTTCTTTATTGACCCTTCTGAGCAGCTCCTCCCCCTCTACCCCTGAAAATGCAATATTGCTGACGTGTGAAAGTCTATTGGTTTGACTTCCGTTCAAAGCCGTGCCTTCTATTTTTAACAACCTCTTTTCCAGCGCATCTCTGAGGTACCCTAATCTTTCTGCATTCTCAATCAGCTCTTTGGACCTTAATTGTGCAGCCTTTCCAAATCCTACAATGCCAGGAACATTCAATGTCCCGCTTCTAAATCCCTTTTCATGCCCTCCCCCTTCGATCAATGCCAATGGTTTGGGTAAATGGTGATTATGACGGATATAAAGGGCGCCAACCCCCTTTGGGCCATACATTTTGTGGGCAGAAATTGCCATTAAATGTATCCCTTTTGTAGAAATCGGAATCTTTCCCACTGCTTGAACCGCATCGGTAAAAAGTATTAAGTCCTGCACTTCGGTTATTTGTATCAATTCTGCAATGGGATGAATTAGCCCCGTCTCATTATTGGCCCACATAAATGCCAACATTTTGGTATGGGGGCGGATTTCTGATTTTAACTCATCTAAATCAACTTCTCCAAATTGGTTGACAGGAAGATAAGTGACCTCTGCTCCTATAGATTCCAAATATTTGAAAGTATCCAAGACAGCTTTATGCTCTGTTTGGCAGGTGATGTAATGTTGTTTTTGTCCCTGATAAAATTCGAAAATACCTTTCAATGCCAGGTTAATGGATTCAGTGGCACCTGAAGTAAAAACAATTTCCTTTGTTTTGGCACCTATCAGGTTAGCAACATGCTCCCTGGCTGTCTCCACGGCATCTTCGGCGACCCAACCATAGGGATGACTTTTGCTTGCAGCATTGCCAAAATGATCTCCAAACCAGGGTATCATGGCTTCAATCACTTCCTTAGCACAGGGAGTCGTTGCATTGTAATCTAAGTATATGGGGTATTTCATGTAATTCCCAATGTAAAACCTTTGGCTTATTCAAGCAAGATGTTCGTGAATTACGGTTGAATTAAGTAATTTTGAATATGCAGGAAACTTGGAAATTCGATATTTCAACTTCACTTCAGGATAATAATCATGAACGCCTAATTCAGGAATTCCTTCTTGAAAACCAAAAGGAAATGGGAATTTTTCTTTCTTATTATTATAAAAAAGAAGGTGCATTAACAGAAAAGGTACAATTAAATGGTCCTATCAACTTTTTAGAGAATTATCGTGGTGATTTTATCGTGGATTTTGAATTGATCCATTTCAATGCATGCCTCAATATCAATGAGCAGAACAGAGAAAAGATGAAAATCCAATTTGAAATTGACCAAGATTCAAAGCAACTTGTTCTGACAGGCCCCTATTGGCCGGAAAGGGAGATGGATGAAATCTAGAAAATATATGAGTTATTTGGCGTTTAGACATCCAAAACCATAATAAAAAAACTACAAATCATGAAATGGTTTTTTATCCTAATAATATTAGCTATGACTATGAAAGCCTTTTCGCAAAACCCCAAGCGTTCCGTCACGGTAGAATTAAACGGTTTACAAACTTATTATGAAGTTTATGGCAATGGCAATAAACCGTTATTTCTTTTACATGGGTTCACTCAATCATCAAAATCATGGATTCCTTTTATTTCTGGTTATAGTAAGGAATTTGAAATTTTTCTGGTTGATTTAATGGGTCATGGTAAGTCAAGTCCTTTTACCGGAGCAGTTTCCATAAAGTCAGCGGCACAAAACCTAAAAGACCTGATAGAATATTTGGAACTTGATAACATAAATGCAATTGGTCATAGTTATGGTGGAGAAATCCTTTTTCAACTTGCATTGATAAAACCGGAAATTATTGGGTCAATGGTTATTAATGGTTCATGCGGAAGCTGGAATGCTCAGGATTTCCCGGAATTCATTGAATATCTATCATATGCAAATATTGACAATCTGACCTGGATGCGTGAACAGCAAGTAAATGAAGAGCGGATAAGAAATATTCTTGAACAGTTTCCAAACTACTCCATTGAGGTAAATGAATCAGAATTAAAAAGTATTAAAACCCGAACACTTATTGTGGTAGGCGACAATGATGATGCTACGCCACTGGAGTGTGTTGTAAAGGCAAAATCGAATATGCCAAACGCTTATTTGTGGATTGTGCCAAATACTGGGCATGGGTCCCATCAAGATAAAAATAAAGATTTGTTTATTAAGATCTCAACAGACTTCCTAATGGGTAATGATTGGTAAGCTTTGATTTGGAAATGCTGTCTTGATAATAAAATGAAAACGCTACATATTAGCATATATGTAACAATAGCGGGTAAAGTGGTAGTTCGAAAGTCTGTACACCTAAAAACTTTGTGCTAAACGGACAGGAAAGTGTTTTAATTCGCTACTGCAAATACACGCAACCCGATATGAGATATGAGACGAAAACAAACTTAAGCAAAACGGGTTGATTGTTTTTATATAGGAGAAATTGTAAATAGTTGAATTGATAAATATTTTGGAGCTAAAAGTTTTTTTAAAAATACATCTGGGCAACATAATATCTATAAACACCTTTAAGGTGCCACTTTAACTACCTCAGAAACATTAAGAAATCTATTATTTGAAAAAAAAACGATCCTATCAATACATCTTGGTTCTAATATTTCATCTCAAATCTCAGGTCTCACATCTCATATCAAAATAAAAAAAACCTTCCCAGCATCATAACCACCGGGAAGGCCTTAAAATCTAGGTTCTCTTGATCTGTAATTTGATGTCTGAGAACTCTTTTTGTTCTATAAACGGCTGCGTTCTGATCCTGCGGCCGGTGGCTGCAAATATAGCATTGGCAATAGCACCTCCTGTTGGTGGCAGTGCTGGTTCACCCAGTCCGGTAGGTGAAAAGCCACTGTCCACAAAATGAACATCCACTTCTGGTACCTCTTTCATTCTGATCAACCTGTAGGTATCGAAGTTCCTCTGCTTGGGCAGTCCATTTTCGAAAGTCATATTGGTGAACATGGCATGACCCATTCCATCTACTACACCTCCTCTTACTTGTTGGTTTGCACCCGTTGGATGAACCACGGTTCCACAATCAGTTACAGCAGTGATTTTTTTCAAAACCGGCTGACCATTTTCCATTTCTATATTTGCGACTTGGGCAACATAAGACCTATGTGAGAAATACACACTGAATCCCTGCATAACATCTTTATTTTTACCCCAATTTGATTTGTCTGCGGCAGTTTGGATAACCCCGCGCATTCTATCTATGTCATAATGGATTTCACCTACAGGGTCATTTTTAGCCCTATCCAAGAGATCCAACCTTAACTTGACAGGGTCTTTTTTGCCCGCCAAAGCCACTTCATCCAAAAATGATTGCTCAGCATAGGCCAGGAAATTGGTTATTGGCGCCCTCCAGGCATTAGTGGTAATGGTGGATTTATGTTCCACATTTTCTATCAGGAGATTTTCAACCGAACCTGAAGGGAAATTATTTTCCCTTGTAGAATTTCCAGCATTGATCCCGACACCTCTGAGTTTATACCCTATCATATTTCCCTGATCATCAAGGGCAGCCTGGAACCTGTATCTGACTGCCGGTCTATAGGCACCGCCTGTGATATCATCTTCTCTGCTCCAGGTTACTTTGACAGGTTTATCCAGTATTTTAGAGAGTTCAACTGCCTCAACCACAAAATCAGCCGCCAGTCTTCTACCAAATCCACCACCAAGTCTGGTCAGTTCCACTGTAATATTCTCAGTAGGAATGTCCAGCAATTTTGCGGTTTCCATTCTTGCCCTGTCAGGAGTTTGGGTAGGCCCAATCAATTCTGCTCTATCTCCTTTTACATGTGCAAAGAAATTCATCGGCTCCATGGGAGAATGTGACAAAAACGGGCATTGATACTCGCTTGTAATTACCTGGGCAGCATTTTTAAAGGCCGTTTCCACATCACCATCCTTGCGCATGACTTTTGCATCTTTACTGTCTAGCAGTTCTTTGAATATGCGATCATGATCGAAGCTGCTTTCTACAGTCCCATCAGGTTCATACTCAATTCTAAGTTTACTTTTAGCTTTCATCAATGGCCAAGTGGATTCACCAATCACAGCCACGTTATTTTTGAATACGATCACATCTGAAACGCCCGCAACTGCCAGTGCTGCCGAATCATCCACTGATTTGATTTTCATGCCAAAAGGAGGCCTGGATATCATGGCGTTGACCATACCCTCTCTGTAAACATCCAATCCAAATAGCGGTTGGCCTGTATAGATTTCTTTGCCTTTGACGTTTTTGACAGGAGTTCCTATAATTTTAAAATCCTTAGGATCTTTTAAAATCACTTCATCAGGAGCTGTTAGTTTTGATGCATCTTCAACCATTTCTCCATAAGAGAATTTTTTGGTCCCTTTGTGAAATATTTCTCCATTTTCAGTAGTCAACTCAGATGCCGGAACTTCAAGCTTTGCAGCTGCTGCAGCTACTAATAGATGCCTTGCTGTGGCACCGGCTTTTCTTAACCTTTCCCATGAGTGGGGCATGGCCCCTGATCCTCCTGTAACTTGTCTCTCATATTTATCATTATCCAATGCTGCTTGAAATACCCTCACTTTGCTCCAATCGGCGTCCAGTTCTTCTGCAACCACCATTGGGAATGAGGTGATGATATTTTGGCCCAATTCAGGATTGGGAGAATAAATCACAACATCTCCGGTCGGCGATATGGATAGGTAGGCATTGAAGTCATGAACCTGAGAAAGCACTTCCTCATCGGTAAGTACCTGAACTTTCGGGGAATCACAGCTTGCCCAATTGAAACCGATAAATAAACCTCCTGCTGTGGTTCCGGCTATTTTCAGAAAGTCTCTCCTATTTGTTTTTGTTAGATTTGCCATGATTATTTAAGTTTTGCTGCCGTTGCTACTGCTTCTCTTACTTTGTGGTAAGTACCACATCTGCATAGATTCCTGTTCATCACATTTTCTATTTCTTCCATAGAGGGACTTGGATTTTTTTTGAGGAAAGCTGCAGCGGTCATGATCTGACCTGGTTGACAAAAGCCACACTGTGCCACATCCACATCAGTCCATGCTTTTTGTACAGGGTGATCTCCATCTTTGGAAAGACCTTCGATTGTCGTTATTTTATCTGATCCAATACTGGATATTGGTAAGGTGCATGATGGAACAGCCTCATCATTGATATGGACCATACAGGCACCACATTGTGCGATCCCACAGGAATATTTAGTTCCCACAAGACCAAGATGATCCCTTAAAACCCAAAGTAAAGGGGTATCTTCTTCAACATCAACTTGATGTTCTTTGCCGTTAATCCGAAGTTTGAAATTTGCCATTTGTCTTTTTGTAATGGTGAATTCTTAAATTTAATGAATATGAACTTCCTTTCAAGTCAATTACAATACTATTTCCAAAGTAATTTGATAAACCACAAAATTGTTACCTTGAATGGGGAATAGGGATTTATTTATTCATTAGTGAAATTTAGAATAGTAACCAAGCTTTTACTATTTCGGTTTTAAAATTTCCTTAAAGTAAACTTCTCATTTATTTGATTATTAACCGGTTAATTTTTAAATTTTAGCTTTCATTAGTTTGTTTTTTGCCTCTTTCAATTAATACCTCGATTCTATCTTTGAAAAAAGCAACATGAAAAAATTTGCTGCGCTTTTAATTATTGCTCTGGTAGCCATCATTGTTTTGGTTTTGCTGACCAATCCTGATCTTTTTGGCAAAATTTGGTTGTATATAATAGGATTTATAGGATACATATTAGTATTGGTGGAAAATGGTTTCAAGAAAATTGCCGGTGCTTTTACGGGTTCAAAAGAATCAAATACTGATGTTTCTCCCCCACAACCTGTAGATAAAATCAATGAATCGGAAATCATAGCGCAAAAGACCACAGAAATTTCATCCTTACAACAGCAAATCAAGAACCTTGAAATAAAACTGAAAGAGTCAAAAACAGAAGAAGGCACCCAATTAGGTAAATGTACACTTACAGTTTTAAGGTATATTGATGACGGAGAAACGACATTGGGACTTATTTTTTTTAGAAACAAATTTTTTGCTTACACCCTTGAAGACACCCACCAAGATGAAAAAATAAGGGGGCAAACAAGAATACCCGCAGGCATATATTCCATTGGTTACAGTCCTGTTGATCCGGCACACTCAAGGATAACAAGAGACTATCTGGAAAAATACCGGCCCTGGTTTACCAGACACCTTCATCTTAAAAATGTCCCCGGATTTGAAGGTATCTATATCCACGTAGGAAATCACCATGAACATACGGATGGTTGCCTGTTAATTGCTGATGGAGTTACGGCCGGCCCAAGCCGCAAATCAATTAGGGATTCTATAGCAGCATATACTAGATTTTATAAAATTGTCACCGCCCTCCTCGATTCCAACGATGAGGTCAATATACAAATACTCAATGAAGACTGGTTTGATCGAAGTAAACTGACATCATTATGAAAGAATTGAACAACAACTTTTACCAAATGTTAATAAAAATCGCTGCAGCAGTGATTTTAGCCATTGTCCTAGGTTATTTTCTCATGCATTTTTTTATCGAAGATAAAAATGTGCTGGCATGGACAATCCCATCACTCATCGCCTTGGGGTTAATTTATTGGGTAGTAATCGGCTATTTCAAGGAAAAGGATGTCAAAAACTCCTACTATGTCAATAAATATCATGATATCTTTTTTAAAGGGACTATAATTTTTGCCATTTTATTGGTAACCGTATCAATCACATACAGTGTATTGATGTACTTTGAACAAAAGAATATTTTTGCTATTGTCGGCTTATTGATGTTGGTAACCTGGCTGGCTGTTTTTATGATTTATTTTGTTTGGTCAGTTTACCATTACAATATCAATTTCGGTATTACTGATGGGGAATGGGCAGAAATAGCAGAGGCCAAAAGACAGGGTCGCTATCTGGAACATGAAAATCCGGATTTACAGATCCGTGAACCCAAATACAATCCATATCGGAGTCAGACCTTTGGTCTTCCTCCCGGCACAGTACGGGGGATGATTGCCTTTACATTGCTTTTCGGGGGAATTTCACTTTTGGTGGCAAGTATGGGAACCGAAGAAATCAATCCTGAATTGATGCAATTACGAATCCAACAATTCGAATTTTTTGAGACAGCATTTTTAATGATGATTGCTTTCTATTTTGGAGACAGGTCGCTCAAGTATTTCAGAGAGAGGTGGAGAAACCCAAACCAACCGTTTAATAATCAAGACCCATCTATCAACAGGACTACTTCTACTACTACAAGCTCTGATGGTATTCCTCCTACTACATTCGGCTTCGATGATTCGGTAGATGAAGATGATAGGGCATTCTATGAAGAAGATAGAGCATTTGGCTTATCTAATCAGGAAGAAGATAAAGAATTTAGCCCATCGAAACAGAAAGAAGAACCTGGCCCATCCCCAATTACAGATCTTAAAAAAAGCCTGACCAAAACTGTTCCTGAACCGGATGAATCTATAAATACATTTGGATTTGTACAGATCAAGGACAATGTCAACGGTAAAATTATTAACGATGATCAGCTTATGGAATCGCTCGAAAATCTGGCTGAGAAAAAAGATCTGATACTTTCCCTACCGGTTATCAAGGCAGTAATTGAGGTTGAATCTTCCGGCCGGGGTCATCTCAAAAACGGTAATGCCAAAATACTTTTTGAAGGCCATCTGTTCTGGAGACTTCTGAAACATAAAGGCATGTCAGATGAAGAATTGGAAAATCTTCAAAAATCCAACAAGGATATACTCTATAAGTCATGGACCAGGGAATTCTACAAAGGCGGAACCGGAGAATATGACAGACTGGAAAGGGCTAAAAAAATTGATCCAAAATTGGCTGTCTATTCTGCCTCTTGGGGATTGTTCCAGATCCTGGGAGAAAACCTTGACCATAATATAAAATCCAGAATCGGTGAAGAAGAAGATCAATATAAATCATGGATTGATTTTGAAGCTAAGCAGCACGAACATGAAAAATACCACTTTCTTGATTTTATGGCATTTATAATGACCAAAAAATCGAAGGGTACGCCATTGATTGATTTTATTTCAGAAAATGAAAACAGCAATGGAAATTATAAATGGGCAAACTTTGCCCATAGCTATAATGGCAGTGGTTACAAAGCAAACAAGTATGACATAAGGTTGCAGGCAGCATACGAAAAATACAGAAAAATGCATCAATGATGAAGACCAAAAGCCCGTTTACATCTTTTCTGGTTTACCCTCTTTTACTGCTAACTGTAGCAGTTTTAGTTTCCTCCTGCAAAAAGAATGACAGGGCACTTGTCGTAGGCAAAATCCAAAACGCTTCTGATTTGGCCACGACCGAATTTGTGATTGACAAAATAGTTTTTGGCACAAAAACCAAAAAACTTGCCTTCTTTAAAATAAATGAAGCAAGCTTCATGGCTTATTCCCAAGCAAAAGTCAAAACGGGAATCGATCTAAGTAAAATCCGGGAAAGCGATATCAGGATTGATGGTGACAAAATCCACTTAAGGCTTCCTCCCATTGAAGTGATCAATTTTTCATATCCACCGGCCAGTTTTGTAGAGGACTCTTTGATTTCCAATCCCCGGATTTTTCTCAATAAAATAAATATCAGAGATCAGGAAGAATTTTTCCGACTTGCGGAACTTGATATTAGAGATAATCTCCAATACATGGGAATAGTCAAAACCACCCAAAACCATACCCGGCAGATGTTCAATGTGCTTTTGGGTTCATTGGGATATGAAGAAATCTACATCAACTTTGAAAATGACGACTTGGTCATTTCCAAGGTAAGATTATTGGCAAACCCTGAAAACCTGGTGGAACAATGATAGGATGGCTCCTAAGAAACGGGAAATTTTTACTGGATGTAGTCATTGTATTGGCTATAGTGGTACTTATTTTCCTGTGGAATCCGATGGGGATTTTTGGAGGGAAAGTTAAATTAAAGGATACTTCCAATATGGTGTCAGAAGTCAATCAGATCGGCCAATTGGTGACCGCTGAGTATTATGGGGAAGTCATTGCATCCATTGATGAGGCAAGATTAAATCTCATTGAAGATGAAAACATCGGTAACAATGCCATCATTTTATTCAAAGACATCAAATCCGCTTTAGGCAACTTGAAATCTTTCCAGGAATTACCCAACTCTGACAAAGATGAGGAATATAAAAAAATGACACCTGTCAGTAGGTGGAGGAGAATTATCCGATATGATGTCAATAGTAGGAATATCACCGACAAACTTAATTACCATGGTTTTATGGATGATATCGTAGCTGATCCCCTCTATGATGACATGCTGGAATACATCTATCGAATCAAAAGCCGGAAACCAAGAAATATCAGGTGGGAACCAAATCCCCGACATAGAGAGGAAGCCTTGTTTATGATTTATGATGAGCTGCCAAGTCCAAACGAAACCCTTGATGTGGAAGATTTCAAGCAGTTTTATTATCAAAACAAAACCGCTGAACTGAGTAGAAGTGAAACCCGGAAAAAATTGGCCATGGTGGGCCGGGGTTGGGTAAAAGCCGGTTTTGACTTTTCTGAACTAAAAGAATCTTCTCTCTTTATTCATGAAAACAGTGGAGAAATCCATATCATGGGACTCACCCCTCAAATCCTAAATGCAGATATCAATCCATGGTTTATTCCAGAAAAAGGCATTCCGGGATTTGAGATTTTGGATGATAATGGTAGGGTAGATTTCAAAGATGCCAAACTCGTCAAAGAATATTGTGTGGAAAAACTCCTCGCATTTGCCCATAGGGCTGATATTCTCCAAAAAGCAGAAGAACAGGCAGCTGAAACATTGAAAAGTCTGTTTACACTGATTACAGGAAAGGAAATAAAAAAAGTTGTTTTTCACAATGACCGGATCATCCAAATTGCCAACAGAATAGAAAAGGAACAGGCTGTAAGCCGGTTTGATGTTGTTCTCCTGGATTCATTGCTGCAGCAGGAATTTGATCTGATAAAATCATTGATGGATTCAGCTAAAGTTGATCCTAGGTTAAGGCAGTCTTTGTTTCTAAAGGAAAATAATATCGCTTTTGTCATCAAAAATCTAAGGAATATTTCCATGATGGGTATGGATCTGAATTATGGATATTTTTCAAAACAAATTTTGGCAATAGCCGCAGATGGCATTCTGGATGAAGATGAAATCGGACTTTTGGACTCACTTCGGCTTGATTGGGAACTTATGGATAGGATAGATTATTTCAACAAGCCTATCCCCTATCCGATATATTTCTGGTATGACAACCCCGGTGAATATATTTCTGATTTCAATGCTGCCATCTCTTTTTTGATGAGTAAGAATCTGGTAATTGGGGAATTGGAAAGTGTTACAAAAAATATCAGTGAGGTAGATTCTGCTTATTTGGCAACTCATAAAGTATTGAACAGTAAAAAGATCAATGAATTGGAATTGGTTTTGAACCAGGTTCAAAATCCAATAGATGCCAGAGAAACTTTATTCAGCCTTTTGTATCCATATCAATATAACAGTAAAATCATCATGAATTTTATCAATAACAAGGAAATTAGGGATGTAAAACTGAATGAGCCAAACCCATCAGATATTAAGTTTTGGCATCTTTACCAGGTTGATCAGGAACTTGTGATTCATTTAATTCCTGAAGAATTTAACGATTGGATAGAACCAAATATCAGAGCAAAGCTGAGGGAGAATGGAGCATTGAATTTTGGTAACAAATATATTTTGATAGCAGATTTAAGAAAATTCACAAATTTGATTCAAGATTCACCTACATTATCAAATCCGAGACAGGATCAGGAAATGGCTACTTTTATAGAACTTTTGATAAATTCAAGAACTGATTACCATGCTCAGGGAGCATTAAAACGGGCCAATAGTTGGGCCAAAAATAGGTTTGATCAAAGGAGGTCTGAACCTACATGGCAGACCTCCTTCCGTGAATCCGTCCGAAGACCTTAATTATTCTCTTTTTCCAAGCCTTCTAAAATAGGTTTCGAATACATTTCCTCCAAAGAATTTCCCAAAAGTCATGATAGCCTTTAGTGATTGAATTTTATTTGATGTATTCAATGCCTTCATGGTAGTCAGTTGTTTGGCAAAATCAGCAGGATGGATGATCAGTTTTCCTTTGCCTAAAACCTTTCCACTGTCAGATTCTCCTTCATAAACAGTAATGAACAAAGTGGTGGTATCTTTCCATACATCAAAACCTTTATTATTATAAACATCTTTGAATCCTCTGAAATAATACATTTTCCCCTCCTTGCTGAGCAAAATTGCGTTATACAGCATTTTTTTTCTTTCAGGATCCTGACTGTTCTCAATAAAAAGGTTGAAGGTGCCACGAATTGCTGCAAGTGGTTCCGATGAAAGTGCTGGAGCCAACATGGTACCGTACATTCCGGCTTCATGGGTTGAAACCCCTACAAATGTCTCGACATCTTCGGACCTAATGGTGAGGGTAAACTCAAAGGGTGAATTGGAATTTTTACCCATTTCAAATCCTTGGTGATAATCTTCGGTTTCCTCCTTTGAAAAAAAGCCTTTCATAGTTTCGGTGAACTGAATGCCGGGTTTAATATTGGGACTTGAATCTTTTTCCGGATTGATATTAAATCCATAATCCAAATCAATAGCCAATTCTTCTGCAATCACCTTGCAGCTTCTTTCGGCCAGCGCACTGATTGTTAATAAAGGATTGGTACCGACAGGTCTTGGGATTACGGCACCGTCCATTACATACAAACCGTCATGTAGAGCTGTGCCTGTTGAACCGGAAAAAACCTGACCTTTGTGATCAGTAACTCCAAGCCCGGCATGGTCAGCCATGCAACAGCCCCCAAGAGGGTGAACGGTTACCAAATCATAATCCATCCTTTTGTTCCAGGTTGGATTGGGCACTTTTGTTCCTCCCAAGGCCCTAGTGGCACTCAATAATTTATCTTCTACTTTCTTGAATATTTCCTGTTTGCCTACCCCTTCCCAGTTGACTTTAAGTTGGTCATTCTCAAAAACCATTTCCCCATTCCCATCATCATGTGTCATCACCAAATATATCTGAGTATGATGGATGGCACCATAAAAAGGGCCCCTGACCATACTGATAATTTCCCTCCATTTTCTTTTGAAAAAACTATCGGAAAAAATCCTGTCCCTGTTCAGACCGAACAATCTCGAAAATGTAAGTAAAGTACCGGGCATAATTCCCCTAATTGGTCCCGGAACTGTACCTTCTTCCAATGTCATTCCATTTTCAAGGACGGGTCCATTTCTCATGTCTATCACGGAAGTGATACAAGGCCCAACCTCCGAAATGTGGTTATTTCCCCGTTTTCCAAGCCCAATGCCATTGATCTGCACATCATTATTGTAGCCAAATCCCAAGGCATCTCCATTGCCAGTAAATCTTTTTCCCAACATTGGGGAGACTTTCAAGCCCTTCTGTGCCGAACGGAAAAGGATTTCTGTTGATCCCAAAGATCCGGCACTCAAAATCACGTTATCTGCATAAACAAACATTTCAGGTGCGTCAAAAACTTCCCTTCCGGTTTTCAATGGGCAGAAAAAGACTTTCCAAGTTCCATTGGTTTTCTCAACATGCCTGACATTGATCTCGGTAAAAATATCCGCTCCATGATTATAAGCATCAGGAAGGTAGTTCATGGCTGTCGTGTTTTTGGCACCTACATTACATCCTGTGACACAATCCCCGCAATTGGTACATTTGGGCTGATTGATTCCGACATGATTGTCTGCCCTGTTTTCAAAGGTCACATTGATATCAAGAAGTCTGAATTCTTCAGCCATCCGATTTGCCGAGATCCGCATGGCCTCGGTTTTTTTCAAAACAGGATACCCGTTCTCATTTTCGGGATAAGGATTGGGCTGCAGCATTTCCCATGCTCTTTGTAATCCTTCCTCGAACGATCCCAGATCTTCCTTAATAGCTGTTGGCCATTCTTTTTGTTCCATCACCCGAGGTTCAGGTTTGATGGAAACATTGGCATTTACGAGTGATGTTCCGCCAAGGCCACAACCTTTAAAAACATTGATTCCATTACCAAAATTGAATTCATACAAACCGTTTCTGGAATCAGAATTTCTACCCCTTTTCATATTCATTTCCAAAGCGGCTTCTTTCAGGGTTCTGGGAAATTGACCGGGTAAAAACTCTTTTCCTTTTTCAAAAAGACAAACAGATTTGCCAAGACGTGACATTCTCGAGGCGGCTATGCTACCACCATATCCTGAGCCAATGACAATAAAATCATAATGGCCTTTAAGTTCTGCTAAAGATTTGGATAGTTTTTTCATGGTCTATTCTTGTGAGATATGGTGATAGGATTTTCTTCAATAAGGTCATATTTAATTTCATCTCCTTTATATTGAGGGTCTTTGTCAGTTCCTTTGTTAACATCCTTCCAATTTTTAACCACTTTTTTAACCCCAATTGGATAAATTGTCAAGGCTTTGTCATCAAGATGCAGCCTGATGAAATTTTTGTAATCCTCTCCCAAGAATGAGGAAGAAGCTTCTGTGATGTGGTTGTTCAGAAAATTGCCGCTGATAAGAAGATAAAGTCCAAAAAGAACACCGCTCAAAATTCCACCTACTATAATCATCTCACCTGAAAACCATAAGATTTGTTGTAAGCTGTCTATCTCCATCCCTCTGATAAATAAGTTATACCTCGAAAAAAACCAAATAAGAAGATACAAGTTAGCCACATGGAAAAGCCCGTGTAAAGCACCTGCGATGTAATTCCAATTGCCTTTACCTGATTTGGTATCTGTAAATATCAATAGACCACCGAACAATAAAAGATTCAAGGCCAATACTGAAGGTAAATGGCTTAAAGTACTTCCGATCAGGGCAATATACTCACCAAATCCACCATCAAATAATGAGATGGCACTTGCCCTTTCCATAAATGTCGCATTGTCGAATTTGGTACCCACCTGAAGTAGCCAAGCAGTGAAAAGATGGAAAATCCCAAAAAATAACAGCATGCTGACATTATAAAAAGGGAAAAGTAAATTCTTATAACCTAACATGATTGATTCACTTTTGGAAGGAAAAGTAGGTTCCATCAAAGTCGCATTATATCCTTCCGAAGCATTGATTTGCTTTTTGAGGGTATGCGTGGTATGCATAAACGCCCCACCCCCACCGGCAGTTATCAGATGGCATTTTTTGTTGAGGACTCCTTCTTCCACATAATGCGAGTAATGGTGTAAATCCCCTGTCAGAATGGTGGTTACCTGAATGCTTTCATTTTTTCCGCGATAAAAGCATTCCGGATCTTCGGGATGGGTTTTACCGAAAATGATCTTGTCAATAAAAAACTTGAAACGGTCATGCGCAGAACTTTTTTGACTGAAAGATTTGTAGACCCAGGATGGTTCAGCAGTTGCCAAAATGATTTTGTCATTTGATTTTATATCATTCCTTGCAATCTCCCTAAAATAATTGATCTGGGGAATATCAATATCCGAATTTAATTGAATGTCAATCCCCAATAACCAGTAGTTATGAGGCAACTTCAATGCAAAGTAACTTCTCGATTGTTGCGTTCTCCAATTACCCAACGATCTTTTTTGAAGAAAAACTTTGATAAAATTCGTCAATCCATCGTACCAATCATGGTTACCGGGTATGGCAAATAAATGAGGTGGATCAGGGTCATTTTTGTTTACAGGAAATGCTGCATGATATGGCCCCTGCAATCTGTTTCTATATTCATGCATTTCGGGAGTAGGATAGATTTCATCACCGCCCATAACCAATATTTTTCCTCTTTTGATTTCTTTCCCCTTTACCTCAAGTTTATCCTTGGCAAGTAGATGAGCCATCGTGTAGGTAGGATTAAAACCATCTCCCAAGTCCGACATAAAATCAATCCAAATATCCTCTCTTTCAGAATAATCAAAATAGCCCATATCAGGGTCAAGGGCAGCCTGCATTTCCCGTCTATCCGCAAAGTTTCCAAAAACAGAAGATACCACGGTTTTCATTCCGGTAGAAGCCAATTGCTTTGGATCATACCAGTTTACCATCGGTTTTTTCTCAAATTTCATAAGCTATAAAGTTTTTAATGATTGAAAGATACTTCTTGATACCGCCCTTTTTTGACAGCACTGTGGTGAACGTACTGTAATAAATAGATTTAAATCGGTCAATAATGGATTGATGAAGAGGGACATCGACCTTTAAGTTATCATTTTCATCGTACAATCGGAAGGATATCCGCTTAAAACTTAAACCTAAGAGTATTTCCCATGGATTGGTAAGGAGGGTTGAGAATTCAATTTTATGAAGTTTGGAACCGATCAAAATCTGTGATTCTACCTTCATTAAATTCCCTTCTTCCGACTTTGAATTGGAAATCTGACTATTGAAGGTGGGGATATCTTCAGTTTCATTATTGAATATGAGACTTGAATAGGATTCAATACTTCTATTATCCTGAAAATCAGCATACCTGAAAAACACAGCAAATTTGATAGGCTGTTTTTTTGAATTCCATTCAACGACCCCTTCAAAGACTGCCCTGAAACTATAGATGTATTTAGGTTCTAAATTTGCGGTCGCTTTAGCATCCATCGTTTCCCCTTCCAAAGGCATATTTGAAAGATATTCCTTTGCCTGGGCGTAACCCATATTGATCAATTCCCTGGCATTGATTTTATTCAGAAAAAAATCCGGATCCAAGGGTAATGCAATTTGGGATTTGAAAACAAATAGCTTAGGGGAAATAGGTATATCATTCGCATGTTCGAGGGTAGCATTTCTATGGATCAGTTCAATTTGTTTGTACTCCTCCAAAAGTCCCCCACTGGCACTTATCTCGATCATGTGAACGTATTGATGAAATGCACCTTGAAGATAGCTTGGACTGTTGCCTATTGCCCAAACCAACCAAAACTCATCTGCACCCTGTTGAACCCCCTCCATCAGGTTGGCATCTTTGATCCAAACTGCATCTGTATACCATGATCCATCTATTTGGATAGCAGGCATAAAAATGGGAAGAGAAACCCCTGCTATTAAATGGTCTTCTTTCACGGATTCATTGGGAATGGCTTCTATTGATTTGGTGGAAAAATTACAGACATTGAATGTTGCTTTGAAAGTTTTATTTTGATTGATCTTATCTAGGTTAATTCCCAGATGGGGAAAAACCTTTTTCCTGATATTATCCGCATCTGAAAATCCCTTCATTCTAAAAGGTCTGAGGTAACTCTTTGCTTTTTTACCAGAAATGAAGTCGGTCAATTTCAGTGATCTCCATCTTTTGGCAATTTCCTTTGGCTCCAAACCACTTGCCAGCATGGCGGCATTAAATATTCCTCCCGAAGTCCCGTCAATATGCTTAAATTCTATCCCCTCTTCTTCCAAAGCCAACAATACACCTGCCTGATAGGCAACCCTTAGCCCCCCTCCTGCCAAAATTAATGACCTGTTTTTCTGCGATTTGGGCTCGTTGATTTTCATTGCCTTTTAATTTTAGCAATGGAAAATGTGAAAATGACAATCCAGCCAATCAACTCATAAAACATAAAAAACATGGTCAGGTAACTTGGTTTGCCATCAAAAATCCAAGAAAACATTCTTGCCAGAATGCCAAGCCCCATTATGGTCAGGAAAAGCCTGTTGAATTTGAAATCAGAAAAAACTTCTCTCACGAATATCAGGGCAAAAAGTCCAAATCCCAATTCCAAAGCCCTTAAAAATCTATACTGTGAAAGTAGATTGATCCTTTCAAAATCTTGGAGTTGACTTAAATTCAAGCCAAACATTAATTCAAAATCCAAAGAGGGATAGATAAATGCTCCCCAAAACCCTGCAAGGACTACGAGTCCGATATAGGTATAAAAGAAAAAATAACTGGATATTTTCATTTTGGGTTAAGTGTTTTGATATAATAGAGAAATAACAAGCCTGAGAAAAGATCAAAAATTGCCACACCTGAAGCTATCCATGAAAACAAACCGCTAAGAACACCAATACCTACAGCCACAAATGCTCCCAGTTTCTGCATGGCACACCAGAAAACAGCAACAGTACTCGTATGCACGCTGTAAACAGTATGCAACATCAAACTGCCAAACAATGCCATAAACATCCCCACTATGCCAAATAAATGGCCGGAAATCGGCGAAACTTCTGCACCGATCAGCTTGAGTACCATACTTGGCATAAATACCTGTGATAGCCCTGAAATGATCGTAATGACAGATATGGCTATAACGATGAGTGTTAGATTCTTTTTCATAGGACTGTTTTTAGGGCCAAAAAGGTCGAGTATTTAAATACAAACAGGTTCTTAAAATCAACCTCATTTCTATTTGTGTTTACTATTCAAATACCCATTCACTTTTCAGATAATTTCAATAAATATCTATTAAGTTTGAGAATTGTTCTTTAGCCAAATATCGTCAACTGATCTAATTTGGTATTCTGTTTTTTTTCGCCTTTGCTATAAAAAAATACATGGTTATTCCCCACATGATGGTCAGGATGATCCACCTCAGATCATTGAGATACATCCATTCATTCAGTAATTCCTGAAGTGTGGCTTCGTCGCTAACGCCATCAATAAAATGGTTGTTTATTCTTTCAATATAAGCCTGTTGAATGATAACCGGTGCCAATAATCCGGGAATCCAGGCAATTGGGACCCACATGAGGGAGGTTTTCCATTCACTGATCAACATAATGACCAGACAAACTGCCATGATTGGAATGGTGATAAAGAAGAATTTGGTGGCCAGTGTTGTTTGTGGAATGATCGCATCATAGTAATTATCCAGGTTTAGCGTAGAAGGATAATTAGGAAACCAGAAAAAATGCAGCGACCAAAACATCCCAAGATAGATGGATGCACAGAAGAAAATATAGGCATTACTAAGATCTACAATTGTTTGTTTTAGAGGATTCATAGAGGAGGTGGGTTTAAGATGTAGGGTTTATCTGATTTTGTATTTTTCGTAATCAGTTATGGAGGGGTTGGGTAGCCATTCTTCTCCATGCCCAAGGTCTATGATACTTTCCAGACCTTCAGGCATTTCCTTTGGAGGTTCATCATAGGTCATAAACCAACTTTCAAAATGGTCATCCAGGATTCCCATTGTTTTGGGCATAAATACTGTGAAAAATGGATCTGGATTGATTTCAATTTCTCTTAGGAAAGAAACATTGGGATGATCACCTATATAAAGGTTAGCTTTTGCCTTGCCGAATAGATTTATGCCTGCTTTGGTGTCAAAATAGATATAAGAAGCCATCAGCATGTTTCTGAACCTGCAATAATTGGTTGCACCGACCTTCAATCTGATGGAAGGACTTTTTGGTCTGTCAATTTCAATTCTAAAAACAAACCGGCCATCTTTTTCATATTGGCTGCTAACAGAATTATCAGTAATCTTGAAATCCAGGTTTGCGATATGCTTGGGCATACCCCAAATCCCTTTGCCCCCTTTTACCGATACTTCCGAGCTTACGGGCAAGTCAAGTATATATTGTCCTGTGCCATACTTTTTGAGCATCATGGAGTTGAGGATACGAGGAGCTGGTTTTGGGCCTTTTGTACAACCTATAGCAATACTGTATTCTATGTATTTACCGATACTTGTATCTACATAGTCGATTACTGTAATCAATAGGGCCGCTTTTCCATTTGGCAACTTCATGGCATGGATTTCATTTCCTGGCAACAAAGCGTTGGCTTTTTCCCAGTTACAGGTGAAGCCGGCCATTATCGCAGGGGAATTACGGGCACTCACAGGCATTTGGTAGGGTATCCCATCTACAAGGGCATATCTTCCCTCGTATTGTTTGATCCTTTTAGGAGGCATAATTTGTTCATCTTAGGGCTTGTTTAATTCATCAACCATTAGGGGAAATACATCTATATGGGAATTTTTGCCAAAAAACACATCCAAATGGCTATACTCTTCCAATAGATACAACCGGTGGACGCCAGGGTCCAGCCTCTCTAGGTACTCGAAAGTATTTTTTTGACTATCCGGTAGAAAACATAGGTTTTTTACCCCACTGAACAGTACAATTCTTGCATTGGGTTTAAAATCATCAGGAGCATATGATTGGCCATTGCTACTATTTTTTGGAACCAAGACACCTTTACTGATACAGGTCCTAATATGTCTGAAAAAGGATAAAGGAACATCTGCAAATTCATGTTGGATCCACTCCATGGTTTCCTTATTAAGGTTTTTGAGCAGCCAAAGGGCAGGAAATCCTGAACCATAGGTAAAACTCACAAACTTACCTACCATAGTATCTTTTTCAGGATGGGTAACCTTAACCAGTTTTCTGAGCATTTTGGTTTTGAAATTGGGCGCTTCCAAACCCCATTGAGGATTGAGGTAGTCAAACATTGCATTGACAATGGGAACCAAAAACTTTAACTTAAAAATCGAAAACTTTGGAACAACCGGATGAAAAGAAACAGCATTGCTGATAATGGTCTTTACTTCAGGAACCAATCCCAATTGAACAGAAATCATAAAACTGGTACTGCCCTGACAATGGATGATGGCTTTGAATTCATTATATCCGGTCACTTCTACGATCTTTTGAACTGCAGCAGGATGGTCATTTCTGGCAACAATATCCAAGTCCCATTCATTGGGTTCCAGATCAATGCTGGCTCTCCAGTTTTCCAGCCAGACATCATAACCATCTTCTGCCAGGACTTGGATAATATTTTTCTCTGTGGGTGCATTAAAAATATTAGCCCGAACCCCGGCACCATGTACCAATAATACAGGTCCTTTGGTAGGAGGTGTTTCGGGTTTGTAATGCCAAAGATTTAGAGGAAACCCATCCTTCGCTTTAAAATCTATAATTTCAAATTTATCGATCATATAATTTCAGAAATCAGCTATAATTTAATATAAAAAATTGTTAATACATTAAATGCAGTTATTTTTTATATGATGAACTGACTGATTACCCGTAGTCTTGCGAAATTGTATATTATATAATGGAAGAAATGTATTATCAAATATTATATATTACCTAAATGTTATAGTCATATATTCATTGATATCCACCTAAGGACATTATTAGAAATGAATTTTGCAGGCAGTAAAAAATGTTTCATACATTATATTTTGTAGTATAAGTTTTTTTTTATAAAAAATTTTGAATTAATATTATTTATGCCTTATTTTCAATCAGTTATTCACCCAAATACATTGAATTTAGTCACCCCTAAGATCAATAAAAGCATGAAAAATTTAATCAAAAGGATATTCGCTTTAGCATTAGTTGTATTTGTACTATTTCAGATTCAAAATTTAACTGCCCAAACATTGGCCCCATTTCCAGCCAAATATTCATTCGTTAATGGATCCGAAATAGGAGTTTTTAAGAAAAGGAATGCCAGTGTTAACGAGGTAATTATACCCTCAGAAAAAAATGAATATGCCTTAGCGCATTTCCTTCCGATTCCTTTTGATGGTATATCCAGTTCATTACAAACTATTGGACTTGGCAAAAATCACATTTTGATGATCTGCATCTGTCTTTCTGCTTTTTTTCTTGTACTTTCTCACAAGACACAGTTTGAAACTGACATCTATGAATTCTATCACAGAACTCCAACCGGAGAAGTATTATTTGAAAGCGAAAAAATTGCCAAAACACATGAGCTCAAGAGCTATATGGCTGTAAGTTTAAAAATTTTAGGTGTGTTTTCCGGTTTAATCGCTTTTTTAATCCTAGTATTTTAAGATAGTTTAAATAATATATTTTAAGACTTTAATGAGTCTTTAAAGAAACCAATTTTTTAATCATAATTGGTGGAAGGGCCTACTGTAGCAATACAGTGGCCTTTTTTCTTTTTATTAGTTACAATAGTCGTTTTTGATTGTGGTATTTTTTATATTCCGAATCTTGCAATTATATTTAATCAACATTTCAATCCAAAAAACCAATGAACCAAAAAATCAATGCAGCCATAGTAGGAACCGGCTTTATAGGACCTGCACATCTTGAAGCATTAAGAAGACTTCCAAATATTGAGGTCACCGCCCTATGTGAAGTAAATATCGATTTGGCCAGAGAAAAGGCCGACCTTTTGGGTATCCCTAATGCCTACACTTTTGAGGAAATGCTTCAGAAATCAGAAATTGATATCGTGCATATCTGTACTCCAAATTTTCTACACTTTTCGCAATCTAAAGCAGTCTTGTTGGCCGGGAAACATGTAGTTTGCGAAAAACCACTGGCAACAAAAATTGAAGAGGCGGAAGAACTCGTCACTTTGGCCAAAGAAAAAGGACTGGTAAATGCTGTTCACTTCAACCTTCGCTATTATCCAATGGTACGACAAATGAAAACCATGCGGGAATCAGGAGAATTGGGAGAGATATACAGTATCATGGGTTCATACCTTCAGGATTGGCTTTTTCTGAAAACAGATTATAATTGGAGATTGGAACCTGATAAATCCGGCGATTCCAGAGCAATTGCTGATATCGGTTCCCATTTGTTGGATTTGACCGAATATGTCACAGGATTAAAAGTAACTGAGGTAATGGCAGATTTTTCAACCGTTCACAAAACAAGGTTGAAGCCTCTAAAAGCAATTGAAACCTACTCAGGTAAAATGCTTCAGGAATCTGATTATGCCGAAGTGCCCATCAATACCGAAGATCATGCTACAGTGATGTTGCGTTTTGACAATGGCAATAAAGGTTCGGTAACAGTAAGTCAAGTCAATGCCGGTAGGAAAAACCGGCTGAATATTGAAATCGCAGGGTCTAAGGCAAATTTTGAATGGTGTTCTGAAAGGCCAAATGAAATGTGGGTCGGAAAAAGAGAAACGGCCAATCAACATCTGATGAAAGATCCCTCTCTTTTTTCTTTAGAAGCTGCTCGTTTGATCAGTTTTCCAGGAGGCCACAACGAGGGTTTTCCTGATACTTCCAAACAGATGTTCAAAGAAGTGTATGCTGCGGTCAGAGAAGGTAAACAACCTGAAAAACCATCATTTCCTACATTTGAAGATGGATTGAGAGAATTGCTTATCTGTGAAAGGATCATCGAAAGTCACAGAAAACAGGCCTGGGTGAAGATTTAACATTTTATTTGACAACCAATCCTTTTATTTTGAGTTTATCAAATCAAACAAAAAATCAATAAACCATGAAAAAATCAATTTTTGCAAAGTTCAGTATCATGACAATGACCTTTGCTTTGATAGCTGCTTTGGCTATTGCCCAGGATGAAAAACCAAGTCCTGCCAGAACTGCCGAAGGTACCATCAGCGGTGCCAAAATCACCATCAACTACAGCAGCCCTGCTGTAAAGGGCCGGGTTATTTGGGGTGATTTGGTACCTGTTGGTCAGGTTTGGAGAGCAGGTGCTAATGATGCAACCACTTTTGAAACTTCAAAGGACATCAAAGTACAGGGTAAAACCTTACCCGCCGGTAAATATTCCCTTTTCATCATTCCAAATGAAGGTGAGTCCACTTTGATTTTCAATAAAGTTTCCAAACAATGGGGTGCTTATTCCTATGACGAAAGTCAGGATGCGCTCAGGGTCAACGTTCCATCCAACTTTGGTGACAAAATGGAGGAAAGGCTGGTCTATGAGGTGAAAAATGACCGGATTGAAATGAGGTGGGAATACTATAAAGGTTTTGCGAAAATCGAATAACTTATTAACTGAATAACATCTGACCACTGATTCTTATAAATGTAAAAAGAATCAGTGGTTTTTTATTTTAACTTACCGGCACTTGAATTTCAATCCATTCTCCATCAAACTCCCCATTCTTGACATTATCAGTGATGTCAAGGAAAAACTGAACACTTCCAATACACTCATTGTAAATGCTCCGCCCGGGGCGGGAAAAAGCACACTTTTGCCGCTCACATTACTAAATGAGCCGTATTTGCAGGGTAAAAAAATCTTGATGCTCGAGCCAAGAAGATTGGCTGCAAAAACCATTGCCTGGCGAATGGCCGATCTTTTGGGTGAAAAAACCGGAGAAACTATCGGGTATAGAATCAGGTTTGAAAGCCAGGTTTCCGAACTTACCAAACTGGAAGTTCTGACGGAAGGAATTCTTACAAGGATGCTCCTCAATGACAATGCCCTCGAGGATGTGGGATTGGTGATTTTTGATGAATTCCATGAAAGGAATATACATGCGGATGTGGCTATGGCACTTTGCAGGGAAGTTCAGCAGATTCTAAGACCTGACCTTCGGATTTTGGTAATGTCAGCAACCTTGGATATGCCCCAACTGCAAGCCCTATTAAAAGCCCCGGCCTTGAGAAGTGATGGGAAAATGTTTCCTGTTGAATTTCATTATTCAGGTGATTTTGATCCATCCCTAATGCACGAAATGGTATCGAATACTGTCATCAATGCTTCTAAAGAAAATTCCGGGGATATTTTGGTCTTCCTTCCCGGTCAGGGGGAAATAAAAAGAACAGAAGCTATTTTAAGAAAAAATTTACCCGAATTTGCTATCCATCCACTATACGGGCAACTCAATCCCCAAGCCCAGCATCAGGCTATTTTCCCCAATAAAAAAGGAAAAAGAAAGGTTGTCTTGGCTACCTCCATCGCCGAAACAAGCCTTACCATAGAAGGGGTCTCTGTAGTAGTGGATTCGGGATTTGGAAGGACTTCCAAATTCAATCCCCGATCGGGCTTGTCAAGATTGGAGACTATCCGGATCTCTAAAGATTCTGCAGATCAGCGTGCTGGAAGAGCTGGGAGATTGGGACCAGGACACTGTTACCGAATGTGGTCTTCCTTTACCCATTCCCAATTGCAGGAGTACCGAACTCCTGAAATTCTGGAAGCTGATTTGGCATTTTTGGTTTTGGATATGGCAAAATGGGGTATCGAAAATATTCAAGAACTTACCTGGCTCACCCCTCCCCCGCAGGGGACTGTTGCCCAAGCAACTGAATTGTTAGAGGAAATCAATGTATTGGAAGCGGGGAAGATTACAGCTCACGGAAAAAAAGTACATCAGATTCCTGCCCATCCAAGGATTGCACACATGCTGATCATCGCTGAAGAATTGGGAAAATCTGCTTTGGCTACCGATATCGCTGCATTATTGGAAGAAAGAGACCCAATGGATCCTGAGTCAGGTGTTGACATCAATTTGAGGATTGAAGGATTAAGAAGGGCAAGGAAGGAGAATCTCTTTTTCAAGGGATTTAATAAAATAGAAAAAGTCGGCAAACAATACCGCAAGATGCTGAATGTAAATGAAGAAAATACTACTGTGGATTCTTTTGAAACCGGCCTTTTAATAGCTTATGCCTATCCTGAGCGAATAGCAAGTGCTAGACCAGGGAACAATGCCCAGTTTCAATTGGCCAATGGAAAAATAGCCATGATGGGCCACAGGGATGACCTTGCAAACGAATCATGGATTGCTATTTCGCATGTTGATGCCAGAGATGGAATGGGTAAAATTTTCATGGCATCTCCTTTGGACCCCAAAGACCTCCTCCCGATGATCAAAGAAAGAAAAGTTGTGAAATGGGACAAAAAAGATGGGGAATTAAAGGCAGTGAAAAACATCTGTATAGGCTCCATCGTCCTCAAGTCCGTTCCTTTAAAGGATGTCTCTTTGGTGGAAAAAAAAGAAGCCATCCTGTCTGCCGTAAATGAAGATGCAGGTTTACTGAATTTCAATCAAGAAGTAATACAGCTGATGAATAGAATAATTTCATTGAAAGCCTGGAATCCAGAAGAAAATTGGCCGGATTTCAGTAAGGAATTCTTGATCAATAAAGTGGGGCTTTGGCTATCCCCTTACCTCGATGAAGTCAAGAGAGAAGAAGATTTATGGAAACTCGGCCTAAAGGAAATACTCTTTCATTTTTTGGATTTTGAACAGCAAGAGAAAGTCAATGAGCTTGCTCCTCAAAAAATACCAGTGCCAAGTGGTAGTATGGTTCAATTGGAATACCGAACTGATGGAGAGGTTCCCATATTGGCAGTTAGACTTCAGGAAGTTTTTGGTTGGCTCGAAACTCCAAAAATCAACAATAATCGAACTCCTCTATTATTACAATTGTTATCTCCAGGTTACAAACCTGTTCAGGTCACTTCCGATTTGAGAAGTTTTTGGAACAATACTTATTATGAAGTAAAAAAAGATCTGAAAAGAAGATATCCAAAACACTTTTGGCCGGAAGATCCATTAAAAGCCGAGGCTGTAAAAGGAGTGAAAAGGAAGGTATGATTCCTTTTGTGATTAATACAAATCAAGGAAAGAATTTTATCGAATAATACTATTTTTAAAATTAGCTTAGAATATTTAAGTACATCCCGCAAAAATCTTTCTTTTTACCCATAAATAAGGTTAATTTCATTCAAAAAAGGTTTAAATCATGTTACATTGATTTTTGGTTAATAAGAGAATAATATAAATTAGATGAGACTTTGAGACTTTTCAATCCAATTTGACATTTCATGAAAACATTTATTACGGGTGCATCGGGCTATTTGGGACAAAGACTGGCATGGAGGCTGGCAGAATCCGGCGAACATGTTCATGTTTTGATCCGAAATAAAAAGGCTGCAGTACACCTAAAACATCCCAATATCCAGATTTTCTATGGAGATATTCTTGAATTGGAAAGCATCAAAGAAGCTTTGGGAGATTGTTGTTATGTTTTTCACATGGCAGCTTTGGCAAGAGTATGGACAAAAAATCGGGAAGATTTCTATACAGTCAATGTGGATGGTACCAAAAATCTAATTCGGGCTTCTAAAGAAGCTAAGGTCCAAAAATTTATTTTGACAAGTAGTACCGGGACAATCGGACCCTCTCTTAAAAGCCCTAATGATGAAAACACACCAAGATGGGCGAGTTTCAACAATGATTATGAAATATCCAAGTATCTGGCAGAGCAGGAACTACTCAAAGAAGTTTTGGCTGGGTTTCCAGGTTTGATAGTGAATCCATCACGTATTTTTGGCCCTGGCATAGACTCTCCCAGCTCGGGAATCAACCGCTTAATTGCAGGATATCTCAAAAAAAGGGTTGCCATTATGCCTACGACTCACCATGCAATGGGGAATTACGGTTTTATTGATGACATAGTTGAAGGACATAACAAAGCGATGGAGAAAGGTCAAATTGGACAGAAATATATCTTAGGTGGGGAAAACAAATCCCTTGGAGAGCTTTTCCAAACGATTCAGGACCTTACCCCACAGCGAGGTATCATGTTGAAATTCCCTATTTGGCCTTTAAAATACTGGTCTTGGCTGGAATTATATATGGGCAATAATTTTGGTAGGAGCCCTAAAATCACTCCTGATTTTGTAAAGAGAATCAATCAGAATGCAGCATTTAGCTCTGGAAAAGCAATCGATAACTTAGGATATAGGATTACACCATTTGAAGAAGCCATACAAACTACTATTCAATTTTTGATGAAAAAATAATCATTATGAAACATTTTGCATTGATTACCGGGGCGAGTGAAGGACTTGGGAAATCCTTGGCTTTTGAGTGTGCCAATAAAGGCATGGACATATTATTGGTAGCTCTGCCATCTACAGGACTCCCGGAATTGAAAATATTCCTCGATCAGAATTTTGATGTTTTTGTCGATTATATGGAAATAGATCTCACAGATGATGAAAGTTGTCATTACCTGATAGAATATGTGAAGTTAAAAGAATATCCGATTTCCTTTCTGATCAATAACGCCGGGGTGGGTGGAAATTACCAATTTGGAAATGAGGATTTTTCTGTATTCAACAGGATGATACAGTTGAATATCAAGGCTTTGACACTGATAACCCACGGAATGGTAAATATTTTGTCAAATCACCCCCAATCTTATATCCTTAATGTTAGCAGTTTGATAATCCATTTTGAAGGGCCATACAAGCAGGTTTATGGAGCCACAAAATCATTTATATTTTATTTTTCCAAAAGTCTCTCCATTGAATTGAAGGAAAAAAACATACAGGTAACAGTTCTTTGTCCAGGTGGCATCAATACCAATATAAAAATGTCCATGATCAACAACAGGTGTAATCTACTTCAGTTAATTTCGGTTTTGTACCCTGAAGAGGTGGCGGCTTATACCATAGAAAAAACACTCAAGGGAAAAGATGTGATTATTCCTGGAAAAATCGTAAATATTTATTTTATCTTCTCAAAACTCATTCCTAACCAATTCAAAAACTGGTTGATAAAATATAATAACAATAAGCTAATGAAATCACAGCAGGCAATCAGCCAATAAACTTTTTAATAAAGATTAAAGATTATCCAAATAATCCAACAAATTAAGAAAGCAAGCCACTGTAAAAGGTGTTACCTGCATCTCTTCCATCTTGGCAAGGTAAGTATCTCGCACTTCCTTGTAAGTTGATGGATTGTACAATTTGGCCAAAGTAATACCTCTGGAAGATCTGTAAGTGAAATTTTGAGTCAAAATGTTTTTATCCGGGTCTTCATTAAAGAATTTTTCAAGTTTTTTCCCATTGGAAAAATTGTCCATCCAAGGGAAACCTGATTTGACCATAAAGTCTTCCACCTTTTGGATGACAGGATTGGCTTCAAGATCATTCTCCAGAAAGTACCTTCTTGGCATGTTGGTATCAATGCTATCCATGGTATTTACCAATGTTATACTTCGATCTTTGTAATCTCCCAATGTAGGAAGAAATTTATGAATGATGGATTCTACCTGATCAAACCTTACTCCTAAATGATATTCAAAATAAGTTGAATCATTGAAATGGGTATGGTGAAAAAATATTATCTGCTTTCCTTGAATGAATGATTTGGAATATAGTAGTTTTTTGGGTTCTAAATTGAAGCCAAAATCAGTTAAAAAATTTTGATGGAGCAATATCATTTCCTTGATTTTCATGCACTATTCCAATTTATGTTTTGATATTACGAACATTTTTTATAATTATTTTCAACCTTTCAATAAATATTATTTTTTTTTATTATCTGATTAACAGTACTAACTAAACCAATTGTTATTCAGAAATTGCATACTTATTATGTTGACTTAATAAGTATTATTTACGTTTTCTCTTTGAATTTTTTTGATAGGATAAAATTTAAAATTATATTAAATATAGAGGAGAATTCCTTATTGGTATTTTTCTGTATGTAAATTACAAAAATTAAGCCATTTTAATCAAATAAGTAAAATTTATTTATGGGTTGGAGAAAATTAAATTTTGATCAATTGAAATATCTTATGATTTTCTGTGGAAAAAATCAATTTATCACCAGTTATGACCATAAAAAAAAGACAATAACCTTCTATGATTCAAATCATAACAAGATTTTGATCATAAGATTATCAATAGATTTGAATTATTTACCAGATGAAAATAGCTTGATAAAATTGGAATTCATCAATCACATTATTTTATTGATCAAATCAGGAATTGCTTCTGTGGCATTCTTTGAAAACACAGAATTGGTGGACCACAAAGTTTTCCGGGCCTATATGGTAAGAAAGAAACAAGGCAAAAGTCAGGTCAAATACCTCAAAACTAAAGGAAAATCCAGGGCAGGTTCCAGGGTTCGCCTTCAGGAGACTTTGGACTTTTTTGAAAAAATCAATTCGAGGCTTATAACCTATTTTGAAGAATCCAGGATTGATTTGATTGCCATCAACAGCTCCAAAATATTGTTGCCATTTTTATTTGAAAGCAAATCCAAAACGCCTTTTGAAAAGAAAGACAATAGACTTTACAAGATTCCCAAACACATTGCCACTGCTACCCATGAGAATTTGTTAGAAGTCAATGAACAGTTGTTTTCCAATGCTGTTTTTGTCCCTTACATAAGTCAGGATATATTTGCAACTATCCTCTCGTCCAATGAAGTCGTTGATAATGAAAACCTAGAAGAGGATTGGTAATCTTTGAAAAAACTCATTTTGGAACAATTTTTGGTAGAAAAGACTTTCATTTGTTTTCAATTCTACAATGAAAAAAAAATACACCCTAATTTTCCTGCTTTTTCTTATTTCTCTGTCCTACAAAGTTGAGGCTCAACGTTACGGATCTGCTGTAGGTATCAGAATGGGAAACAATGACTTCAGTAGAACTTTTGGACTTTCTGCTCAGCAAAGGGTGTTTAAGCACATTACACTTGAAGGGATATTACAATCTGATTTTAATAAAAATAGCACAGCCCATTTGTTGGTTGAGGTCCACAGGCCGATTATTTCCAAAAGATTCAATTACTACTATGGTGCAGGAGTGTCCACAGGTTGGGAAGAAAGTTTTGTAAAAGATAAAGAGACCAAGCAAATTCTCCATACTTATGGAAATTCCACATCAGGAGTCGATTTTATCGCCGGCATAGAGCTCACAGTTGCCAATACGGTCATTTCTTTGGATTATAAACCGAACTTTAATCTGTCAGGTAGAGAGGAATTTGTCAGAGGGCAGGTGGGGATTTCAGCAAGAATGGTTTTGGTCAAAAGTAAAGAGCAGGATAGGAAACGCAGGAAAAAGGCCAGGGCCAAAAAAAGACAAAAAAGGGAACCTATTGGTCAAAAACTCAAGAACACCTTCAACTTCAATTCTAAATAGAATTGACACTTTTTGTTTAAATAAAAAATTGAATAAGCTAGGTTACAGATAACACTTTTTACCCATCTGAATAAAAATTTTAAGCTTTTTTGAAGAATAATAACTAAACTAGGGTTCAATAAATTTTACCCTTCATGAAAGCTTTAAAAACCATTGGATTTCTATTTTTCCTGATTATTTCAGGCCATAGTTTGGCACAGGAAAAGAATATTCTTGAACAACTCAAGGAAATAGCCATTGTCGATCAAAAGGTCATGATACCCATGAGAGATGGGGTCAGATTGGCCACTGATATCTATAGACCAAAAATTGACGGTCCCGTTCCCGTTATATTTTCAAGGACGCCATACAACTTTAATTCCTATCGTGATGGAGAATTGGTGACCAGGACCATGCAAAGCGCATTGGAAGCCGTCCAAAAAGGTTATGCCTATGTCGTGCAAAACGAGCGGGGAAGGTTCTTTTCAGAAGGAGAATGGGATATTTTGGGCACACCATTGACTGACGGCTATGATGCATTTTCATGGATGGCCGACCGTCCTTGGAGCAATGGTAAAATCGGGACAATCGGCTGTTCATCAACCGCTGAATGGCAAATGGCCGTAGCCGCCCTAAACCACCCGGCTCATATAGCTTTGATTCCGCAGGGATATGGCGCAGGGGTCGGAAGAATCGGTAATTATTATGAACAGGGTAATTTCTACAGGGGCGGTGCCGGACAGATGCTGTTTACGGCATGGCTTTATGGGACCCAACATGATCCCATGGCTCCAAAACTTCCTGAAGGAATTGTACAGGAAGATTTATTGAGATTACAGAAATTTTATGATATGGCCCCAAGATATCCAAGAGTAGATTGGAAGGAGGCCCTGAGCCATTTACCGGTTCAGGATATTATCCGGAATGTTGATGGCCCAAAGGGAATCTATGAGGAAATGATTACCCGCAAGCCAAATGATCCAAAATGGTATGAAGGAGGACTTTTCCATGATGATATGGATTTTGAGAAACCTGCTTTTTGGTTTGTGTCTTGGTATGATGTGGCTTCCAGTCCCAATTTGGCTATGTACAATCATATCAGAGCTAATGCCAAAGATCCCAAAATCAGGGACAATCAGTTTTTGGTCATCGCCCCTACCCTACACTGTTCATTTACCCGGGCTACGGAAAATACCATCGTTGGTGAACGAAGCATGGGGGATGCAAGATTGCCTTATAATGACATGACCTATGCTTGGTTTGACTATTGGCTCAAGGGTGAAGCCAACAATGTGACAGAGGAAATGCCAAAGGTCACTTATTTTACCATGGGTGCCAATAAATGGCAATATTCAGATACATGGCCACCAAAGGAAGCCCAAATGGTCACTTACTTCCTGGACAGTAAGGGCAATGCCAATTCCAGATTGGGTGATGGTAAACTGGGCACTACAAGACCAAACAGGGATAATCCCGATACTTTCCAATACGACCCTATGGATCCTGTGACTTCTTATGGTGGCAATGTTTGCTGTACAGGCAATGCTGTTCAGGGAGGTGCATTTGACCAACAGGAGATGGAACTGAGAGAGGATATCCTTGTATATACTACAGAGACATTGACAGAAGGGGTTGAGGTAAGTGGATTTATTGAGGCCATGCTGTATCTATCCTCTGATGTCAAGGACACCGACCTTACCATCAAGTTGATTGATGTATATCCTAACGGTACAGCCTACAACTTGGATGAAACCATCCAAAGGGTAAGGTATAGGGAAGGGTATGAAAAAGAGGTATTTATGGAAAGCGGAAAAGTCTATGAAGTCAACATGACGCCCATGTCAACCTCCAATTACTTCGAAAAAGGCCATAAAATCAGGATTGAAATATCCTCCTCCAACTTCCCCCGATTTGATAGAAATCTGAATACAGGAGGCAACAATTATGACGAATCGGAAGGAGTAGTAGCAACCAATTCTATCCATCATTCGAGAAGGTATCCGAGTAGTGTTAGTTTGCCGATTGTTAAAAAGTAGTTGGTTGAAGTCATGCCATGACTTCGAGTCATGGCATGACTAATCCTAAGCTTACCCAAAGTCATGGCATGACTAAGCATATTTCATCTTATATGAACAACAGGCAACTTTATTGGGCAGGAATATTGACTGCCCTGATAGCAATTATTCATATTGGAATTGTGATTGGAGGACCTGAATGGTACAGGTTCTTCGGTGCAGGAGAAGGAATGGCCCAGCAGGCCGAGGCGGGCTTGGCATTGCCTGTTATGATCACATTAATGATAGCATTGATTTTAGGAATCTGGGCACTATATGCCTTCTCCGGTGCAGGCGAGGTTGCAAAGCTTCCTTTAATGGAGCCTATTCTGATCATCATATCGTCCATATTTTTGCTGAGAGGTTTGCTTGGAATACCCCTTGTCATGCTTATTGACGATCCATATTTAAATGAATTGAGGGAAAAAATGGTTTTTATGTTTGTAAGTTCCCTGATAAGCATGGGGTTTGGAATTCTGTATGCCAAAGGGACTAGGAAGTTGATTTCTTATAAATGAAAGAATACTTTTTTGCCAAATAATGCTAAAATGTGGTTTTTTTATTTCAAGGATTTTTAAATAAATGGGGGGTTAAACCTAACCTAAACAACTTGCTTCTTATGGGCTGTAGGTCGTTAGCTGTACCGAAAATATCACCGGAAGGCATGAGCGAGGTGTGTCTAATAAATTGGGCATTTTCTTAATTTGCCCCATTATTAGATCATTAAAAATTTTTGACATATATTCATAATACAATGAAATTGGGAGAAATAATCAAGACAAATAATTGGTTGAGTATTGAACTTACTCTATTGGATTTATATCCTGACCAAGCAGAAAGCATTGATGAATACAGGAAAGTGTTTTCCTTGCTTCAAGAAATGGCGCCCCAAAAATCAGCCATCGAAATCGTAATTGAACAAGAAATAGATGAAGAAACCCAAGAGCTAGGCCTTGGGAATGTTTATGGAATTGACCATGAGTTAAAAGACGAAAATACAAACTCAGTTGCTTTGGAGTTCACATCTTGGGATAAATGGATTGGTATGAAAATCAGTGAGTTGACACTGAAAGAGTTTAATGAGTTGGAGATTATTTCACATTGTTTGTATGAAATGACATTTATTGCCTTTGACGAAAAAGAAATTCAAGAAGAGTTTTCAAAAATCAAAAATATGGTTGAAGAAATTAAAAGTTTATCACCTGAAGAAATCAGTCAAAAAACAATTTCATTGGAAGATTTTTTAAAAGATCTTGATAAAGATGATTGAAAATTAGATTGATATCTTATGTATAAAATCATATATGATAAACATTTAAGCTTACGTCTACAGCAAATCTGAAAAAGATAATCTCTCTGATAAAAAGTGAAACCCTTGACGGATTACGGTTCCCCGTTGGAAATCATCAAGCAATTTGGCAGCAAAGCCAAATACTTGGAAGCAGTTAAGGAATTGGGACAGGAATTATACAAAAAGGGAGCATAATGGAAAGTAATTCTCATATGCTTATATATCAAACAGAAGATGGCAAAACCAAAATCCAAACCCGTTTGGAAAATGAAACGGTATGGCTAACCATCGAACAAATGGCCGAGCTTTTCCAAAAAGGAAAGTCAACCATCAATGAGCATATCCAGAATATCTATATAGAAGGTGAACTGGTGCAGGAATCCTCCATGAGAAAAATCGGGATTTCCGATTTTTCTACCAAACCAACCAATTTTTACAATCTAGATGTAATTATATCGGTTGGTTACAGGGTCCTCTTCGCTCCTGCGCATTATCCAACCCACGGCCGGGGATATCAAGGTCCTCTCCTGCAAAATCAACTTTTCGCTCTCTCCTCAATAATTTTTCATCCTCCCCTCCATCCATACTCAGACCTTTTGGTCCTAGAACCCTTTCGTCTACTGGAGTGATCTTCCAATGATTCAATCGTTCCAAAAATATCCCTTCTGCCATCTTTTGATAATTTTTCTATCCAACCTCAATTAAATTTCGTTTTTTTGCATGGTCAATAATATCAATACCGAATACTCAAACCAACAGAAATCTTGAAAATACTTACCATAGACATCGGAGGCACCAACATCAAAGTAAAAGTTAATAACGACGCAGAAAGAAGAAAAATCCCATCAGGCAACTATATGACTCCGGAAATGATGGTTTCTTTAGCAATTGAGGCCACGAAAGATTGGGAATATGAAGTGATTTCAATTGGTTTTCCGGGAGTCATCAAAAAATACAAAGTTGTTGTTGAACCAAAAAACCTGGGAGATGGCTGGTCGGGTTTTGATTTTGAAAAGGCTTTTGGTAAACCCGTCAAATTGATCAATGACGCTGCCATGCAGGCCTTGGGTTCTTATCAGGGAGATACCATGTTGTTTTTGGGATTGGGTACAGGCTTGGGTTCAGCACTAGTAGCTGAGGGCACCGTAGTTCCCATGGAGCTTGCCCACTTGTCTTATCGCAAAGGAACTTTTGAAGATTATCTGGGCCTGAGGGGACTGGAAAGGTTGGGCCCAGAGAAATGGCAACTGCATGTACTTTCAGTGGTGGGAAGATTTAAGAATGCATTTTTACCGGACGATATCGTATTGGGTGGCGGAAAATCGAAATTACTGACAGAGATTCCTGAAGGCTGCAGGTTAGGTACCAACAACAATGCGTATTTGGGTGGGTTCAGATTATGGGATAAAAGTTATCACTTAGGATAAAAACAGTTCATTTATCCCCTTTTTCCGCCTCTTCCATTTGTTTCTGGTTTTGTCTTTCCTGTCTTCTGAAGTGTCTTCTGAACAAAAAATTGCTCCTCATAGCTTCCATATTCTCATTAAACCTCTCAGTACTCATTTCCAGGTTCAACATACTGTTCATGAGTGCTTCTCTAAAAATACTGTCCTTAAGAATCAATCCCGCCGTGCCCTCACCTGCTTTCAGATTTCCGATCAGGGTTTCAACATCTCCGATGATCTTGGTGGCCTGATTGCTTGATTCTTTTATTTTTTCAAGAGACATCGTGAAATCATCAGCCATTACCGAATCCGTAAAAAGTTTTTGCACCAAACCCTCTCCATCTTTCAAATTGACCATCAACTGATTTCCCGCCGTGGCCATTTCTGAGGCTCTTCTTGCTGCAAGCTTCAATTCACCAACTGCACCCTTGATATCTCCGGTCAACAATGAGTCCGAAAGCAATACCCACAGACTTTCGCTTTTATTCAACTTTGAGGTGATTTCATAAAGATTCTCAGTTGTTTTTTCAAAATATTCGCTGCTTGAACCAAGTCTTTCCATCATCGCATCTGTGCTTACGGGAGTCGTGGAATAAATCACATCTCCTTCTTCAACATTTTCGGCAAATCCAGCTTGTGGTATGATCTGAATGAGTTTGCTACCCATCAATCCATCTGTGCCAATAGCAGTAAGTGCATTTTTCTTGATGAATGGAACCATATTTTTTTGAATATACATTACGACATGTATTGAAGAGTCATTGGCCATTTCAACAGACTTAACAGTGCCTACATTCAAACCCTTAAAACGTACATTGTTCCCAGGTACGAGTCCACTGACATTTTCCACTTCTGCCGTAATGGTGATGGATGCTCCAAACATATTCTGATTCTTTCCAATCATATACAGGGTAAATACCAGAAACAATATTCCTGCGATCACTAGACCTCCAAGTTTTGAATTCTCTATTGTTCTTTTCTTTTTCATAATTATTCAAAAAACTTTTTGATGTTAGGGTCTGTCGATTTACTAAGCTCTTCATAGGTGCCCTCGGCGTAACAAGTGCCATTTATCAGCATAATGACACGAGTTGAAGCGATTCTGATGCAATTAAGATCATGTGAAATGATCACCGAAGTGGCATTATATTTCTTCTGCACACTCACCATTAACTCACTGATTTCTCTCGAAGTAATCGGATCCAAACCGGTTGTCGGTTCGTCATAAAGGATGACTTTTGGTCTTAAAATCAACGATCTTGCCAGCGCAACCCTTTTTTTCATACCACCTGACAGTTCTGAGGGCATCATGTTTATTGTATGTAATAGACCGACATCTTCCAAAGCCTCCTTTACCGCATCTTCCGCACCTAAGGCACGCTCTTCTTTAGTCCAATGGATACGAAGTGGAAACTCGAGATTTTCACGAACCATCATCGAATCATAAAGGGCATTACTCTGAAATAGAAATCCAATGTCCGCCCTTAAATGATCGAGTTCGTCCTGTTCCAAATCTTGAATAGGGCTGTCCAAAACCAATATTTTTCCTTTATCTGCCTGAATCAAACTGATAATGCATTTGATCAGGACAGATTTTCCCGATCCGGATTTTCCAAGGATCACCAGATTTTCTCCGGAATAAACTGACATGCTAAAATCTTTGAGCACATGATTGTCCCCAAATGATTTATTGACATTTTTCACTTCAATTACCGGGTGTTTGGACAATATTTCCATCTTTTATCTAAGTCAATCCCAAAATATCCGTCACCTGAACCGCGATAAGGTCAAGGATAAACACCATCAATGAAGCCACTATAACAGCCGTGGTTGCCGATCTGCCAACTCCTTCTGTACCTTTTTGGGAACTAAATCCCTTGTAACATCCCACTATACCTATTGCAAATCCAAAGAAGAAAGTCTTGATCAAAGAGGGAATGATATCTCCGAATGACAATGCATCAAATACCTGAAACCAATACAGATGCCAACTCACATGTCCTCTGATATTGACCCCTAAATAAGCTCCATATAAAGAAATGGCATTTGCTAGACTGGATAATATGGGCACCATCAATGTAGCAGCCATCACCCTTGAAACTACCAGATATTTGAAGGGATTTGTCCCTGATACTTCCATGGCATCGATTTGTTCGGTGACTTTCATAGAACCCAATTCCGCCCCTAATCCGGACCCGATTTTTCCTGCACATATCAGGGCAGTAATGACTGGAGAGATCTCCCTGATCAAAGAAATCGAAACCATGGAAGGCAGAAGTGACTCTGCCCCAAACTCCACCAATGTTGGCCTGGATTGGATGGTCATTACCAGTCCCATGATGAATGCAGTGACACCTACAAGCATCAATGTCTTATATCCAATCCAAAAACATTGATGGATAAATTCTTCATATTCCTGTTTGGGCTTGGATAATTCCCTAAAAAAGCGTGCAGTAAAGCGGGACAACTCTCCTGCCTCTTTGAAAAATTCGTTGTCCGGAAATTTTAGATATCTCACTTGATTATTGTTTGGTACATCAAAATTGGGCCTTTCTAACTTAAAAAATAATAATCATAATCAAGTGATTTTATGATGTTTGTCATTTTTTGGTAAAAAGTAGTGCTACTGTACCATGAACCATGTATAATGTACAAAGTACAGGGGAAGTGGTGAAAAAGGAAGTGTCGGGTTCTTGTTTTTTTCAGTAACCCTTTCCTATAATCAGGTATTATGGCTAATTCCCAAAAAGCGAGGACAGATCAATATCCTCTCTTGACAGTGGATAATAGGTTTTATCAGGAGCCCAACCTCTGTCAATCAGAATAGCATTCGTTGATAGGTCTCCCCACCTTGTCAAGTCTGAATAACGGTGCCCTTCAAAACACAATTCGACCCTTCTTTCATGTTTGATGGCCTCGAATAGACTGATCCCCCTACCCGAAGCATATTGTTGTATACCTAGTCCTGAAGATCTTAATTCCTGTATAGACTCTAGCCCAAAAGCCCTTACCCGAACCCTATCGATATAGTCCGAAGCCACATTTTGATCACCACCACCTCTTAAGATAGCTTCGGCAGCCATCAGCAAAATATCAGCATAACGGATAATCGGAAAATTCTCCTCTCCCGTTCCATTTGGGGTTCCGGCGGAAAATCCACTGTTCATCCCTTTTTTAATGGCAAATGCTCCCCTATTCCTCGCCAATCCCAAAAACGGTTCTGACTGATTTGGGAAAAGTTCTCCAGGGATTACAATTGAATGGGTTCTCCTGAGATCACCCTGCTCGAATTCATTTACCAAGCTTTGTGATGGGAAGGCATTTTCCCAGCCATTGTATTGGTTTGGGGCTATCGTTTGATTTCTTAGTGTGATCTCAGCCGCATTGACACCATCATCAAAGAATGCATTGGGACCTGCATTGGCATTGTTGAACTGTACCTCAAAAACACTTTCGGGTCCATTGTCTCCCCTTATGGTCCAAACATCATCCAAAGGCAAAAGATTATAAACACCGCTATTGATTACCGTTTCTAAATGTTCCTGAGCTTCTGTGAAGTTATCCTGAAATAAATACACTTTGCCCAAAAGTGAATGAACACTTCCCATTGAAGCCCTGCCTCGTTCAAATCCCGGAGATCCATTATATTCCCATGGAAGCATATTCCCTTCTATGATTTTTTTGAGATCATTTTCAATGGCCTGATAAATCTGTTCCCTGTTTGACAATGGAATGTCTGTCAGATTATAGTTGTCTTCCAAAATCAAAGGCCCCTGATTCCAATAATCTACCAAATAAAAATTGTAAAGTGCGCGCAGAAAAAGCGCCTGACCCAAAATTCTGTTTTTTACTGCCGATTCCGGAATGTTGGCATCTGGCAAATTGACGATAATCAGATTGCACCTTAATATTCCAACAAAAATACTGTTCCACAATCCATCACCGTTGTTTCTATTGAACAACCTGATATCGGTATCATTTACAGTAAAGTTATTGTGGGCAATGACATTGGCCTCAACAGTCTCGGTATTATCTCCTCTTACATTTCTGATCAATCCGAGCCACCAACCAAACATCCCTCTGTTTCCGATCGGTGAGTATGCCGCGTTCAATGCCCTGTTCATTTGGGATTCATTTTGATAAAAATTATCCGAAGTAATGGCATCTATTGGCCTGACATTCAGAAACTCATCCGAACAACTGAACAAAGCTGCTGCCAATAAACTGATTAGCATTATTGAAAAGAATATCCTGTTTTTCATATTCTTACATTATTAAAATGACACCTGAACTCCTGCATTGAAACTTCTGACCGGAGGATACCTGAATGAATCTCTTCCCAGCAAAAACACCGACCCATTGTTGTTCAGGTCAGGATCCAACCCTGAGTATCCGGTAATGACAAATGCATTGACCACACTCACATATCCACGGACTTTTGAAAAGTTTTTCCCCAACAAACTTGCGGGAAGTGAATACCCCACCTGAATATTTCTTAACCTGATATAGTCTCCGTTTTCGATATACCGCTCCGATATTCTATCGTTGTTATTGGCATCCCTTAAGGAGATAATCGGCGAGGGTCCATCCGGATTCGAATCCGGCCTGTAAGCATCTTGTAATACTGAACTTAGCCTGTTTCTGTCCCTATGGGTAGAACCCAACAGTTGAAATGATTCATTCATGATCTGATTGCCCATTACACCCTGAAAGAAAAGCGACATGTCAAAATTGAGGTACACGGCATCGTATGTGATCCCAAAAAAGGCATCGGGATGTGGGCTTCCCAACACCATCCTGTCCCTGCCATCCACTATTCCATCGTCATTCAAATCCTTGAATCTCATTGCTCCGTTTTGGGGATTGATCCCATCTGTAACCCATCCATAGTGAACTGCAACGGGCTGCCCTATAGTTGTCAAAGTTCCCGCTTCCAAAAGTGTATCCTGAGCACTGTTGAGGGATAGCAGTTCGTTTTTATTGAAGGTGATATTGAACTTAACCCTGTAATCAAAATCCTTGGACACTACTTTATTATAGGCCAATTCCACCTCAACCCCCCTGTTGACCATACTGCCAAAGTTGATCCAAGGCTGTTGCACAATTCCTGTGTACTGTGGCAGAGGTGACCTGATAATCATATCCTCTGATCTTCTGTTATATACATCCAATGTGGCAACCAACATGTTATTGAAAAATGCAGCATCGATTCCAATATTTGCCTGCTTTACAGTTTCCCATTTCAGGTTTTCATTTGGAATGGTCAGGGGCCCTACCCCATCTATGATTCCGGTTTCCCAAGGATACCTAATTTCACTGTTTAATGTGGCCAAAAAACTGCCCAAAGTCCTGCCCAATTCACCATATCCTCCCCGTACTTTGAGATTGTCCACCCATTGGATGTTTTTCATAAAGTCTTCTTCTTTCATTTGCCAACCAAGGGAAAAAGATGGAAATACCCCATGACGGTTGTTTTGTCCGAAATTGGAAGAACCGTCTCTTCTTATACTTGCGGTCAAAAGGTATTTTGAGTCATAGGAATAATTGACCCTGGCCAATTGGGACACCAACCTGTCCTCAAAGTACCCAGCGCTTGCTTGGGGATTGAGACCTGTTTGGGGGACTTTTGTGCCGGGTTCCACATTATTTGCTGACACGGTAACACTTCTATTGATGTTTACGAGTACGGTGTAGCCTGCTATGGCAGAAACAGTATGCTTATCAAAATTCTGATTGTACCTGATCAAGGATTCAGTGTTAAGACCAAAGGACGAGGAATTCCTGAGTAAAATTTCATAGTCAGTCCGGCTGATGGCAGCTTGGGACTGAAATACCGGCTCTCTGTACCTTTCAAAATTAGTATTGGTAAAATTGGCATTCAGATCAGTCCGGAAACTAAATCCCTTTCCCAAGTCCACTTCACCGTATAGGTTTCCAAGTAGACCAAATGCATTGGTCTGAATAGATCTGAATTGATAAGCGAGCGGGTTTGCTATGTTGTTTCCCCCGGTAATCTCAGGAAATGGTGCTCCCAGACCATTGGGATTATTGGCATCAAACTGACTTATCTGTGGTGCAGCACCGTATAAGTTGGCCGGTGTATTCGCAAGGTCTGTTTCGGGTTTGAATCTGGCAAAAATATTCAGGGTTTCCCCAAAAGTAAATCTGGACTTCTTGAACTGTGTATTGACCTGCATATTGTACCGCTCAAATCCCGAATCGGCAATGACACCTTCCTGATTTAAATATCCCAATCCAAAATAATAGGTATTGTTTTTTCCACCTCCCGAAAAGTTGATGTTGTGATTTTGCATCAGCGCACTTTGAAAAATCACATCCTGCCAATCTGTGTTGATGGCCAAAACATCGGGGTTACTGGTCCATGAAGGTGGATTTCGGGGAACCAATCCCGTGGAAGAATTTCTGTATAGCAATGAGGTATATTCAGCATATTCCGCTGTATTCATCAGGTTAAACCTGTTGGCCACTGTCTGAATCCCAAACTCAGAATTATAATTGACCTGAAAGCTTTCCTCCTTACCTTTTTTAGTTGTTATAATAATAACGCCATTAGCCGCCCTTGATCCATAAATGGCAGCTGCTGAGGCATCTTTGAGTACCTGTAAGGTTTCAATACTGCTGGGATCGATATTGGAAAGCGTGCCTACACCTGTCTGAAGTCCATCAATGACCACCAAAGGATTGGGATCACCAAAAATAGTCCCAAAGCCCCTGACCAGAATCTGTGGATTGGTGCCGGGTTGACTGGAATTCACGATCTGAACACACGAGTCTTCCCTGCATGGCCATACCGATATTGGAAACAGGAAACTTTTTAAGCTCCTCGGTATCCATCACAGTCACTGAACCTGTCAGGTCTTTCTTTTTGGTAGTGCCATACCCCATTACCACAACCTCATCAAGATTGGAAGCCTCAAAGTCGAGCCGTACTGTAAGCGGACTTTGATCAATGATCTCAACAGATTTTGAGACATAGCCTATAAAAGAAATAGTAAGTGTATCCCCCGGTTTTGCTTCAATCGAAAAATTGCCTTCCTCATCGGTGATTGTTCCCATGGAAGTACCTTTCAAAAGAACACTGGCAAAGGAAGCGCTAGGGCATTTTCATCAAGGACTTTTCCCTTAATAAAATCCTGACCATAGCTTAGGTGAGTGGCCAAAAGAAAAACAAAGATTACCAGGTTTTTCAACATACTGTACATTTTTGGATTAAAAGAAATGGCTGTCCCAAAAAAGCCGGGACAGCCAATTCTATTGATGATTAAGCATTATTCGATAAATACCGCCACTTCAGCCGAAAAGGTGTCTATGACATACCTTAGGGTATTTGAGGGTTGTACGATAAGTTCACCATCTGCATTCGTAAATCTCAATCTAAATCCTCTATTGGAATCTATATCTGCCGGCCTCGGACAGATGACAGTTTCTTCCCCTTGTGCATTTCGGGTACTGACTGATATGTACCTTGCAGTTTGCGAAGTCACACCATTTACAGGATGGGGAAAATTCCAGAAACCAGGTCCGGAATTACTTCCATCAAATTGATTTCTGTATAAAGCAAAGAGCTCACCGTTGTTCAATCCTCCGTAATCAGGCTGGTTGCTGAATTCCAGTAATTGGACACCAAAGTTTGGCGAACTGGCGTTTTCCAGATAAAAATTGGCTGCTGGCTGAGAGATGGTAAAAACTCCATCTTCACCGTCCACTGCGTCCATCTGTGCCCAGGTAAAATCAGCAGCATTGGAAGAATTTCTCCATCTGATAAAAAATTCTTCTCTACTAAAATCTGTACAGGGATCAAAAGCCACCGTTTCGACATTGTAAGCCAGAGTGGATGAATTGAAAGTGATGGTGATATTCTGACCTTGGAGACCTGTAAGGTTGATGGGAGCGTTCTCTCCACAGGTCACTGTTCCGTCCACTACTTTTTGAACTGCTGTTCCTGAATTGGGGGCAGTCGCAGTACCAGGTGCTGAACCGAAAGTGGCATTGCTACCGCTGGCATTATTGGCGAAAACAAAAGAAAAAGCATCCAACTCAAAGTTTGTGACTGAAAATTCCCAGGTATTTGTTCCTGTAGATTCCATTTCTACAAACTGACTGCCGGAGCCAATAAAAATGCTGTTTAAATTTGGCGTGGTGCATGTGGGCACTTCATCTTCACCGTCACCACAGGCTGTAAACAGGAACGAACCGATCAATAGCAAAATAAAGAGAGATAATAGTTTTCTGGTTGATTTCATAACATGATGTATTTAAGGTTTTGCAATCAGTTTTATGATAAATTGACCTTGGCAATTTGGCACATGAAGAAAAAAAGTAGAGGTAGATTTTATCTGATAAGGAGGAATTTTAACAAGTCCAAAAAACCATCACTTCCATCCATTTTATCACCCGATTACGAAAACCTGGTCTTTCTAATAATAAAGTGGATGCTCAGGTAGGTATTTTTTCGGCGTGATTGGGAATGGAATAGACATATTGACGACAAGTCGGAAAAAATTCAGATCAAAATTCCTCTTTTTATGCCTAATTTTCTCCTTTAGCTCCTCTGTAGATTTGTAAATCGAAATGGGAATGATTGCCAGGACTGATCCAAAAAATTAAAAAGGGTCAATATTGATCAGAAAATCAAAGCTGAGTATATTACTGTTATAATAAAAAGAAGATGATTAGGAAAACTTCAGTTGCTTTTATATCCATTTTCTTACTGATTTCTATCTGGGGATTTGGGCAGCAGGGAACTGTCAATTTTGTCCATTACAACAATAATAAAGGCTTGCTTCCCGGTTCCATTACCATGGTACAGGACAAAGAAGGATTTCTTTGGATAGGCGGAACAAGAGGAATTGTAAGGTTTGACGGGTATAATTTTGTCAATTTCAATGAAACCATATTTGATTCGGAAAATTACAGAATACTTAGCTTATTGTCTGATGGGGAATTCTTATGGATCGGAACAGAAAATCAGGGCTTAATTAAATACAGCCCTTCAAAAAACCAACTGGAAAAGTTTGTACACATAATAGACGATCCCAATAGTATTTCCAATGATCAGATCAATGAAATTTTTAAGGACAATCAGGGTAATATTTGGCTTGGAACCTGGTTCGGGTTGACCAAATTCGATCCGAGTACAGGCAAAGCAGAAAACTTCCCTTTTGACACACCCGGAAGCAGGGAAATCTACAATTACAGTAAAATCGAAAAAATTGTATCAGATCAAACAGGAAACCTTTGGGTTGGCACCTGGGGAGGTGGTCTACATAAGTTTGACCCTGATTCAAATACATTTGAACATTTTGAAAATGTTTTGGGTAAAGGGGGCAGTAATCAATGGGTCAAGGACATTTACATTGAGGACAATAAGCTCTGGATTGCAAGTATAGGAGATGGTCTGATCATTTTTGATATACTGACAAAAAAATCAGAGCAGATCCAATTCAATCCAAGTAGTCTTTCAAAGGGTTATAAAAGATTGCTGACCATCTTTCCCAAATCTGAATCAGAGCTTTGGATCGGATCAGAAGAAGGGTTGATACTATTGAACAAGGCATCCAAAGAATATCAAATCATTAAGGACAATGGTCAAAAAAGACACAGTCTGATCAGTAGAAATGTTGAATTTATTTTTGAGGATAATCATAAGGGCATTTGGGTATTGGCAGGAGGATTAAACTATTACAATTATGGTGCGGACAAATTCACCTTAGTGGCAAACGAGAGTAAAAATCCAAAAGACAGGGAAATCCATGGCTTTTTGGAATTAAATGAAAATGAGATTTGGATTTCCAAGTCCAGCGGGATTTTCTCTTTCAACCCCAAAACCGGGGAATCAACCGAAATGTCAAATACCATTCCCGGGATTTCACATAAAATGCTGAAACTCCAGAATGGAAAAATCGCCGCAATAAGTACAAGAGAAGGTTTTACTGTCCATGACCCCCAAATAAATAAAAGCAAAAATTACAAGACCAGGGAAGGGAATCTGTCCGAAACATTGATCAGCAGTGTGCTTTTCGATATGGCCGAGGACAGTTTGGGCAATCTTTGGATTGCAGGTAATAATGGTCTCAGTTATTACCGTTTCAAAGACCAAAAGTTCCTGCATTTCAACAGCTCCCATCATTATGAAAAAGGTCTGAAAACCAATACGGTACAAAAATTGATTTTTGATAAAAACGGTGATCTTTGGATATTTTCAAGCAATTCCCAGATAAAATTCGGACATCTTGATCCAGCAATTTTTCAAACAGGGGGACACAGTGGCCTGGTGAAGGATTCTACACTGTATGCCTTCAAATATGGTTTTTCCAATCCAAGTTTCAAGTACACCATTTACACAGGTTCTGAATTTATCATAGTAAACAACAATATCTCTGCTTTTGATCCTATCACCCAGACTACAAGGGAAATTATATCCAAAACCGATTTGATGGACAAAGAGATAAGGGGAATTGAATTGGATAATCAATCGGGTCTTTGGGTTACAACCAATAATGGAATCATGTACCTGAACATCAAAACCAATGAGTTGACCAATTTTTATGAAAATGATGGTGTTCAGGCTAATGGATTCAATCAATATGCCATTCTCAAAAGTAAAAACGGGCAGATCTATGCAGGTGGCAACAATGGATTCAACATCATAGAGCCAAGCCAAATTACTCTCAATGATCATTTACCTCCTGTCAAAATCGTGAATTTCAGTGTATTGAATAAGGATTCTAAAACAAAGCCGGCTTATCTGGAAATGGAAGAGGGAAAAAATATAGATGAGAACTATTTAATCAAATCCCCCTCCTATCAGGATGAAATCATGCTGAGATACGATCAAAATCTACTCTCGATTGAATTTGCAGCTTTGAACTTCCTATATCCGGAAGAAAACCAATATGCCTACATGATTGAGGGGGTGGATAATGACTGGAACTTTGTACAGAACAGGCGATTTGTCTCCTATTCAAATCTTCCGGAAGGGAAATGGCTGACCTTCAAAGTAAAGGCCTCAAATAACAACGGCATTTGGAGCAGAAATGAAGCTTCTTTAAGGATATTTGTCACCCCGCCAATCTGGAATACCATTTGGTTCAAAGTGCTTGCATTGTTTGTATTGGTCAGCCTTATTTTAGGAATCTATTTTGTCAGAGTCAATCAGCTAAAGAGGCAAAGAAGAAAATTGGAAGATCAGGTAAGACAGAGGACTCAGGTAATTCAGGAAAAACAACAAGAGATCACCCTTCAAAATGAAAAACTGCTCAGCCAATCCGAAGAACTGAAAATACAGAACAGCAATACTGTCCTGTTCAGTGAAATGGGGAAAAAGATTACAGCTTCCATTAATCTTAAGGATATTTATCAAAAGATATATGAACTGCTTAATGAAGTGATTGATGCCAGCCATCTCGCCATCGGAGAAGTAAATAAAAGCAATAACTCCATGGATTATTGGGAAATAATTAATGGTAAAATAGACAAGCAATCCATTGACCTGGACGATAAAAAAAGACTCTCCATTTATTCATACAGGAAAAACCAATCTGTCTTTTCAAATAATATCAAGGAGGATATCAAGATGTATTTGGACAAACATGATGACCAATATAAAAAAGACCATATAAACAGCGCTATCTATATTCCACTTCAGTCACCTTCCAATAAAGTAATCGGCATACTGGTGGTCAAAAGCAAAAAGAAAAATGCCTTTGAGCAGAAGAATGTGAATCTGCTCAAGAATATCGCTGTCTATATTTCCATTGCGCTGGACAATTCCAACAAGTACAAAAAAATACAACAGCAATCAGAACAACTTTCTGAATTGGACAGGATAAAAACCCGGTTTTATACCAATATCTCCCATGAATTCAGAACACCACTTTCGTTGATTCTTGGTCCCATTGAGGAAATACAAAAAGGTAAAAATCTGACTTTTAAGGAAAGGAAATACGTGAATATCATCCATCAGAACGGTACAAGGCTGTTAAGGCTGGTGACTCAAATCATGGACCTCTCCAAATTGGAAGATGGAGTATTGAGATTGGAAGTATCCGAAGGTGATATCTGTGAAACGCTTCATTCCATTATAGATTCGTTTTATTTTGTGGCCGAAAAAAAATACATCAGCCTGAGGGTGAATTCTGAACTCAAGAGCTTTACGGGATATTTTGATAAAGATAAAATAGAAAAAATTGCCTATAACTTATTGAACAACGCTTTCAAATACACAGACCCCGGAAAAGATGTGGAAGTCGATATCAAATTAATCCGGGATCTCAAACAAAAGCAGGCCATCCAAATATCGATAAAGGACACAGGCATAGGAATCTCTTCTTCGGAAATCGACAATATCTTCCAACAGTACTACAGGATTCAGAACAACTATACCCAAAATATAATCGGAACAGGCATAGGCCTTTCTCTGGTAAAAAAACTAGTGGAACTGCACCATGGACATCTGGAAGTGGAAAGTGAAGAAGGCATTGGAACAACTTTTACCGTCACGATACCACTTGAAAAAAATGCCTACAAATACAATGAAGTTGTGGATGGTTTTATCAATAATCCCGACGCTGAACTTAATCTGGCTGATAAGGAATCAATCGTAGATAAGCCCATTCCTGAACTTCAATCAAGTGAGGTAAAACGAAAAATAATGATTGTGGAGGATAATGAGGAACTTTTGCAGTTTTTTGAAAATACACTGTCCAACAACTTTGAAATCATCCCCGCAACAGATGGTAAAGTAGCCATTGACATTTTGGAAACCGAAAAACCTGATCTGATAGTGTCAGATGTGATGATGCCCAAAATGAATGGTTTTGAACTTTGCAGACGGATCAAAGAAAATCCTGGAACGGGACACATCCCTGTCATTCTTTTGACGGCAAAAAGCAGCAAAAATGACCAATATAAAGGATTGGAGTATGGTGCTGATGAATATCTTTCCAAACCGGTAAACATTGGCGTGTTAGAACTCCGTATCAAAAACCTCGTAAAAACACTGGATTCGGTCAAAACCAAATATGAAAATAATCTGATCGGAGATATAGACAAGCTGGAAGTCAGCGATAATCATAAAGAATTTGTCCGGTCCGTGGTGAAAATCCTGGAGGAAAACATCACCAATCAGGATCTCAATATTGATTTTTTTGCCCAAAGACTTGGGGTCAGCCGGACCTTATTGTATGAAAAAATCAAAAATGCTACCGGAGAATCCTTGGGGGTATTTATTAAAACCAGCCGTCTGAATTATTCTGCAAAAGTCCTTCTGGAGAATCATTACAATACCTCTCAACTTGCTTATGCTGTAGGGTTCAACGATCCCAAATATTTCAGCAAATGTTTTAGAAATCACTTTGGGAAAAGTCCAAAGGAATTTTTGAAATCTAAAATTGAGGCCAGTAAAATCTAAAAATCAGTTTACCAGCACTTTTAAATGTTGGACACGAAATTCGGTCTGCAACACTAGAATATAAATACCCTGCAAAAAGGAACTCAGATCAATTTGAGGTTGACGTTCATTGGGATTGATCTTTCCTTTCATCAATGATCTTCCTTTGACATCGACGATTTCATAATCGATGGTTTTGGAAAAAAGAGGTAGCCGGAGATTCAATTTCCCATCCTTCACAGGGTTGGGAAAGTAAACCACCGGCCCTTCTTTACTTTCATTATTACCCAAAATCAATGAATTCACTTTTACTTCAATGATGGCGTTCAATTCAGGGTTTTCCAGTGACCTGACCCTAATCCTTGTCATCCCCTCATCTTGTGCCCTGATCAAACCTTCCTGATCAACGGTGGCTATTTCCCTGTTTTCAGATTCCCAAACCAATCTTTTGATCATTGCATTTTCCGGAATATATTCCAAAACATTGACCCTTTTGACCCCATCATAATCAATTTCCACATAGTCATCACTTAGAATAAATCCTTCAAGCCGTACATTTGGAAAATGCCCGGTCCCGAATCTTTTACCTTGATTATCAATTGCTATTGCTATGATTTCATTTTCAATTTCAGGTATATTTTCCCACAAAAATGAAAATGGAACCTCTGTGGATTGCCCGATTTTTTGTTTCCCGTAAAAGTATTCTACCCTGATGACGTATCCATCAGGATCCAGGGCATCAACTTCCAGGAGCGCTGAACCACCGCCTTCCATATTTTCAGGTAATTTCAAACTTACTATCGGAGCCTGATTTGGCCGGAAATCACCTGTTGACTTGCCGGAAAGCAGCGCAAAAACAGCGGCAGCAGGTGCAGAAGTCTGATGAACTGTATATTCATTGGTCGGCACATCATAGCGGTTGTTGAAAAAGCCTTCATGCAATGGCCATTGAGTCCTGTTGGGATAAATTCTATCCCATGCAAAATCACTGCTCCATGGCCCGTTATTTGGTGGCCACCCGTCACCATAAGAGGTGGGACCATAAGGGATAGTTCCGGGAATAAACTCCTGTCTCCCATCGGGATGAAGCCACGTATCCAAATGCAAAATCTGCTGCGGCGACTGATGGCCAAAACCAACCATCCATGTCATATCCAAAGGATTGCCGCCAAGGACATAGTCTGCACTTGTCAATGCCGCTCTGTAATATCTTTCCTCTCCTGTGATATAGTAAAGTACCAAAGCCGGAAATACCAAAGGGGTGGTTGCCTGACCAAGAAAAGTCCTGAAGTTAGGGCCAAACCCAACCCGGAAACTTCGGTTTTCGGCAGTCAAAACATATTCATTAATTGTTCTTTGTGCGGCAAAATTTAAACTGCTTTGCCTGGCTGAAGGATCAATATCTTCATTGGTATTTGTCAAATAAGCCCAAATTGCAAAATCCCTATTATCATCTGCATACCTTAAGGTTGATGGCGTATTGAAATCTGCAATATAAGTATCCTGATAGGCTTTTTCACCCGTGAGTTTATATAGCCACGCTGCCGCATACATTCTTGCATTGTGGTGATTGTCAGTGGCAGGGTCAAAATTTTCCGCTGCCCAACCATAGGCATCCAGTGCCTTTTCCAACATTTCACTGCTCATCTCTTCCATACCAAACAGTCCATAGCAAAATGCCAACTGTGCGACGAGACCGGAAAAAGTAAATGTGGTCACATGGTCTTCCCCGGAAATTGTCCATACCCTCACATCTTCCCACGAAGGAATGTTGTTAACTGTCTTGGTTTCAAAATCAGGATGAATCCTTGCTCCTGCTATCCCCCCATTTGGACCTCGGGTCCTATCCAGGTAATCAATTAAAAATCTTGCTTCATCCAGAATATCGGGGATGCCATTTCCGCTTTCGGGAATATTCAATTCCCCATCGGAAAAGTTTTCCTGCGCCAGTTCGAAAGCGGTCATCAAAAACCTGGGGATTTTCAAATGATTGTAATACCCGTCCCAGTCACCTGCATCCATATACCAGCCCCAGGTTTCCAGCTTATAATTGGGAAGTACCTTTGCATAGACATCTTCTTTTCTACCGTTTTCGGGAGAAGTGCTCAACCAGTCCATCCATCGTGAAGTAGTATATTGGAATCTCACCTGTCTATCATCCGGATGCAGATTTCTTGGTCTTGTCCAATCTGTATGTGCCCTTTCAAGCGGTATTCCGCTTCTTTGATGATACAGTTGTCTGATGGCATGGTAAAAGGGCTCTCTGTAAATATCCTCATCCAATCTGAAAGGGAAACTGCTTCCTATACCCTCGACAGCAAGTACATACTCACCTGAAACTTTAAAGTCAGAAAAATCACATTCCCATACATCCGACATGGAAAGAAAACCCTGTTGGGGAGTTCTTTGGAGGTCTATATAACCGGCATTGTCCAGATCCAGTCGTTTTTGAATATTTCCCTGAAAAACCCTTTCTCCTGACTGTTGGTCAATCAAATAAAAGTCTGCTCCTGAATAAGAATCCAAATCAAGTGGTCCCCCATCACCCATCCAATGAGACAGGTAAGCATATTTTACGGGAGCTGTGGGCTTGAAGCCAATCTGATTGGCATGTACAGCCTCTGACCGGATTTTGGTAAAATCGAAAACAAAGGAATCCTTATTGTAATTGTCTGCCAATTGGTCCAATTCGATAGTGTAGGTAAATCCCTGTTTGAGTTGGGAAGGTAAATGGAGATAAATAAAATGTTCATTGATGTAGTCATTGTCGCAAATACTGTTCACCCAGTTGCAGTCATTGGAAAAATCCTTTCCCTTGGTCTTTCTGCTGATTTTAATGGGTGATATTCCCTCTGCAAATTCCGGGTCATCAGGGCTGAAAATTTTGTAAGATTCCAAAAGTGATGCTTTGGCAATATCCAAAGGGAAGTTATATGTAACAGAAGTATTTTGACCCTGCCTATATCCGCTATGCTCAATATAACCATCATCAAATTGCAAAACCAAAATCCGGTCATTCAACACGGATAACCGCACCCAATCTGAAGCCAAAAGATTACCGGAAAGCATGGAAAACAAGAGCCCAAGAAATGATATTTTGTAATTGAAAGTTGTTAAGTAATTTTTCATCAATAATCCCTCTTTTTAATTCTCCAAAATACTTTCCAATGACCAGGAAATAAAGGAAGCAAAATTATAATCCGTATAAGGATGGGAGGCACCGCTAGGCGATTTATACCTTACCAGAACTTTGGATATTTCAGCCAATATTTCAGGATTATTTGGATTGGAAAGTTCCAAGGCTCTAGCTGCCTGAAGTTTTACTTCATCGATTGGATGATTCAGATTTTCAACCATTAAGTTGAGATATGAATCATTTTGGGTTAATAGGTATAGATGCTCTGCGGCCACAATCTGAACAGTTACTGATGCTGATTTCAGCAGTAAATTCAATTGCGGAATGAAATTCTTTTGGTCTGTAAGAGGTAATTGCCTGATTGCCATCAGACCCCAAAAAATTACCCCTGAATCGGAGTCTTCGAGTAAGGCGTTGATCTCATTTGGAGCGGCTTTGCCCACCATATTTGCTGCACTATAAAGTCTTTTTAAATCAAACTTTTCAAATTCATTTCTCAGAAAATAAGGGGATTTTCCATCTGCCCGCCTCACCATTTCACTTTCATAAAGAAAACCCAAATCTTTGGTTTCCATGACATAGTCCTGTAATCTTTTCCTCATCCATTCCAATTGCCCTTGATATTCATCCTTGCCAGCCAGATTATTCAGTTCATAAGGATCACTTTTGAGGTCATAGAGTTCTTCAATAGGTTTGGAACTGAACATTTTCAAACTTTCATGGGGAAGTTTACCGGCCTGATTTAATTCTAAAAGGTTTCTATAACTTTCCTTTTCATCAGAGAAAATCACAGAAGATTGGATATAGGGTAAATGAGGCATAAAGTGTCTGATATAAATAAACCTGTCATCCCTTACAGCCCTTGACATTTCATACACGTTGTCAGCCCTGCTTCTGAAAGCATAGATGTCCTTTCGAGGTTGACTTTTTCGCTGTTTGCCCAAAAATGGAAACCCTTCCATATAATCAGGAACCTGAATATCCGCTAAAGAAAGCGCAGTGGGCACAAAATCCACAAAGCTGACCAAGTCTTTGGTTTTTTCACCTGCTTCCATTGGCCTGAGGCTTCTGTACTTATCAGGTATGTGGATAATCAAAGGGACTTTTATACCTGTTTCATAGAGCCATCTTTTGTACCTGGGCATACCAAAGCCATGATCAGAAAAAATGAAAACGATGGTATTATCCAATAGCCCATCATCTTCGAGGTTTTGAAGTATCTCCCCTACCTCATAATCAAAGGCAGTAATCAGGTCATAATACCTTGTCCATAGATCTTTGAATTCCTCATTGTTTGGATGATATGGTGGTACAGGGACTGATCGGCTTTCGTGTCTGGCAGAATGGGGAAACAATTGCATTTCCTCCTCATACTTTTCTTTGGAATTACCTTTCCCCTCATGAGTGCTCTTCAAGGTAAATACGCTCAAAAATGGTCGGCCATCTTGAATTTTTCTCCAAGGTGCCTTATCGGTTGACCAATACTCCCAAAGTCCTTTGGGATCAAAATTATAATCGGTTTTTCCATAAAGACTCGTAAAATAACCTGCCTCTGAAAAAAGTGTAGGTAGGGTTTTAAGTTCCTTAGGATAGGGAGTTTCCGATCTCAAATGTTGTGTTCCGGTAGATGTGGCATATAG